>NZ_JBHSNC010000012.1:0-126265 GCF_042655785.1 Cohnella yongneupensis
GATCTATCTTCTTCCATGCGAGCTGTCTTTTAGCGAGCTAAATGACCTTTTGGGACAGCCCCTTTTCTAATATAATGACTAAACGTTGAATCTCTTAACGACGCTGTTCAAGGACTCGGACAGCGAGGTCAGCGTCTGGGAGGAACTGGCCGTCTGCTCGGCCGCCGCAGCCGCTTCTTCGCTTACGGCCGCGATCGATTCGATCTCTCTCATGACCTCTGCCGTTTTGACCGACTGATTCTGGCTGTCTCTAGCGATCTCCTCCGACTGACGCGCCACTTCGCCCGCCATGTTCACGATTCGTTCGAGCTCTTGGCCCGTCTGACGCGAGAGGTCCGCCGTCTCGGTTACGGCTTTGACGCTCTCCTGCGTGCTGTGCTGCATGCCGGTAATGATCGCCGCGATCTGCTTCGCCGCTTCGCCGCTTCGTTCCGCCAGCTTGCGAACTTCGTCCGCGACTACCGCAAAGCCTCTGCCTTGTTCCCCTGCACGCGCGGCTTCGATAGCCGCATTTAGCGCCAGTAGATTCGTTTGCTCCGAAATCTCGTTAATGACTTGGATAATGTCGCCGATTTTGTTCGAGTCCTGCTCCAAGTTGGACATTCGCACCGTTAAGTGATCCATGCTGTTTATCGTTTTGCGGACGGCGTCTCCGCCCGCCAAAGCGCCGCGGTTCGTCTTTTCCGTCAACTCGACCGCTTCTTGCGCTCTCTTCGATACGACGCTTACGGCATTCGTCAGATCCTTCACCAGCTCGGAAGCCGTCTGCGCGGATTCCGCTTGCTGCATGCTGCCTCTTGCCACTTCTTCCGTCGTGAGGGATATTTCGGCCGCCGACGACGTCAAGCTTTGAGAAGTATCGGCGATCGTTCGAATCATATTGTACACTTGCTGCACCATGCTGCGGATTCCTTGCGCGATTTGACCGATTTCATTGCCGGAGCTCGAGTCGAACTGCACGGTCAAATCGCCGTTCTCGATCAGCTTGAGCTTAGCCAACAATTGCGGAATCGACCTCAGTATGTAACGTAGCGCCCAGTAGGTAATGATAACCAAGAAGAGAACGCTTATCGAGAAACCGCTAACGGTCAAGATCGTGAACGTTTTCAAGTCGCTCATAACTTCTTTTTGCGTAATCGTTAAGCCGACCGACCATCCCGTATCCTTGCTTGTCGCATAACCGATGTATCGGTTTACGCCATTATCGTTGATCAGCTGAAGTCCCGATTGTCCTTCGACCATCTTTTTGGCGACTGCTCCAAGCTCGCCCTTGTCGTCCGTAAGCTTCTCCTTCAGCACCTTGTCTTTATCCGGATGGTATAGGATATCGCCGGATTTGGATAACAAGATGGCGTATCCCGATTCGCCTAACGAGTAGCTCTGCATAATGGATGGCATAGCCGTCATCGCGATATCCGCCGCTACGAACCCGATAAACTTATTGCTATTGTCCTTCACCGGATGGAAAATACCCAGATTGATGTTGCCGGTAGACGAGTCTACGTACGGATCGGAGAAGTAGACTCCATCCGCCGCGCGAACGGGTTCGTAATAGGGACGAACGTTCAGAACGAAGTCCGCGCCGGACACCACGTCATCATGCTCGTACCATAAGCCGTTGCCGCCATTGGCAGTATTACTAGCTACCCATGTGTCGAGAAGCGTAGGGTCCGAATCTTTGATATCTGCCATTGTCGCTAACGTCTCGGCGGCGTAAGGCGATGTTTTCGCTTGGGCCGAATTCGGCGTCGTCTCTATATACTTCTGAAAAACGCGATTGGTCGACATTTGCTTAACAAGCGTGCCTTTTTCCTTGAAGAGGGCGTCTATCTGTTCCACGATCGCATTCGTCTTGGATTGGATTAACTCTTCTTGCTTGTCGACGATCATGCCTTTTACATAGGTATACATAATCGTGCCTAATACCGAAAACGTGATTAAGCTGATTAAAGTCACCAATATTGCCAGTGTGTTCGCGATGCTGGATAATCTGAATCTTTTCTTTAACATTAGATTCACCTCAGGAATATTGGTTAAGTTAAGTCTTTACCGTGCTACTTGATAAAAGATAAGCAAGAGTTGTTTGTTTAGTTACGTGGTATTTGTTAGGAAACTGTGTGAAAAAATCTTCTCGACAGCCTGACGCCATACCGACTATGCGGCATGGCATTTTTGTTTTTCAACAAAACTTCCCGGTCATTCTTAATTATTAGGATAACAAAACATTACAATCTTCATAGAAAACGTTTTTCGTTATAAGAAAGCGCTTAATTTGCCGATAAACCGAAAATAGCATCGAAAAATATTTTATAAAGTTAGCATAAATTATATTGTATTTAGAATAACTTATAGTAAAATTAGGATATACCAAAAGGGGGCGTTATGGATGACGGTTATGAATGCGGTTCCAGCCCAAACGACGAAGGCCTATCCGGGTCCGATTAATCAGTTGTTAGACCTAACAGAATCCAGAGAGGAATCCGTACAGCGCTATCAGCGGACGATGGTCGTGAAATGGCGCGAAGAACAAGCGGCCTCGGCGCAAGACCGAGAGCTCGCGCAATTCGCCGTCATGAATGTGCTGGAGGATTTGATCGGCAAAGCTGGCACGGTATTTTATAACGGCTCCTGTACGCTGGGGCTCGTCCTTTACGGCTCCAAGAAAGAATTGACCGACGAGTCGATGGAGACGTTCGCGGCATTTTTAGGCTGCACGTTGCCAAATACGCGAAAGTCCGCGCGGCGATCGGCGTTGGCGACTTGATGAGCACTTTCCTTGATTTGAACCGTTCGCTCGTCGCGGCGCTTCAGGCGGTCGACAACGAGATGAACGCCAATGAGCCGGACAGCCATCCTTTCGTGGAGGAAGCAAAGCTGCTGCTCCAGCAAGAATACGGCGACGGCGTCTGCTTGAAGACGATCGCGAAGAAGCTTTACGTGAACCCGGCTTATCTGGGCAGATTGTTCAAATCCTATCAATCCGTAACCTTTAACGAATATTTGATTCAGGTCCGCATGGAGAAGGCCAAGGAGCTCCTGAAGACGACCGATATGAAAATCTACGAGATCGCGCACGAGATCGGCTATCGCCAATTGGATTGGTTCTATAAGAAATTCAAAGAGTACACCGGCTACAGCGCCAAAGAATTCAAAGGGAAACAAATGTAATCCATTTAGCGAATGATAAACGTCAGAAAAAGATAGGAATAGACATGGCGATTTCGTTTGGTTCTGGTACAATAACGTTAGTTCATAAAACGGAGTGGAGCCGGATTGAAAAAGGTAACGATGCAGCAAATCGCCGAGCAAGTCGGTGTTTCTAAATTCGCGGTATCTCAAGCGTTATCCGGAAAGCCAGGCGTTGCCGAAGACACGAGGACGAGAATCGTCCAGACAGCTAACGAGTTAGGTTACTTCTGGAAGACGAAGATGATAAAGAAAATTTCGACCTTCTCCGCGGAAGGCGGCAACAAAGCTGCCGACGGTACGGCCAAAGGGACGGTCATCATATTGATGCCGAACGTTCGCTTCCAAAGCCGGGAGTCGTTGTTCTGGGGCAAAATTATCGACGGCGTCTCCGCCGCGCTCGCCGAGCGCGAAGTAGGCGTCATGATGGTGACCGAGAACTACTCGGAGCGCTCGCTCAAGAGCATTAACCCTAACGGAGTGCTCGGCTTGATCGGCATCGGTTATATCGCGACTAACTTATTGCTCGAAATTCGCCATCTCGGTATTCCGTTCGTGCTAGTCGATCACGAGGATACGTTGATTCCGTCGGACACCGTGTTCATGAACAACTACGACTGCATGCGGCAAATGGCATCTCTCGTCGTACAAGCCGGACACAAGGACATTCGCTTCGTCGGCGGTCCTCGTTATTCCCGAAGCTTCCACGATCGTTGGATCGCTTACCGGATTACGATGGAGGAGCAAGGCTTCCCCGTAACGAGCCCGAATGAAGATCCGCTGTTGCAGCTCGAAGAGAACGAATATGTAATTATCGAACGGGAAATCAACCAGATGATCGCGCACAACAAGCTGCCTGACGCTTTTGTTTGTGCGAACGACTTTATCGCGTATACCGTGATGAACTCGCTCGTCAAGATGGGCATCAAGGTACCGGACACAGTCGTGGTCACCGGGTTCGACCATACGGATGAAAAGACCGACCCGCAATTGCAGGTGCCGAGCCTAAGCACGATTCACGTACCGAATCGGATGATGGGCAAGCGTGCGGTGGAGATGTTATATATGAGGCTGGCGGATCCGGAGCGGCCGTTCGAGAAGACGCTTATTAATGGTAATGTTATGTTGCGGGAATCTTTCAATAAAGCATAGAATGGCTATATCGAAGGCAGCGATCCTAGCAATAAGGCATGGCTGCTTTTGTTTTTTTTAACATATGAAATCGCTCTCATTTATTAATGTCAACTTGCATAACATTCTGGAAGAGATTTACGTTGCAAGCGACTTCGTTGCTTGATAAACTTCATTTAATATGACTTGTTATTCTTAGGGGGACATCACATGAGAAAAAGTGGGCTATTTGCCATAATCGTTATCGTATTCGCTCTAGTAGTATCTGCTTGCGGCAAAAAAGAGAATGACAATGCTGGAAATAACAATGCAGGGAAAGACAACGCGGCTACGGCTAGTGCTCCCGCCGATACTAAGGTTTATCACTTCGCGACGGATGCTAGCTACCCTCCGATGGAAAACATGGACAAGGATAAGATCGTTGGCTTCGACGTAGACTTCCTGGACGCGGTAATGAAGGAAGCTGGTCTCCAGTATGACATTAAGAATATCGGTTGGGAGACTTTGCTCACGAGCGTGCAGCAAGGCACGGAATTCGACGGAGGCATTTCGGCCATGTCGATTACCGATAAGCGTAAAGAAACTTACGATTTCTCGCCGGCTTACTTCGAATCGACGAACATGATTTTAGTCAAAGAAGATAGCACGATCGCGAACGCGCTTGATCTTAAAGACAAGAAGGTAGCCGTCCAGACCGGAACTACAGCGGATACGCTAATGACCGGCATTATGGGCGAAGGCAGCTCGGACCTGAAGCGTTTCGAGAGCAACGCGCTCGCGTTCATGGAGATGAATAATAATGGCGTAGATGCCGTGGTCGCGGATATCGCCGTTGTTCAAGAATATTTGAAAAGCAATCCGAAAGCTAAGTATAAGAGCATTATCGACCGTGAGAACTTTGCTTCCGAATACTATGGCATCGCCTTCCCTAAAGGCAGCGAGCTGGCAACGAAGCTGGCGCCTGCGGTGAAGACAGTATTGGAGAGCGACAAGTACAAAGAAATTTACGCAAAATGGATCGGCGGCGAACCGGATTTGACCGGCGTGCTGAATCAGAAGTAAGAGATTGGGAAGCATGCGTAATGGAACATTGCGCATGCTTTTTTTGCGGAAGAGAACGATAAAAGTTTAGTCGGGAAGGAAGTGTCCGATGAGCGATTTTAATTTCCATATTATTCAGGAGTATTTTTCGCTATTTATGAGAGGGACGCTCTATACGATCGAGATCTCGATCGGCGGGATCATTCTCGGGTCTTTGTTGGGACTGATTATCGCTTTTGGGAGCATGTCGCATAGATGGTATTTGCGTTTGCCTACGCAAGGCTATATTCACTTATTCCGCGGAACGCCGCTGCTATTGCAAATTTTCATCGTGCACTTCGGCGTCGTCCCTCAACTGTTAGGGCATTCTGACCCGATTGTCGCGGCAGTAATGGCGCTCGCCTTGAATTCAGCCGCTTACACGGCCGAAATCTATCGGGCAGGCATTCAGTCGATCGACAAGGGACAGACGGAGGCTGCGTTATCCTTAGGGATGACCAGAGGTCAAGCTATGCGTAGCATTATTTTGCCGCAGGCGATTAAACGCATGATCCCGGCATTCGGCAACGAGTTCATTGTGCTAATCAAAGACTCCTCGCTCGTGGCCATTATCGCAGCACCTGAACTGATGTATTGGGTACGTTCTTCGGCAGCGCAGTACGGAAGAGTATGGGAGCCGTACTTGTTCGCCGCATTAGTCTACCTGGTGCTGACCTATTCCTTGAGCAAGGTACTCAAACTCGTCGAGAGGAAAATGTGATGCCCATGAATCCGATCATAGAAGTTAAGAATATATCCAAAGCGTTCGGTAAGAACGTCGTGCTCCAAGAGGTCGGCATCGAAATTCGGAGGCAGGAAGTCGTCGTTGTCATTGGTCCTTCCGGATCGGGCAAGTCGACGTTCCTTCGTTGTCTGAACCTGCTGGAAAAGCCGGAGTCGGGCGACATTCTGATCGAGGGGCAGTCGCTATTCGATAAGAGAACGAAGATCGAGGAAATTCGCGCCGAAGTCGGCATGGTGTTCCAAAACTTCAATCTGTTCCCGCACAAGACGGTGCTTGAGAATATCATGCTCGCGCCGATGAAGGTACGGAAGCAGACCGAGGAGCAGGCGCGCGCGAAAGCGTTGGAGTTGCTTGCCAAAGTCGGCTTGTCCGAAAAAGCCGACGCGAAGCCGAGCTCGTTATCCGGCGGTCAGTCGCAACGGGTCGCGATCGCGCGGGCGTTGGCGATGGAGCCGAAGGTCATGCTGTTCGACGAACCGACGTCCGCGCTGGATCCGGAGATGGTCGGCGAAGTGCTTGCCGTCATGAAGCAACTGGCCAAAGAAGGCATGACGATGGTCGTCGTGACCCACGAGATGGGCTTCGCGCGCGAGGTCGGCGATCGGATCGTCTTCATGGAGCAAGGCAAAATCGTGGAGATCGGCGAGCCGAAGCAAGTTTTCGAGGCGCCGAAACAGGAGCGCACCCGCGCATTTTTGTCCAAAGTATTGTAAAAGCTAAGCTAGGGATATAGGTTTCCGGACGCTCTTGTAGTACAATTTACCTAATGGGATTGTACATAAGGGAGTTTGGTGTCGGATGAGTAAAAATGGCGGCAAGTCTTGGCGGTTATCGCTCGGCGAATTCGGACAGGCAGGAGTAGACGGCGCGCGCGTGCGTTGGTTGTTCGTCTATTTGTTCTGCGTCGTATCGGCTTCGACGGTAGGGAGAACGGCTGCGGATACGTTGTTCTTGTCTCACTTCGATGCTTCTCAGCTTTCGATGATGTATTTGCCGCAAGCGGCGTCATTAATTCTCGTCGGATTTCTATTTCAAAGATACGGCAGCCGAATCCGCCTGGATCGGCTGCTTTTGTTGCTTATTCCGCTCGTTTCGAGCTTGGTGCTGCTGTCACGCGTCGGAGTCGGATTGGAGCTTAGGTGGGTATATCCCGTCGTCTATGTCGTATACGACATCTTCAACTTCCTTATGGTCGTGTGCTTCTGGCAGTTCGCCTCGTCCGTGCTCGATCAGCGCAAGGCGAAGCGCACGATTCCGCTTGTCGGCAGCGGCGGCATCGTCGGCGGGATCCTCAGCGGATTCGGGCTGAAGCTGCTCGTACCTCTTATCGGTACGGATAATTTGCTGTTCGTCTATGCCGGATTGCAGCTGTTGGCGCTAAGTTCCGTCGTCAGAATCAACCGCACGGTCGCATCGCCGAACGAGACGTTCGGCAACTCCTCGGCCGGATCGAAGGACAAGCAAGCGAAGCAGTCGCAAGAGAAGGGCGCGGGCTTGTTCGCTAGCGTTCCCCATCTTAGGTACATCGCGATTCTATCCGCGGCTCTCGTCATTTCCCTCACGCTTATCGATTATCAATTCAAGGTTATTCTTAGAGGCTCGCTGCAAAACGAGGCGTTGGCCGGCTTCATGGGAAGCTTCTACGGCTTCTCCGGCTTGTGCGCGTTGCTCGTGCAGTTGTTCGTCGCGGGCAAGCTGCTCAGCCGCTTCGGGGTCATGATGTCGATTCTCGTCTTCCCGATTGCGTTGTTCGCCGGAAGCATCGGCGTATTGCTCGCCCCGGTGCTAGCGCTAGCGTTGCTCGTCAAAGGGAGCGACAAAGTGCTCGGGGACACGATCTATTCCTCGGTTAACCAGCTCATTATGTTCCCGATTTCGCCGGAATTCCGGAACCGCGCGAAGAGCTTCCTCGACGGCGTCGTACGTAACGGCGCGAAGGGACTTGCGGCCATCAGCCTGATTGTCCTGTCTCCGCTGCTCAGCATTCGGGAGTTCAGCTTCATTGTCTTGGCACTCGTAGGCGTCGGCATATACGCGGCGATCCGCGTCAAAAGCGCGTATTTGCGCATGCTGCTATCGACGCTCGAGACGCGCGGAAATGAGCTGGCGGACTCGGAGCTCGATCTGATGGACCCGGCCAGCCGCGGGCTTCTGGCAAGCGCGCTCGGCAGTGCAGATCGTCAGCAAGCGTTGTATGCGTTCCGGACGTTATCCGGCTTGGAGGCGTTCGACTTATCGCCTTATTTGCCGGCATTGCTGCGCCATCAGGCTTCTGACGTCGGCGTGGAAGCGTTGCGATACATCGAACGGGCGACTCCCGCCGGCATGGAGCCGGAGCTGCGGCAACTGCTGACGGAGCAAGTGCAGGACAGCGTCAAAGCACAGGCGCTGATCGCCCTCGCCGCCTATGGTCAGGATGCTAACCTAGAAGCGTTGACCGAGCGGCTTGAGGCGGAGCAAGTAGAGATTAGAGCCGGCGCTATCGCGGGCTTGATCAAGTACTACGGCATCGAAGGCATGTTCCGCGCGGTCGGAACGCTGAAGGCGCTTATCGAGAGCTGGAAAGACAATGAACGTACGGCGATGGCATCGCTGTTCGGACGGATCGGAATCAGGGAATTTTACAAGCCGCTTATTCCGATGCTGAAGGACGCGTCGGCGGAAGTGCGCAGATGCGCGCTGCAGTCGGCCGGACAACTGGTCGTTCCAGAGCTCGTGCCGTACATCGTGCCGCTGCTGCGGGAAAGCCGGACTCGCCGAGAAGCGATCGAAGCGTTGGCGGCTTACGAGGATAAAGCCGTCTTGCCGTTGCTAGAGCCTTATTTGTCAGGCGAGTCGGCTTCAATGCACGTGCCAAAAGTATTCGAACGGATCGGAACGCAACTGGCGTTTTCTATACTGCTTCGTCACTATGAGTCGGCGAGCTTCGATATGCGGGATCGGCTATTGGAAGCGATGAAAGCGATGGAGCGGGAGCAACTGCAGATCGATGCGGCCGAGGTCTGGCGGTTGACGTTAATCGAGCTCGATCACTATGGACGATTCGCCGAGAATACGGATTGGATGCCGCGCAGAGCTAACGATTCGGAGTTGAAGGCTGCCGCGGAGCAAGTGCAAGCTTCGTTGATCAGACGGGTATTCGGCTTGCTGGGGTTGATTCATGACCCGAATACGATCGATGCCGTCTACCTCGGGTGGTCGGAGGGCGACGCAAGGCGTCAAGCTAACGCGGCCGAAGTCATAGATCAGCTGTTGCAGGGCGAAGTCCGGACGGAGCTGACCAAATGGATGCTCGCGTCGCGCACGGCTGGAGCGAATGGGGACAAGAACGTAACGAAGGATCAACTCATCTGGCTTTACGATCATGGCGACGAGATGCTGCGCGAGACGATTCGTTTTTCCGCCATCGGAGCGGCAGCGGACAACTCGGGCAGACGCGGCCTCCCGTTCGTCGACGCCGCCGAAGGCGAAGCGCTGCGCGAGCGGATGACCCGCTTGCACATGCTTAGAAGCTCCAGCTTGTTCGAAGGGTTCAAGAGCAAAGATTTGTTGCCGCTCGTCGATTATTTGCAAGTGATCGACATTGCCGAAGGGCAGCGGTTGTTCGCCGCGGGAGACCCCGGGGATTCGCTATTCATGATCCGGGAAGGGCGAGCTGGCGTATATCGCGGAGAGACGTTGTTAGCCGAACGGGGACCTGGCGAGCATATCGGGGAGACCGCGATACTGACGCGAAGGCTGCGAACGGCTACGGTCCGCGCGGAGACGGACGTGCAGTTGCTGCGGCTTAGCTCCTCCGACTTCTACGAGGCGTTGTTCGATCGGACGGAGTTGGCGCTCGAAATGATGAAACGGCTGTCCCGCAAGCTTCGCTCCGCGATGGAGCAACGGCGGCAGGCTGAAGCCGAAGGACGGCAAGCGTCGGTCGAAGCCGCGGCGACAAGCGAATCGCCGACAGTCGCTGTAGCGGAGGAACGCTTGAACGATGAGGACCAACGGCCTTCTAACGAGACGAATGCCGATATGACGAACGAAGTGATTTTGCGCAGAGTGCTCGTCTTGCAGAAGATCGATCTGTTCGCGCATTTGTCCCAAGACGACTTCGTCCGGCTCGCGAACCGGGTTGAAGAAGTCGTCTACGCGCCCGGAGAAGCGATCTGCCGCATGGACGAGCATGGAGATTCGATGTTCGGCATTATCGAAGGCAGCATACAAGTGCATCGGGGCTCCGAGAAGCTGGCGGTGCTCGGCGTCGGCCAATGCTTCGGCGAGATGGCGATCATCGACAGCGGACCGCGCTCCGCGGATTGCACGGCGGTCGAACGCACGGTGCTGCTCAAGCTGGGCCGTCAGCAGGTATTCTCGTTCTGCTTCCAGCAGATCGATGCGCTCAAGGGCATGATGAAGGTGCTGGCCGATCGGTTGCGCGAGCTCGGGTGAGCTCTAAGGAAAAATATAAACGGCGTTCGTTCTCCCTACCAGTTGAACACTGGTTCGGGGAACGAACGCCGTTTTTGCGGAAACCGACACGACACCGACACCGACACCGATACCGACACCGACACCGATACCGACACCGACACGACACCGATACCGACACCGACACCGATACCGACACCGACACCGACACCGAACCCCCTCCCGGCGGACCGTAGGAGCGTTATTCGTAGGAAAGTAGCGAGTTTAGTAGGCAGTACGGACATGAGGGGCGTTATTCGTGTGGATTGGCGGGAAATGTGGAGTGTTGGCGAGTAATAAGAGCTGTTGTGTCCGGCGATCGGCCGGAATAGCTTGAAATACGCCGAATAGCGTCCTCAGTGTCCGTCCACTCCGATTCGGAATCCGGAACACAACAAAGGCGGGGGAGCCCCAAAGCTCCCCCGCCTTTAACTAACGCATAAGCTTACTTAACGGTTTCAGGCTCCGCAGCTTCGTAGCCGTTCAAGTCTACCGTTACTTTTTTCATGACCGGTGGCGTCTTAGGACGATCTTGCGAGCCAGTCGGCACGCTGACGATCTCGTCCGCGACGTCTTGGCCTTCGGTTACTTTGCCGAAAGCCGCATAGTCACCATCCAGGAACGGAGCGTCAGCGACCATGATGAAGAATTGGGATCCCGCGGAGTTCGGGTTGCCCGAACGCGCCATCGAGATAACGCCCTTCGTATGCTTCAGTTCGTTCTTGAAGTCGTTTTTCGTGAATTCGCCTTTGATGCCGTAACCTGGACCGCCCATGCCGTTACCGTCCGGGTCGCCGCCCTGGATCATGAAGCCCGGGATGACGCGGTGGAAAATCGTGCCGTCGTAGAACCCTTTTTGTACGAGGGATACGAAGTTGTTAACGGTGTTAGGCGCTACTTTAGGATACAGTTCTACTTTGATCGTCTTGCCGCTGTCCATTTCGATCGTGACGATCGGGTTGTTGCCGGATGTGTCTACGGTACTCGTGGCGTCCGCCTCCTCTGAATTGGTTGCTGCTGGTTGTGAAGCTGAAGCTGGTGATGAAGCTGATGGTGAAGCTGTTGCCGACGCCTCATAGCCATTCGCGCCGTTCACGTCGTTCGTGTTCGTGCCGGAATTGTCGCGCTTGCCGCATCCCGCTACAATCAGCAGGGCGATCAGCGCCAATACCGCGAAGCTTGTCCGTCTTCTTGCCGCGATCAACTTCGGTTCCCCCTTGCATGCTTGTTCACTTTCCGTATCATACCATGTTCGCACAGCGCGAATCCACTCGAAGGGCAAGGGTATCGACTCAAATAATCGCATCGCATGTCTCTTGCATCCCGTTAACGGATTCGCTATGGTGAGCTTAGAACTAGCGGCTCTCAACTTCCAGTGAAAGGAAACAGCTATGCGCACTTTTTTCAAATTTCTTAACACGTATCGGTTGGCGGCAGGCACGGCGATCTGCTTCATGCTTGTCGAGTTGTTGGCTGAGCTTATGCAGCCGTATTTCATCTCCAAAATCATCGACCAAGGCATCGCGAAGCACGATATGTCCGTCGTTCTTATGTGGGGCGGCATTCTTACGTTCGGCGCGCTTGCGGCTTTCGCGGCGGGCATTACGAGCTCGTTCGTGGCGGGCCACGCGAGCCAAAGCCTCGGCTACGATATTCGGGAAGCTTTGTACGCCAAAGTCCAAGGGATGGCGTATAAGGCTTTTAACCGTTTTCCGACGTCGTCGCTGATCACGCGGCTGACGAACGACGCGAACCAATTGCAGGACGTCGTGTTCATGGGGCTGCGGTTTTTCCTTCGGATGCCGCTGCTCGTCGTCGGAAGCATGATCATGGCGCTCGTCGTTCACGCGCAGCTTGGATTCCTGCTCGCCGTGACGGTGCCGATCTTGGTCGGGTTCGTAATGTACGTCATGAAAAAAGCGTCGGTGCTCTTCCGCAAAGTGCAGACGAGGCTCGATACGCTGAACGGCGTCATGCAGGAAAATTTCACGGGCATGCGGCTCATTCGGATTTTCGTCCGGCGGGACGTGGAGGGCGAGCGGTTCGCTAAGCAAGGCAGCGAGCTGATGCGAAGCTCGGTATCGGCGATGACGCTCACCGAGTTCACGCAGCCGTTCATCGTGTTCCTCATGAATGCGGGCATTATCGCGGTGCTGTGGTTCGGGCACAAGGAAATTCAGGTCGGAACCGCCACGCTCGGCGAAGTCGTCGCGATCGTGAACTACTCGCTCCGTACGACGATCGCGATGTCGATGCTCGGCTCGATCGTGAGCACAGTGTCGCGGGCGAGAGCTTCCGCGCAGCGGGTCGAGGAAGTGCTTACGACGGCGGAACACGAGGAGATCGCGGAGGCTGGCGGCGTGAAGTCTGCGGAAATGGAGCGGCCACTGGAAGGCGGTCTTAGCTTCGAAGACGTGACGTTCCGCTATCCGCAGACGGAGGCGCCGTCGCTTGAAAACGTCTCGTTCCGTGTCGCGCCTGGCCAGACGGTCGCGATCATGGGCGCGACGGGCTCCGGCAAGTCGACGCTTATGCAGCTGATCGTGCGCTTTTACGAGCCGGATAGCGGCATTATTCGCATCGGCGGCGAAGTGGCGGGCAATGTGTCGCTGGATAGGCTGCGCGGCTCGATCGGCTACGTGCCGCAGGAGTCGTTGCTGTTCACCGGCTCGATCCGAGACAACATCGGATGGGGCAAAGACGGCGCAACCGAAGAGGAAATCGTTGCGGCGGCTAAGCTCGCGCAAATTCACGAGACGGTCGCGCAATTTCCGGACGGATACAACACGCAGCTAGGACAGCGCGGGGTGAACTTGTCCGGCGGCCAAAAGCAGCGGCTGTCCATCGCGCGCGCGCTCGTTCGGCGGCCGTCGTTCCTGCTGTTCGACGACAGCATGAGCGCCGTCGATACCCGCACCGAGGCGGCGTTGCTGCAAGCGCTCGGCGGGTTGTCCGGCACGACGAAGCTGATTATTACGCAGAAAATATCGACCGCCGCAGCCGCCGACCTTATCCTGCTCATGGACGAGGGCAGGCTGCTCGCGCAAGGAAGCCATGAGCAACTGCTCGCTTCGGACAGGCTCTATCGGCGCATCTACGAATCGCAATCCGGAGAGGAGGTGGCGGCTCATGCGTCAGACGTTCACTGATCCGTTCCGCTACCCTCGCCCGCGTATAGAATTGCGGGGAGCATCGGCGCCGGCTGGTAGCCAGGGCGGTCGCCGTCCCGTGCAGAAAGCGAAAGATTGGCGTCAGACGGTAGGACGCCTCTGGAACTACTTGTCTTACCGCAAGCTGAGCATCAGCGTCGTTTTGCTGCTCGTCATCGTTACGACGGGGCTGTCGCTGCTCGGTCCGTACATGATCGGGCAAGCCGTCGACGACTACTTGCGCGGACCGGGAGGACAGTCGTGGGTTCGATTCCTCGCCTTGCTGTCCGGCGTATACGTGCTGAACTCCATTATCGGCTATGTGCAGAGCGTATGGATGATACGCATCGCCCAAGAGACGGTGCTTCGGATGCGTATCGATCTGTTCACCCGCCTTCATCGGCTGCCTATTCCGTTCTTCGGCCGACGCCGCCAGGGCGAGCTCATGAGCCGGATGACGAACGACATGGACAACGTCAGCTCCACGCTCGCGAGCTCGGCGATCCAACTATTTTCGAGCGCGCTTATGCTTGTCGGCACGGTATCCGTCATGCTGAAGCTGAGCTGGCTGCTCACCGTCGTGACGTTCCTCATCGTTCCGCTCATGGTATACGGCATGCGGTGGATTACGAGAAGGACGGGCTCACTGTTCAAGCAACGCCAGCAAAATCTCGGGGAGCTGAACGGCTTCATCGAGGAGACGCTGTCCGGCCAGCGCATCGTCAAGGCGTTCTCGCAGGAGGAGCGGGTGCGGCGGGAGTTCAAGGAGCGTAACGACCGTATTAAGCTGTCCGGCTTCTGGTCGCAGACGATATCCGGTTTTATTCCGAAGCTGATGAACGGGCTCAATAATCTGAGTTTCGCCATCATCGCCGGAGTGGGCGGCGTGCTCGCCATTCACGATATCGTTACCGTCGGCACGATTATCGTGTTCGTCGAGTACGCCCGCCAATTCACGAGGCCGCTGAACGACTTGGCGAACCAGTGGAATACGCTACTGTCCGCGATCGCGGGCGCCGAGCGGGTGTTCGAGATTTTGGACGAACGCGAGGAGAGCGCGGACGAGGGGAATGCGAAAGCTTTGGACGCGGTGCGGGGAGAGGTTGCGTTCAAGAATGTGTCCTTTGCTTACGACGAGCAAGCGGACAATACGCTCAAGGATATCAGCTTCACCGCGAAGCCGGGCGAGACGATTGCCATCGTCGGGCCGACGGGAGCGGGCAAAACGTCGCTTATCCAGCTGCTAGCCCGGTTCTACGACTCGAACGGCGGCACGATTACGGTGGACGGTCACGATATTACGTCGATCACGCGGGACAGCCTGCGTTCGCACATGGCGTTCGTGCTGCAGGACTCGTTCTTGTTCGAAGGAACGATTCGCGATAACATCCGGTACGGGCGGCTGAACGCAACGGATGCCGAAGTCGAGGAAGCCGCGAAGCACGCGAACGCGCACGGTTTCATTTCGCGGCTGCCGGGCGGGTACTCGCACGTGCTGAAGGGCGACGGCAGCGGCATCAGCCAAGGCCAGAAGCAATTGCTTGCGATCGCCCGGGCGATTCTCGCCGATCCGTCGATCCTCGTGTTGGACGAAGCGACGAGCAGCATCGATACGGTGACGGAAATTAAAATTCAAGAGGGCTTGTACCGTCTAATGGAAGGCCGCACGAGCTTCGTGATCGCCCATCGGCTGAACACGATTCGCAAGGCGGACCAGATTCTAGTGTTGAAGGACGGACGGATTATCGAGCGGGGCACGCATTCCCAGCTGCTTGCGGCGGGAGGATTTTATAGCAGCTTGCATCAGGCTTGAGTCACTTACTTCTGAATGAGTACCGGCGTTTTGTTCGCGACTTGGTCGTATAACCAGTGGACATCCTTGTTGTGCATGCGGATGCAGCCTTGGCTGATGTATTTTCCGATCGACTTCTCGTTGTTCGTGCCGTGGATGCCATATGCGTACGAGGTTTTGCCGTTTTTGATTACTTTGAGTCCGAGCCAGCGGTCGCCGAGCGGGTTTTTCGGATCGCCGCCCTTGATGTGTCCTTTGTAGTAGGGACGGTTTTTGATCTTCTCGACGATGCTGAACAGCCCTTCGGGCGTGTAGGACGGTTTAAGGCCGGTAGCGACGGGAAAAGATTTGACTAGTTCCCCAAGCTCGAAGAAGTAGAGTTTGTTTTCGCTTTTGTCGATGACGATGAATTGCGCGTACTTGGTGTACTTGTCGGCTAGCTGGAACTGCTCCTCCGTCTTGGCCTCCGCCGCATAGGCAGGCAGGGTCAGCATGAAAGATAAGCACAGTAACAAGATCGCAAAGGCGAGCGTGCGCATGCGCGCCGAATGAATAACGCCCATTGGACGAGGCCTCCCGCTTCGGTGATGCCATTATATATGCGGGGGGCGCGGGGAATATGGGTTTTTTAACAACCTTTTAGGTACGGGAGGGCAATAAACAATGAGTATTACGGCGGATGATGTCGCGTCCTGGATGTTCAACCAGATGCGCACGGCGGGAACGCTGCACCAACAGGAAGCGGTAGCTTATATTCGGAGCAACTTCGGAGATTCGTTCATCTACGTGAACGAGGCCGGCCACGAGTCGATCGACAAAGAAGTGAAGAAGGCGTTCAAGAAGATGCACGGCGGCAAAGCCGCTTGGGACCGGGACGGCTTCTTCTGGGGCTGGACTTCGGCTATTAAGGTGTAGGGTTCGTGGGTGAGTTCTAGGTGAGTTCAAGGTGAGTTCAAGGTGAGTTCAAGGGCACGAGGGTATATCAGAGAGGGACAAAGTGTAAGGATCCGCATTCGTTGCGGGTCTTTTTTTTGTGGGGTTTTGAGGAGGGAGACTAAGGGGCGAGAGGCTCTCGGATTAGATTCACGCACGGGTAATGTCGAAATTTGCATAGAATTTAACGTATTTTCCAGTGGGGGATGCTATACTGGTTACAAATATATTCCAATTAAGGTGGGCGGGGTTCGTAATTAACAACGTTATGCGCAATTACTGAAAGACTACATTGTATTTACTAGGAGGCAAATTATGTTCAAGCCTAAGACAGTTGTAATATTTCTATTTATTTCCTTATTTCTTATCGCATGCAATAAAACAAATAATAATCAATCGGTTCAACCTGGAGCTTCAGATAAATTTATAGATAATATGATACATAATATTCCTCAACCTGATGGAGACGAATTTTCTAGTTATGAGGTAGTAGTCAAAGAATTCTTTAATGCAGTAAATGAGAATAGTTTTGATAATGCTTTAAAATGCTTTCCTATTATTGAAAATTATCAGGCTAATGATATAACTAATTATTTCAACTACCTTCAGGCATATCAACTTAATTCCGATGCCCCAATTCCTGACAATATTGAGCATGATTTTATCACTATGTTTTTATCCTATATGAAATATTGGGATGAATATCGACTGAGGGCATTGATATCGTCTTATCCGGAACTCATGGACTTAAAAATAACTCTTAACGACCAAGATTGGGAAGAAAGCTTGGATAGACTGAAATCTATGAAAATAACCCAAAAGTATAGTGATATAAAGATCATTAAAGTAATGGAGAAAAAGCTTTCTTCTATTCAACAAGAAATGGGAATGGATGACAGCAAGGTATTAGAAGTAGAGACTAGTCTCAATAATGAATCAATTCCTTTGTTAATAACAGTAGGTAAAATAGAAGGCAATTGGAGGATCACGTATATTATGAGGGGCTAGAGAAGTGCAGATTTAAGTATTTCTAAGAAGACAGTAACTGCGCATAACACCGTTCAATCACAGGGGAGAAGTGCAACTGGAGGGTCTATTATATTGGGGAATAGAATCATTTCAATTGTACTTTCAATTTTATTATTTTCATTTGTCTTTTGTTATATATTCATTAGAGGTTCAGATGAGTTGGAAATTCAAAGATTAGTACAATCGAACACACAAAGTGAACAAAGCATCATTCTATTATTAGAAAATCATGGTCTGCGAGACATTGAATTAATTAATGTTTCAATAAATAAATCTGCTAAACCAGATCACATTGAAATTAGTTTAATTAACTCTTTAACGGCTATACGAAGCGCATCTTTTGATGATGCTCAGAGTGTAACATCAGAGATAAAGACAGTGAAATTAAAGCCAAGAGCAAAAACAAAAGAAAAGGTAGACAATGAGAAAGACATAAGTAGTAGTAATTATTACTTGAGGATTGAATCTGAAGAAAAGATTAAATCGATATATATAAAATATAAATATATCGGAATGTTCTTCATTAAAGAGATAAATTTAAAGTCACTGAAAACATTCGAGGGTTAGTCGGCTCCTTCAACTAAACATCATATTCACGCTTCGGCAGACAAGTTGCTCATGATTAGAATCATTCAAGGTCGGAGAGATCCTAATGGAGAGAATCAAATATTTACATGAAACAAACAAGAATATCATTATTACGGGCACGCCGAGAGCAGGGAAATCCACAGTAGCCTTTGAAACTTGTAAGAAACTAAGATACAACTTAATTCAATTAGATTCTATAGTCGAAGCAATTAAAAAGGCATATTCCGATTTTAAAGTTGTAAAAAGTTCTGATGGAATAATGGAAGTAGACAAGTTTACTCCATTTTTAATTGAATACTTAAAAGAGCTCAACGATCATACCCCAAGGAAGAAAGGCATTAATTATGTAATTGAAGGCAGCGATATAGACTTAAATGAGTTCTATAAATATTTTACAGTAGATGACTTTATAGTTGTTGGGATATGTTATCCAAATAAAACTGCAGAAGATATATATAAGACAATGAAGAAGTATGACACCATATTAGATTGGACTTATTATTTGAATGATAATGAACTATTGAATTATTCAGAGGCTTTAGTAAGTCGTAATAAGTTATTTGAGGAGTCGTTCCGGAAACATAATATAACGTATTACGATGTCTCTCATGACCGAAGCAGTATATTAAAGCAAATTGAATATGATATCGAATTAAAAGCAAAAAGTCGATAAACAAGAAATCATATAAAACCGGAAAACTCAGAAGGCTTGGTTCATACACTAATAAAAAGGTGGTGTATGAAATGCAGCTTAATAACTTTATTGATGAGCTGAATTCGTTTCCGATCTCTAACGATTCAAAGCAATTATTAATTGAATTACGAAATAGGAAAGTTCGAATGAATAAATTAAGTATTATGCTTATGGTTTCTCTTTCTTTAGAAGTGTTTATTCTCTTTAAGTTCAGATTTAGTTTTTATTCGCTTTTTCAGACTATGTTAAGTAAACCCTATGTCAGTTATATATTTATTATTTCAACAGCGGTTTTAATTTATGGTTTAATTGAAATTTCTAAAGTATCAAAAAGTCTAGAATTATTAAGGAAAGAAACTATAGATAAAATAGAGAGATTTTGTATTGATTGGAATGTTAGCGAGAAGTCTCAATTACGAGACAAGCTTTCAAGTTTTATACAGACCTCAATCAATGTAAACATAAGGTACAAGGCTTGATAGTAATACAAACAGAATGCAAAGGGCGGAAAGAGGCTAGCATGTCCATCCAAATAGCTAGAATTACCAAAGGTCAGAAACAAGAATTTCTGAACCTATACAATCTATATTTGTATGACTTGTCACCCTTTACAGGCGAAGATCCAAAGGGCGGGAAATTCGATCCGACGAACACCTATTTATACCTGGAAAGAGCCGAGCTTCATCCGTTTTTCATTCGCCATGGCGACAGAAACGTAGGCTTTATTTTAGTTACCTCGCAACCGTTCGTCGATGAAGGTATCGATTATTCCATCCAAGAGTTATTTCTGCTGAAAAAGTACCGCGGCATGAGTCTGGCCAAGCTGTCGGTGGAACAAGTGTTGGAACGATTCAAAGGCCGGGTTAAAGTAGCGCAAGTAAAGAATAATACGGCAGCGGTCAGATTCTGGAACAAGTTCTATAAAGACCACGCAATCGATTATTCCGAGCATGAAGAGATCATCGAAGCAGATGGTTTGGCGGGGCAACTGCCTATTCTCTATCAAGTTTTTATTAATCGCTGACTTGCCAAGTGGAACGTTGGAAGAGGGATATTAAATACGAAATGGGAGAAGGTGTAGCTATGATCAATCCAATCCCCGAAGGAATCAGCATGGAAGATCGCTATGGCGAGCTAGTCATCTCTAGGAGATGGTTTTCGAGCAAGGTATTCTTCTTATTATTTTTCGCTATATTCTGGGACGTATTTCTATTTTCATTTTATAAGCAGCTCCTGTCGGGAGACAGCGTACCCACAATGGCTGCACTGTTTCCTTTACTTCATGTAGGAGTGGGGATCGGGATTACTTATTCCGTTATTACAGGATTCGTGAATAAGACGGTCATTTCGGTCAGCCCGGATCTATTGGGAATTAGGCACACCCCCCTTCCATGGAGAGGGAATAGGACCCTTCACCGAAGCGATTTTATTCAATTGTACGTTGAGGAAGTCAGGCAAAAGAACAGCGTAAGTTATCGTTTGAACGCCGTGCTGAACAACCATAAAAAACTAAAATTACTTTCCGGAATCTACGATCGCTCGCAGGCTGTTTTTTTCGAAAAGGAAATTGAGAAATACATGGGAATTCAGGACGAGCCTATATCTGGTGAAGCATAATCGACTTATTTCGCAGATCCGCAGCCGTTGCGGATCTTTATTTGTTATACTGTTACAAATATTATCCAAATTTGTCGGAGGAGCACCTGAATGAGCGAGAAGAGAAAAGATATATGGAAGGGCATTATCGCGGCCAATCTGTTTGCTTTCCTATGTATGGTGATCACGACTCTAGCCTTACAACTAGCCAGCGACGAGACGGGGACAGTCCTCTTATCCGAATTCGTGCTGCTACCGATGATGATGGGGGTCATTGCTTCGTATTTTTGGAAAGTCGATCGGATCTCGGGTGGAGACGCTTTTGCGTGTGGAGTGCTGAACTTAGGGGTTTGCCTTCTTTTATGCGCGATTATTTTGCGGGAAGGCGTCATCTGTTTGGTTATCGTTTCCCCGCTGATCGGTCTATTTATGTGGATGGGCCACCTACTAGGCAGGCTCCTGTTCAGAAGCAAGAAAAACACGCTCAAAATCAGCGTATTAGGATCGTTCCTCGCCATCTTTGCAATCAATATCGTTACGGTGACGCCGTCGAACGACATGGTATCGGACCGGATCACGATTAAGGCGAGTCCGGAGCAGGTGTGGCAATATGTCGTATCGTTCCCGCGAATCGAAACCGAGCCGGATTACTGGTTATTCCGGATCGGACTCCCGAGTCCGGTTCAGTCCATTGCGGAAGGGAATTACGTAGGGGCGAGCAGACAATGTATTTTCAGCAACGGCGCGATATTCGAGGAGAAGATCGTAGAGCTCGAGCCGGGCGCCAAGCTGACTTTCGAAATTACGGAACAACCCGACGATCCCGAAATTATCGGCCATCTGAACTTACTCAAAGGGCAATTCCTGCTTCAAGATAACGGGGACGGGACGACCACCTTGATCGGCAACAGCTGGTACGACCTGAAGGTCAAGCCATCGCAATATTTCGATATTTGGACTAGAAGCATCATTAGGAACGTGCATATGGAAGTCATGGAGCATATTAAAGAGTTGGCGGAAAATGCAGCCTGACATCGACCATTAGGAGGACAAGCGGGTTGAATAAACGAAGCGTAGTGAGCAAATTGATGAGCGCTTTATTGACTTCGATGATCGTGTCTATCTATGCTTTCCTGACTTACGCCGACGATTCTGGCGACAGGTACTTTTGGCTGGTTTCTCCGGTGTTTTTCCTAGTATTCGCGTTCGTCTGTTTTATCGCGACTCCGATATCGATGTTCATCGACCACGCCGTATCCAAGATCGATAATAAGGTTATTGTGCTTACTGTTTACTTATCGCTCGCTCTAGCCGGGTTCGTAGTCGTGGCCGGTCTATGGGAACTATTCGTAAATGATTTGACGATTGAGGTTATCCTTTACGGTCTAGCTTCGTTGTACATGTTCCTATTGTTCGATTACGCCATAAGCAAGCTGGAGAGCTATGCGAAGAACATAAATAATGATGTGTGAGGGAGTCAGGGAGTAGTGAAAGTGAGAGCACTCGTTTTCTTAATATCGTTGTTTCTTTTATCTAGCTGCGGTTCAACGGATTCTGATCGCAACAAGGAGTCGGAAATCGCGGAAAAGGCAGAGTTAAACACGGCGGAAGCATCAACGGCGGTGGAATCGGAAGACGAAGCGATCAAGAGCTTCGTTGAAGGGATCTTGACCGATGGTAGCTATAGCGCGGAAGTGATGGTTGTCGGTCTTCCCGGAGCGATAAGCAAAAAGATGGAGCGGGTGACCCGGCAAATGCAAGAAAGTCTGGCCGAGCATAAGGAGTGGTATCTGAATACGATAGCGAGCCTTGAAGAGGGTGAACCGATGCCTTACGACGAGAGACTCGGGATCACTGAAGAAGAGTATACGTTCGTGCAGCAATCGGACCAATACATGAAGCTGATCAAGCAAAAAGATTTTAAGATCCGGATACGGAAAGACGGTGAGAAAATTTCGTATCGCAACGATGAATCGCCTGTTTTAAAGGAATTCACGCTCGATACACGGAGAAACACGATCAGCACGGAGCTTGGAGAATTCACCTATGACGACGAAATCGTAGCTTCCGACGATCAAAAAGTAACGGGCAGATGGAACGGACATGCCTGGAGATTAGAAAAAGGTTATGAAAAGGCATTCCAAATCACGATCGGGAAAAAGGAAGATAGCGATCAAAGAATTCTCTACATAAAGTTGCTCGAAGCCGGCAAAGAGCGAAAAGAAGAATTCATGTTGTTTTAGGATTCAGCCCCGTGCATGCGGGGAACGTACAAAATAGGAGCAAATCGATGGAACAATTGCGGTTGGTTCAGGTAAACGCGGATGACCCGGATTTAGCTGCTCTTATTAGAAAGCTGGACGAGTTGCACTTGGATATCAGAATGGTGAGGCAAAAATGGTTTTCAGAAAAACGATGTTGTTTTTGGTTAGTATCTTGATTCTAACCGCTTGTGGAATTACGTCAGAACAGAAAGCTAATTTAGCCACACCTCTAGTCGAAGTGAGCTCAAAATCAGCGTGTTAGGATCGTTCCTCGCCATCTTTGCAATCAATATCGTTACGGTGACGCCGTCGAACGACTTGGTATCGGACCGGATCACGATTAACACGAGTCCGGAGCAGGTGTGGCAATATGTCGTATCGTTCCCGCGGATCGAAACCGAGCCGGACTACTGGCTATTCCGGATCGGACTTCCGAGCCCGGTTCAGTCCATAGCGGAAGGAAATTACGTAGGGGCAAGCAGGCAATGTATTTTCAGCAACGGCGCGATATTCCAAGAGAAGATCGTAGAGCTCGAGCCGGGCGCCAAGCTGACTTTCGAAATTACGGAACAACCCAACGATCCCGAAATTATCGGCCATCTGAACTTACTCAAAGGGCAATTCCTGCTTCAAGATAACGGGGACGGGACGACCACCTTGATCGGCAACAGCTGGTACGACCTGAAGGTCAAGCCATCGCAATATTTCGATATTTGGACTAGAAGCATCATTAGGAACGTGCATATGGAAGTCATGGAACATATTAAGGAATTGGCGGAAAGTGCGTAGACATGAAAAATGCTCCCCGCGGAGGATAGGTGCTATTCCTGCACCTGTTTACCTTGAGGGAGCATTTTTGATCATGGATTACGGTTTGAAATTGTCAATGCCGTGAAGGGCGATTATGCTATCAATTTTCTTCTTTGTAGCTTTGGCCGCCACGCAACCGACGGGGTTAAGCAGGATACTTAATGGAGAAGTAGCGCATTTCAGAGCATCGTTCAGCGTAATGGTTCCCGAAACTTTTTTGCTAGTGGTTACCATTATGGTTTTCCCGATATGCCTGCCTACTTTATTGCCGTGAAGATCCCCGACGAGGTCTCCATTGATGACATAATTCCAAACCTTGGTGTCGTATGTTCCATTCAGCTGCGCCTTCCATTGCGCATCGGTAAAGATGGAGTCGCTCGTATCTTTCAAATAGTCTATTACGTAGTCTGCAATGAACATATTCAGCGGGTTAACCGCGGAGAAGATTTTTTTGTAGATCGTGCTAACGGTTTTGGCCGTTTTAGGATCGTAAAACCCGGGTGCGTTAAAGGTCACGCACATTTTGAAGCGTTTCTCATTGAATTGATCGAGCGCAATTCTTTGCGCTAGCCAACCGCCTAGAGAGTGACCCGTCAAAAACACATCGCTATTATCTTTGGCGGAATCGGCCAATATTTTCTTCGTAAACTTTCGGGCGAGCTCAGCCTGTACGGATGCGATCCCGCTGACGACGCTCCCGCCGTTTTGAACTACCCAATCCTGCATGAATTGGTCACTGCCGCGAAAAGCGATGATAATCTTCTTGGAGTCGGTCGATTTGAAGGCTACCGCCTGAAAGCCGTCTTTATTCTGTTTTGCTAAATACACGAAGTTTTTAAGACCATACTGGTCCAGAACTTTCCGTTTCTCGCTATCCGTTTTTTTCACGAAATCAGCGAAGTCCAGGTAGGCGATGTCGCTGGCCCCCAGTAGATCGCTTGGTGGAGCCGGCTCCTTAGTGGCGGCGGATATGGCAAATCCTTGGAGGAATAGGAGAACTAGGGCGAAAATAAGCGTTAATTTGAGCTGTTTCAAAGATGAAGACTCCTCTCGGAATTTAGGGTAATGACAGGATTCGACAATAACCCACATTTCCCTCCTCTGTTCATCCTAAAAAATACTTAAACTCCCAAGGGAAGTGGACAGCATGAAGAAGATTTTAAGGTTTCTCGTTCCGTTGTTGTGCCTACTGGGCTGGCGGAGCCATTAAAGCAGAGGAAGAAAATGCCCCGTGAAGATGACGGGATGTAGACAATAAGGAGATGAAAACATGATGGGCGAGGTTACGTATTATGCCGTTGAAGTTGCCATTTTTATTTGTATTGGCTATATGGGGTTATTTCGACCGGAGTTTTTCCATAGAACGATATCCAATAAAAAAGTTGTTAGGGGCTTGGCCGTCGTCAGTCTCGCTTATGCAGTCGTGAATGCGTTCCGAGTAGCTTCGTTGCTATAGGTGCAGAAGAAGATTCCGGGTTTTAACGGGGATCTCGGGTGCAATAGGCGTGCGCAGAGGCGAGATCCCGGGTATTTCCGGGGATTTCGGGCGCAATGGGGGTGCGTAGAGGCGAGATCCCGGGTATTTCCGGGGATCTCGGGAGCAATAGGCGTGCGCAGAGGCGAGATCCCGGATATTTCCGGGGATCTCGCGAACATCCACCACTCCTACCGCTGCCGCACCATGAAAAACTCGCACTCTTTCCGCGAGTGGTAGGTCAGTTCGCTGACGCTAGTCTGCACGACGACGATGTTGTCGTCGAACCGAAGGATGATGCCTCCGGAGTCGATCATATGATCGTTTTTGAACACCCTCACCGAGGCGTGCCGCTGGACGGCTTCCTCGAAATCCTGGTCTGTCTCCAGGCGAATGCTTTGAGCCATTAGTTCGTCCACTCCTTCATGCCCTCTATCATAGCATGGAGAATGCCCCGTATCCCAGAACCCGTTGCCACTCAGCCTCGACTTCTTCATCTTCCTGCCTCCTGCTCACTTTACCCCGATTTGCGTCTTCGTCTTCGCGATAACCCCCGCGATCTTCTTCTCCGCGTCCAAAGTCTGCCGCTGCTTCTCCACGATCTGCTTCGAAAGCGATACGAGCGTCTCCAGCGCATCGGAGGCGCTGCGAGTCTCGTTCTTCTTGATGGCGTATTTGAAGTTGGTCCAGACCGGAGATTGGCTCTTGCGCGGCAAAGCGGCGGCGCTCTTCATCGCTTGAATTTGCACCTTGATCGTATCCGTCTCCCCGAGCGTCGTCCGGGCGGCTTTGATCTTGGCGGCCGCGGCCTCCTTGGCCGTCTTCAGCGCCGCTTCCTTCGCCCGAATGTTGTCGCGCGCGAGCTGGGTCGCCATCTTCATCGCATTGGCTTGAATACGGAGCGCCTCGTTCAGCAGCTTGCTCTTGAGCGCCCGCGCCGCGGCAATCTGCTTGTTCAGCGCGGTGTAGTCGTCGAACAGCGGCTTGTACTTCGCCTTGATCTGCTTCACTTCGTTTTCGAGCTTGTCCAGCTTGGCGCTATCGATATCCCGAATCGTCTTGCGCAGCGAGATCAACGCTTCCTCGTTGTCATAGTGCAGCGCCTTGATCTGCGCCTCGAGCTGAATGTCCTCGTTCAGCAGCGACTGAAGCGAAGGATAGAGTTGCTTAAGCTTCACTCCCGTCCCCACATCGGCGGCCGCGACGGTTTTGTCGAAGTCGGATTTGATCGGCAAAGTGAGCTCGATCGCGGCCGCCTCGGTCGTAGCGGGAACGGAGCTCCAAGCGGATAAGGCAAGTAACAACGCGACGATGATTTTACCCGTACCGAACGTGATTTTGTTGCGCATTCTGACCATGACAATCCCTCCGAAATTGGTAATAGACATGCCAAAAAGCACCCGCAGGATAGGCGTATCAACGCCTTACCTTACGGGTGCTTCCATCGTAAGCGGGTCTGAATTCAGTTGTGTGCGTTCACTATACCAAGGCTCCGAAACGGTGTCAAGCGAACAGCCGAAGCGACCGCAAAAGTTCGGCGAGCGTCTGAAACCCACCTTCGGACCCACTCTCAAACCCGCGATGCCGTCCGAATAGTATATTCATCGTCCCTTTACATAGAGTAGATCATCGGAGGTGCGGGAGATGCTCAAGTATAAGCGCGTGTTGATTAAATTAAGCGGCGGGGCGATCGCGGGCAGCGGTCAATTCGGCTTCGATCCGGCGAGATTGGAGCATATCGCGAGCGAAATTTTGTCCGTCGTCGAGCTGGGCGTCGAAGTGTCCCTGGTCATCGGGGGAGGCAATATTTTTCGCGGGAGCATGGCGTCCTCATGGGGCATCGAACGCGCGGAAGCCGACAACATCGGAACGCTCGCGACGGTCATCAACAGCCTGATGCTCCGCGGCGTTCTGAAGGCGAAGACGGACAAGGAAGTGCGCGTCATGACCGCGTTGCCGGTAAGCGCCGTCGCCGAGCCATACATACGTTTAAGAGCGGTTCACCATCTGGAAAAAGGCTACATCGTCATTTTCGCTGGCGGCAACGGACAGCCTTTCGTCACGACCGACTATCCTTCCGTGCAACGGGCGATCGAGGTCAGATGCTCCGCGATACTCGTGGCCAAGCAAGGGGTGGAAGGCGTGCTGAGCGCCGATCCGAAGCTGGACCCGGACGCCCGCAAGTTCAAGTCGATGCATTATAACGACGTGCTTCAGCGCAACCTAACGGTTATGGACCAATCGGCGTTCATACTGGCTCGGGATTACGGCTTGCCGATCCACGTGTTCAACTTCGACAAGCCGGGCGTCATGAAGGCGATCTGCGAAGGCAGTCACGACGGAACGATCATTAGCGGTGACTCCGTCCTGGCCGTGGATGACCATTAGAACAGCACCGCCTGCTCCTCGATGCATTCGGGGGTATCGTTCCTCACGTTGCCGACGATCGCGGACACCGGATAAGCCCGCATCGCGCCGGCATCGTAAGGCTGCAGCAGGCTTGTCAGCTCCGCCGTGTTCGCGTTGCCGCGGTCGAGCCAGAACGCTTCGTCCTCCGGTCGCAAAATAACGGGCATCCGATCGTGGATGTCCGCCATAAGCTCGTTCGGCGTCGTCGTGATGATCGTGCACGTGCTTATTTTGCGGCCGTCCGGCCCTGTCCATGTATCGTACAAAGCGGCCATCGAGAAGATGCCGCCGTCTTTCATCGTAATCCGCATCGGTTGCTTCTGGCCCCCGGTTTGCTTCCACTCGTAGAAGCCGTCGGCGGGCACTAGCGCTCTTTTGCGCTGGATCAAAGTCTTGAAAGAAGGCTTCTCGAGCACCGTCTCCGCGCGCGCGTTAATCATCTTCGAGCCGATCTTATCGTCCGAAGCCCACGAAGGGACAAGCCCCCAGCGAAGCTCCCCGAGGCGATTCTTTTCCCCGTCGTTCACGACCGCCAGCACCTGCTGCATCGGAGCGACGTTGTAGCGGGGCGTATGGTACCGATTGGTCGGCAAATCGCTAAGATACCTCAGCATCAATTCCTCGATGGATACCACGATCGTATAACGTCCGCACATGGAAACTCCTCCTCTTCTTTCTCAGTATAAGCCTGTCCAGCCAAAAAATAAATGTGGATAAAAGAACACCCGTTCGCATATAATGATTAACACGAACACTCGTTCGGTGTTTTTTTGGGCGCATCGGACGGCAAGGGAGAGGATCGATGAAACCGCCTGTGCTAAGCAAGGAAGAGCTGCGCTTGGTGAAGGAAGCGATTGTTATTCCCGTCATGCTGGATTATCTCCAAAGCGATATCGATACGGCCCGCAAGGCCGGCTTCAAGCTGGACTTGATACTCGTGCGGGGGCTGCAGAAGGTGCTGGACGATCTGATCAACGAGCATTACGTCGTGCGAAGGGCGCTGAAGGAGCGCGGGATCAAGGTGCTGCCGGAGAAGCGGACGCGGTCGGGCGTGGAGGTCGCGTATTTGTGCCGAGGTTACGAGCATCAGTTGACGTTGCTATGGGGAACGCTTCGGACGGAGGCGCTAAGGAAGGCGAGCGAATATACCGGAGTTAAGCTAACGGACGGGTGATGGACGAAAATGGGGAAAAACGCGGAGCGAATCATTATGCTGGCGGACTGCCAAAGCTTCTACGCCTCGGTGGAGAAGGCGGCTAATCCGCAATACGCGAACAAGCCGGTCGTCGTGGCGGGGGATCCCGAGCGGCGGAGCGGCATTATTT
The DNA here is from genome assembly GCF_042655785.1 of Cohnella yongneupensis. Classification (NCBI taxonomy): domain Bacteria; kingdom Bacillati; phylum Bacillota; class Bacilli; order Caryophanales; family Paenibacillaceae; genus Cohnella; species Cohnella yongneupensis. Next base: position 28,664 of record NZ_JBHSNC010000012.1, read on the forward strand.
TGGCGGCATGCCCGATGGCTAAGGAATACGGGGTGACGACGGCCGAGACGGTGCGCGAGGCGGTAGCCAAGTGCCCGGACCTCGTCATCATCCGGCCGCGGATGCAGCTGTATATCGATATTTCGATGCAGATTACGGATATATACCGCGCGTATAGCGATCTGGTGGAGCCGTATTCGATCGATGAACAGTTCATCGACGTGACGGGTAGCCAGCGCTTGTTCGGCACGCCGCTCGAGATCGCGCAGGCGATCCAGGATCAGGTGCGAAGCGAGACGGGCATCTATACGCGGCTTGGCATCAGCTATTCCAAGGTGACGGCGAAGATGGCGTGTGACCTATGGGCGAAAAAGAACGAGAGCGGGCTGTTCGTGCTCAATGAGGCGGATTTGCCGGAGCTTTTGTGGAAGCAGCCGATCAACAAAATGTTCATGGTCGGCAGCCGGATGACCGCGCATTTTAACGCGATGGGTATGCCGACGATCGGGGATTTGGCTCAGACGCCGCTGGCTACGTTGAAGCAGATGATGCGCAAGAAGTTCAAGAAAAACTGTGACATCGACGCGGAGCTGTATTGGCGGCTAGCCAACGGCAAGGACGACAGTCCGGTCAGCCCTTATACGCACAAGACGCCGCCCAAGAGCGTCGGCCATCAGATGACGCTGCCGCGGGATTATCGGACGATGGAGGACTTGAAGGTCGTGCTGCTCGAGCTGACCGAGCTCGTATGCCGGCGGTGCCGGGGGCTCGGGTTCATGGGGTTCGTCGTCTCGGTCGGGTGCCAGGGCGCCGACTTCGACCGGCCGACGGGTTTTTACCGGCAGATGAAGATGCCGGAGCCGACGAACGTGACGAATCAAGTGTACAAAGCGGCGGTGCAGCTGTTCGAGCAACACTGGGGAAGGGAGCCGGTGCGCAAAGTAGCGGTCGGCCTCAGCCAGCTGTCCGGCGAGGAGGAATACCAGCTGTCTCTGTTCGACGAGCGTGACCGGTTCCGCATGCTGGAGCGGGCGACGGACGCGCTGAAGGAGAAGTACGGCAGCACTGCGATCATGAGAGCCGTGTCGATGACGGATGCAGGGCAAGCCAAGGACAGAGCCGGCAAGATCGGAGGGCATTATAGATGACGAAGAAGCTCGAGAACAACGGGCTATGGGAATCGAGCCGCATGATGCTGCCCGAGCATAAAGAGCGAATTATCGCGCTGAACAACCGGCCGGAGCGCCGGTCGAAACCGATGCTCGATCCGCAGCGGTGGGAGGAGATCAATGACCGGCTGAGCGTGGCGTGCCAGACGGGCGAGGAGATTACGTTGCTGTTATGGGAGCCCGAGGCGGATCGGACGGTCAGCGGCGCGATCGTGAAGCTGGACCTGCTCGCTTACCGGATTTTCATCGGCGGCCAGTGGGTGAAGCTGGCTAGCATTGTGGAGGTGAGCGGGTAGGGCATTAATTTCGGACAAAAATACCGAACGAAGGAGGTTCTATCTTCGTTCGGTATTTGCGCTTGGTCGGTACATCAACCGATGACCGTCAACTCTTTAGGGAATCTCGTCAGCACATCGACGCCGTCTTCGGTTGCCACGACGTCATCCTCAATGCGTACGCCGCCGATGCCGGGCACGTAGACGCCAGGTTCGACGGTGAAGGCCATGCCGGCGCGCACGGGATCTTCATTGAGGCCGTGTACGGAAGGATATTCATGGATATCCATGCCGAGCCCATGGCCGAGCCGGTGCATGAAATATGGTCCGTAACCTGCGGCTTCGATCGCGGCTCTCGCGGCGCGATCGAGACTGCCTAGCGACACGCCGGGTCGAATCGCTTCGATCGCGCGCTGGTTGGCTTCCAGTACCGCCGCGTAGATTCGCTTGGCTTCGTCGGAGACGTCGCCGACCGCGAATGTGCGAGTAATGTCGGAGGCATAGCCATCGGCGAAGACGCCGAGATCGAAGAGAAGCAAGTCGCCTTCGCGGATCGGCGTCGCATCCGGCTTGCCGTGCGGAAGCGCGGATTTGGCGCCGGCCAGCACCATGGTATCGAACGAAGGGCCTTGCGCCCCGAGCTTCTTCATCTGGTATTCCAGTTCGGCGACGAGCTCGATTTCCGTAACGCCGGGCTTCGCGCGGGCGACGCCTTCCCGGAGAACGTCTTCGACAATACGCGCGGCGTGCCTCATTCGGGAGATCTCCTTCGAACTTTTCACTGCGCGCATATCGCGAAGCGGACTTCCGACATCCACGTAAGCGTCGGCGCCGATTGCCGCCGAGAGTGCCTCGAACCTCATCACGCTGAGGTGATCCTTCTCCACTCCTAGCGTATGGATGGAGCTTGGCATGAGCTTACGAAGAACATCGTACGCGTTCTCCGTGTCCGAGTGCGTATGAATGCGCGCCATTCCCGTCGCCGCGGCGGCGGCTTCGTAGTCGAGCGCCGGCACGAGAAGCGCCGGTTCTTCGCCGCGCGACAGCAGCAGCCCGAGGAATCTTTCGTGGGGATTGGTGGCAAAGCCGGTTAGGTAATAGACGTGCTTGGGGGACGTGATCAACAACGAGTCGATCTTATGGCTATCCAGGTGAGCGTATAGATTGTGTAATCGTGAATTCATCGGTATCGACCGCCTTTCTCGCTCTATTATATCGCATTTCGCTCAGGGCCCTCCTTCTTTCAACGCGGACATGCGATTATGGTATAATAATCCGTAAACGTATTCATCTATATCGCATGCGCAGTTATGCTCCGGAAAGGGTGTCTCGCATTGAAAATAAGAGCAATCGTTACCGGAGCGACGGGGATGGTCGGCGAAGGCGTGCTGCACGAATGTTTGCAGCATCCGGAAGTCGAGCAGGTGCTCGTCCTTACCCGCAGGCCGTGCGGCGTATCGCATCCGAAGCTGAAGGAAGTCGTGCACGGCGATTTTCATGATCTGTCGGCTATCGAGGACCAACTCGTCGGATACAACGCCTGTTATTTTTGCCTCGGCGTGTCTTCGATCGGCATGAAAGAGGAGCAATACCGCAAGGTGACGTACGATCTCACGATGCACGTGGCGCAGACGCTGTCCCGATTGAATTCGGACATGGTGTTCTGCTACGTTACGGGAGCCGGAACGGACAGCACCGAGCAAGGGAAAAGAATGTGGGCGAGAGTGAAGGGCAAGACGGAGAACGACTTGCTGAAGCTGCCGTTTAAGCGGGCGTACATGTTCCGTCCCGGTTACATGCACCCAACCAAAGGGCTTAAGAACGTACCCAAGTATGCCGTATTGATAACTTGGTTGTATCCGCTGCTTCGTCCGATACTGTCGAAGCACTTGGTTACGCTAAGGGAAGTAGGGATCGCCATGATCAACACCACGTTGAAGAGCGGCGGCCCTACGATCGTCAATCCGCCAGATATTCATCAATTAGCGCGTCAATAGTCAAGTCGGAGGCCAATCATGTTCGAGAGAGTGCTGCCCCCCATCCAGACCTACGAAGCGAGGGACGGAAGATCCCTCTGCTACCGCCATTACCGTGCGGATAGCGATAAGCTTATCATTATGTTGCACGGGATTTCGGAGGATGGACAATATTTGCATCCGCTTGCCGATTTCATCTCGAAGCGGCAGCTAGCGCAAGTCGTCGTGCCCGATCTACGCGGGTACGGCTTACATCCGGTTCGCAGAGGCGACGTGGAGTACGTCGGTCAGCACGATCACGATATCGAGGACTTGGCGAAGTGGCTGGAGACAAGCGAACCACAGCTGAATAAGCTCATTATCGCAGCGCATTCCGGCGGCGGAGGCAACGCGCTCCGCCTTGCCGTGCGGCCGATCGCGCAGCGGATTAGCGCGTATTTGCTGCTGGCTCCGGCGATACATCCGAAAGCGCCGATTAATCATGAGAAAGATCCGGGAAGCACGCTCCAGATCAATATGCCGCGAATCGTCGTCCTGACTATGATTAACGCGATCGGCATTCGGTGGTTTAACGGCTTAACCGTCATGCACAACGACAAAGCGCCCGAGCATCGGCATGGCCGAGAGACGCTCGATCTCAGCTACAGGCTGTTGCTATCGCGGGCGCCGAACGCTAAGTACGAGCGCAACCTGAAAGCGATGACCCAACCAACGCTCGTGCTCGTCGGCGAGAAGGAAGAAGTGTTCATTCCGGGTCAATACGCCCCGCTATTCGCCGAGCATAACAATGCGAAGGTGCGCATGATTCTCGACAGCGACCACGACGGAATTCTGTCGAGCGAGGGGTCCTTCAGCGAGATCGAAAAGTGGCTTCGGGAGCTGGCTTAGCGAGAAGTAGTTTTCTTATATAGTAGAGAAGGCCGCCAAGAGAGGATCTTGGCGGTTTTTTGCATTGCGCGCGATGGGCTAGAGCGCTGCAGTTCGAGTAAGTCGAACTGCATGCGGAGAAGGGCGTGATTGACGGGTTGTAGTTCGAGTAAGTTGAACTGCGTGCAGGAAAAGGTAGGAATGGCGGGCTATAGTTTGGGTAACCCGAACTGCGTGCGGAGGAAAGTGCGATTGGCTGGCTACAGTTTGAGTAATCCAAAGTGCGTGCGAGAAAGGCGTTGTCGGATGGGCTGTAGTTCGAGTAAATCTAACTGCGTAATTCTTCCACACCTATCATAGACATACAAAAAATCCCAAGTTATGATAAGGGAAGCATAGAGCTTAGGGAGGCGGACCGCATGTTCAATTGGTTGATAGGCGCTAAATGTTATGTGTGCGGGAAGAGAGCGACGAAGTCCCGCGCTTATTACGACGACAAGGGCAATACTGAAGGTAGAAGAAAAGCTTAACTTTCTAATCGAGAATTACTCAGAACTTGAGAAGGACATAGTCAATGTATCATTTAATAAAATGATTTCACCTTTGTACTCTAGCGATTGGACTTTATCTATAGGAGATATTCATTTAATTAATCGCAGAATGATTAACTTTTTAACTACTTCGAGGCTTTACTTAGATCAAATCTCTCATGATATAAAAGAGTTAGATGACAACCCCAATATTTCAAATATTATCGAAAACTTAAAAAGGGATGAATATGGGGAAGTTCTGGGATATAGAGTGTTGGAGGCTTTAAGAAACTATGTTCAACACAGAGGGCTTCCAGTTCATATTATTTCGTTTAATGTAAGTAAGGAAGGCGATCTGACTAAGCGTGTTATAAATCCATTCTTAAAAGTGAGCGAACTAAGAAAAGACGGAAAATTCAAAGCAACTGTTCTCAGTGAATTAGAGAAGATAGACGATGAAGCCGATCTTAAATTGTACATTCGGCAATATATTAGCTCTATCACAAGAATACATTCAAATATTAGAGAGATTCTCACTGAAAATATAAGCATTTGGGACAATGAAATAAATATAGCTTATGAAATGTATAAAGAAAAACATGGAGAATCGGATTCATTAGGAATTTCAGAGATGTATATGGGCTTTCGAAGAAATATTGTTTTTATCATGAAAGAACCGATAAAACGTCGTAAATGGCTTGAGCAAAAAAAATATCGAGCTCAACAACCTTATGTTTAGATTCGTATCAAGTGAAATAAATCTGTAGCAATTTCAAGGAGTTTGCTACTTCCGATAACACCATATTCACGCATCGGGCATTCGCCCTCGGTCCGTCATGAAGTTAGAAGTGATTCCAAACAAGAAAGGGCAATCGCCATATATATCTCAGGGCAATCAAATGTTTAAATATCAAGATTTTGTTGATGCAGCTATTAGAATAATCCTTAAAAAATCTAATGGATATCAGAAGTCGAGTACGCCTATTCATTAATTAATGTACAACACCCATTGGGGGTTTGCGCCGAATCATGAAATAATTACCCTAATCCAATACGATTTAAAACGAATTGCTCACTCATTTGAAAACATTTTCTATTACAATCCACTGGATGAAGTTGAAGGAGAATTAAGATTACTTTTTCCGTCAAATCTTGAATATCTCGATGGATTTGACATTGAGCAACTACGGGAGAGAGTAACAATTGTTTTGGATATGAAGAATGGAAGCTATTCCAAGGAAGAATGATTACCTCTCCTAACACCATATTCTCGCATCGGCATTTGCCTTGGTCCGGTGCGAAGTTAAGAAGTGAATTCGGAGAAGCATCTCAGTAGCGAAAAAGTGGACCCGGTCGGATACACCATCTAACCGCATCGCGTCCTCCTTCGGGCTTAAGGTGGTTTGACATCGATGATTACTCAGATGAAATACCGGCAAGTAAGTTGTATACCTTAAAGATGACATGTTAAATCGCAAACCTTATTGGTGTATAATGTAAGGAAAGGAAATGGAGGTATTCCAATGAGCCTTGAGGAGAAATTGCTTCAGGATTTTATTACATTACCAGAAGATAAGAAGATTGAAGTAATCGATTTTGTTGAATTCCTTAAGTTAAAGACACAGCAACCGATTGAATCCTTGATGGATACCATAATTAATGAGAACCAGGACGCTCTTAAGGAGCTGGCAAAGTGAATACGATCACTGTTGAGCAGCTTCTAATATTTCATGAGAAGATTATTACAAGTACTGGCGGATCGCATGGAGTAAGAGACCGTTCGTTGCTTGAAAGTGCGATTAGCAAAGCAAATCAAACGTTTGACGGACAAGACTTATATGATGGTATAGTACGAAAGATCTCTGTCATCACATATTCTCTAATTAAGAATCATGGATTTATTGATGGTAATAAGCGGGTAGGAGTCTCCGTAATGTTACTGCTCATTAGAATAAATGGTTTGAGAATTAATTACACACAAGAAGAACTTGTGGAAGTCGGATTAAGAACTGCAGAAGGTAAATTTAATGATGAAGATATAGCAGGTTGGATATTGAGGCGTCAAGTGTAGCTACTTGATGCCTTAATTATTTATAGCAAACCGTGAGGGCCGCTACATCATCTAACACCATATTCACGCATCAGGTCATTCGGAATATAGACTAGAAGGGATCAAACCAATGATAACCATATCATGTACCAAGAAGCTTTTTGAACTCAGTTCGTTTGTTGAAGAACTAGATACTGAAATAAGCGATGAATTTTTCAAGTGGCACGCTAATATATTTCGCATGGCCAAAAAGAATAATCTAATAATCATGAATAATAAAACTAGATTTTGCTTTATTTTATTTGGGATTAAGAAGGAGCATTTTAAAAATTTCAATCAACTATTTGTGAAATATCTAAAGGAAAATCTACAAGCCGAGGGAATTCCAGAATCTAAAATAAACGAATATATTGAACAAGCAAATTCAATTAAATTTGTGAAGACGTACGATCGGAGCGTGCTTGGATCTATGACGGACATGGTCAAAACGACTGAGTTTATAGTTGAAGATTATTTACCTATTTCAGAGATGAATATTATAGATCTAAACAAGAAAAATAATCATTCCCCAATTGTAAAACTCAAAGGCTTCCCAGATCAGATGATGAAAGCGGCTCTTGGAATCTGAGGCAATGCGCCTAGAAAGATAGGGGGAATCACCATAACTAAGTTGTCGCACAGAAACCTAGCCACCCACGACCTAGAAACCATAAGCTCTTTTCCGCAATCGGTAGAGGAGCTTTTTTACATCGGCCCTAGATTCGTATATCCCCTGACGCCGGAGCAAATCGTGAACATGCTAGTTAATCGAGCGAGTCCCACTGTGGTAGTAAACGCAGACAACGATCAGCCAATCGCTTACGCGAACCTATACGATATAGACGCCGAACAGTCGACATGCTATCTGGGTAATGTCATTCTAGCAAGCGCCTATAGAGGCAAAGGCGTCGCGGAATATCTGCTGAACGTCATGATGACGAGAGCGCGTGAGGAACACCGAATCAGCAGGCTAAAGCTGTATTGCCATAATACGAATACGAGGGCATTGATCTTCTATACCAATCACGGATTTATCCCCTGCGGAAGCAAAATCATAGACAATCATGAAGGCCGAAAAATAGCGTCGATAGAGATGGAGCGTGCGTTATGAGAGACATAACTTTCGACTACCCCGTTACTCGGCTTACCTATAAAGTGGTGGGCGAGCGGGAGATCATCCTGTATGTGTTCGAGCCGGACAAGCACGGAACGGACAGGCCCGTGATCCTCTTCTTCAACGGGGGCAGCTTCAAGAAAGGCCCGCTGTCGCCCGCGCAGTTCCAACATCAAGCGCAATATTGCAGCTCGCGAGGCATCGTTGCGATCTGCGTCGATTATCGTAACGGCTATGACGAAGGGTTTATGCCCGATCAAGCGATATGCGATGCAAAATCGGCTGTCCGTTGGGTGAGACAACATAGCGAACAACTGGGCGTCGACCCGAACAAGGTCGTGGTATGCGGTGCTTCTGCCGGGGGATATGTCGCGGTGTCCGCTATTATGTTCGAGTATCTGGATGATGAAGAGGGCAATCGTGCGGATCACGTGCCGAATGCTCTGATCGTTTTCGCAGCGGGAATGGACGGCACAGATATCATGAGGAGACTGTTCCCGAACATCCAAGACCAAGCGCTCGCGATGTCTCCGTTGCACCATCCCCGTCAATGCCTGCCTCCGACGCTATGGATGTGCGGGACGGCCGACGAGCTCTACGAGCAGAACCGGACGTTCGTCGATCTCATGGTCCAAGCAGGCAATAGAATCGACTTCGTCACTTACGAGGGCATGGAGCATGGCTTTTTCAACTATGGAAAGCATGAGAACAAGTATTATCTTGAGACGAGAATCGAGATTGAGAACTTCGTTGCGGCAACGATTACTCCCTGATGAGGTGGCACAAGTGGCAAAGCGCTCTATAATTTTTGCTTTAATGGTAACTCTGCTTCTGATCGCGGGATGCTCGAACGGTTCGAAGATGGAGTGGCAGACAAAGGATTTCGGGATCCTTACTTTCGACTACCCCAAAGACTGGGTAATGCCGGATAATCCCGATGAGCAGTTCTATACATTCATCTCTAGAGAGCCATACAAGCCGTACTTGGGAGTTCAGGACTCCGTCATTATGATTTTAGGCGAGAAGACCGAAGATGCTAAAGATTTCATTCAACGCTTCTATGTGGACGACGGCAAGATCATCAGCGAGAGCGAGGAGCTTGTGGGCGGATATCAAGCGAAGAGAATAGAGACCGAGAAGACCGAAGAAGCGGAGGAAGATCAAGCTATCATCCATACGATCGCCTATGAGGTAAACACGCAGTCGCCGCTTACCGTGGTCGTTTCCATTCAATATAAGGATGGATATAAGGATGATGTCGAAATCTTCGAGCACCTAGTCAAAAGCATTCAATTCGATCCGAAAAAGAGGCAAACCCTATGATCATATGGATCAACGGAGCGTTCGGCTCCGGCAAAACGACGGCGGCGCAAGAGTTACATAGAAGAATTCCCGACTCGCATCTTTACGACCCGGAGAACGTTGGCTATTTTATATGGAAGGTCGCGCCGGAGTCGATCAAGAACGGGGATTTTCAAGATTGGCGGCAATGGCGAACGATCAATTACGAAATGCTTAAGCTGATTAGCGATAGCTACCAGGGAACGATTATCGTGCCCATGACGCTCGTCGTCCCGCAATATTTCAATGAGATCGTAGGCCGATTAAGGGCGGATGGAATCGAGATCAAGCATTTCGCGCTGCTCGCTTCCCGAGAGACGTTATTGCAACGGTTAGAGCAAAGAGGGGAACGGAGCGACTCTTGGACCGCGCAGCAAATCGACCGATGCGTGGCCAGCCTTCCCCACGAGATGTTCGGGCAACACATACATACAGACCAACTGACCGTTGAAGACATCGTACAGCGGATAGCGAACGGGACGGGAGTTGAGCTACTCCGGCCCGAAAGCTAAGACCAATGGAGGCGCTGTCCTATCAAAATTCGAATTATCGGTGCATGCGGAAGCGGCAAATCCTATATGGCTCGGGCATTGTCCAAGGAATTCGGTATTCGCCATTACGAGACGGATAATCTAGTGTGGGATCGAACCGAGGATAATCTGAGATATACGACCGAGCAGCGGGACACGATGTTGGCTGAGATAATCGGCGGAGATTCATGGATTATCGAGGGCGTTCATTATAAGTGGGGGCAAGACAGCTTTAAGGAAGCGGACGTTATTTATATTTTTCGGCCTAACCGGTTATTGCGAGAGTTGAGGGTGTGCGCAAGATTCGTTAAGACGCGTCTCGGGATTGAAAAGGGCAACTACAAGCAATCGCTTCGCAGTCTGTACACGATGATCATGGACTGGAACCGCGGATACGATAAGCAGGGGATGCGAGACATACTAGCGCTGACCGAAATCTACGTGGACAAAAGAATCATCGTTAGGCGTAACGCGCACATTTTGGCGCACATGCGTCAGCGTTATGAGCATGGTGGCAGCAAGGAGGTAACGCAATGAGTGGAAGCGGAAATATCCAGCAACCTTTGTCCGAACGGCTCAAGGATTTACTGTCCGGATGCACGTTCGAGACGAACCGAGTCGGCCATTCCGGTAGCGCGGTGTACCGCGTTAACGGCTTCAAGGGCGGAGCCGCCTATCTGAAAATATCCCCCTCCGAGTGGGACACGACGCTGCGATCGGAGATGGAGGCGCTAAGCTGGCTGAGTGGGAAAGCGCCTGTGCCGGAGTTGTTATTTTACGAACAGGTTAATGGAATGGACTACATGCTCACTTCCGAGGTGATCGGGCAAGACGCTTCGCGAGAGGCGCATCTGTCCAAGCCGGACCAATTGGTAAGATTATATGCGGAAGGAATCAAGCTTTTACATAGCCTCCCGATAGAGGGCTGCCCGCTGGATCAGTCTTTGCGTCATAAGCTGGCGGAGGGAGAAAGAAGAGTCCGGGAAGGAAAAGTGGACGAAGCGGACTTGGAAGAGGAGAATGAGCAGAGGAAGCCTATCGATATTTATAGTCAGCTTCTCGAGAAGAGACCGACGCACGAAGACTTGGTGTTCACGCATGGCGACTATTGCTTGCCGAATATAATCATCGACGGGAATCGGATCGCGGGGTTTATTGATCTTGGCAGAGCAGGCGTCGCGGACCGTTACCAGGATATCGCGCTAGCGATCCGGAGCTTGCGGCACAACTACGGGTCAGATCGATACAAGTCGGCGTTCATAGAGGCTTATGGGATCGGCGAGCTGGATGAGGATAAGGTCGACTATTATATTTTGCTGGATGAGTTATTCTAAGTTACCGATGGGAGGAAAAGAATATGCTACTGGTGGATCAATTCGGCGAGTCTCAGGGATTTTTTGCGGGGATGCCGTTGTTCTTTAAATTGTTCGGGGGTTTCGTCGTGCTCGCCATCGCGGGGACTATCATCTTCGTCATTGTTAAGGGCGTCGGAACTTGGAGCTCCAATAACGCGTCCCCGGTCGTTCAGGCCAGATGCAAGGTGATCGATAAGCGGACCGAAGTGTGGGGCGGTTCGGGAGATTCGAGCGCATCGACGAACTACTATATCACTTTTGAATTCGAGGATGGGAACCGCGTGGAGTTGCCTATCCGGTCTAACCAGTTCGGACTGATCGCCCAGGGGGATCAAGGAGAGTTGACTTACCAAGGCACGAGATTCAAAGGATTCAATCGGACGATTATGTAGGCGAAAGCCATTCGGAGGACACCGATGCAGTGTCATTACCATGAATCTAGCGAAGCGGTTAAGTCATGCGCCAAGTGCGGCAAGTCGTTGTGCGAGCAATGCTATCATACCGATTTGCCCGATTATTGCTGGGGATGCGGGCTCGATCACAGCAACGCCGAGGTGGAGCGGGAAAAGGGGATGCAAGTTCCGGCCTCGTTGCAAAGCGGAGTAGGTGCTTACGTTGTGCTGAAATTTGCAGCGGCAGGCGGGACTTATATGGTCGTTTCCTTACTGCTGACCCTTGTCTTCATGCTGGCGGGTCCGACGGTCGCAATGGCTGTAGGACTCATAACGGCGTTGACCGTCTCCAGCATTACGTATACGTACGGGATCGTCTTTTCCATGCTCGCCGACTGGCTCTTAAAGGGCGTCCAATTGGATAAGAAAATCTATCCGGCGCTGTTGTACGGAATCGGGGGAGCGCTCTATCCGTACCTGGTTCATATGGTCGTAGGGTTGAGTTTTGGATTCAGCGTCATAATCAGCATTATATCCGCGCTTATTTTTTGCGGGGTGCAAGGTTACTTTAAGCCGCAGCGGCGGCGGCTGAGCGCGCTTATTGTCGCTATAGTCGCGTTCATCACTGCGGGATTTTTGCTGACGCTGAACGGGTTTCCGTTTCCGTTCATGTGGGGGAGATGGTGAAGGGGGCAACTTGAGGCTCCGAGATAACCGGAAAAACCACCTATCTCGGGTCAAAGTAACCCCAGATCCTCCGAGATAGCCGGAAAAACCGTCGATCTCGGGTCAAAGTAACCCCAAACCCTCCGAGATAACCGGAAAAACCGTCGATCTCGGGTCAAAGTAACCCCAAACCCTCCGAGATAACCGGAAAAACCGCCTATCTCGGGTCAAAGTAACCCCAAACCCTCCGAGATAGCCGGAAAAACCGCTCATTGTCATCAACATTCCAATCCCACCGCACACCCCACCCAAATTTTTCTATAAACCAACTTGCATCCCAACATCCACCGTGCTACTATCTGTTTGAACGTTCATTCAACTTTGAACCAGCCAACGAACCAACAATTCCCTACGAGCAGAGGTGCGCCGATGACAGATGCAGACAAACGCGACAGAATAATTGCGGCCGCTTATGACGTATTATCCAAACAGGGCTACGATAAAGCCTCCACGAAGGAAATCGCGTCCACGGCCGGGGTTGCGCAGGGGCTGATCAATTATTATTTTCCGAGCAAAGATCAGTTGTTCGCGGAAGTGTTCCGACGGGAGACCGAAAGATACTGCGAATCCTTCGACGGAGTCATAGACGTTAAACGCAAGGAACCGCTGACGATGACCTCGATCGCGGAGCTGCTCGAAGTGCCGAAGAATAGAGCGCTCGAAGAGCCGGAATGGTTCCGTCTTCGCTACGAGTTGTTCGCGATCGGACTTCGCAACGACGCCGCGCGACCGATTCTCAAGGAAATGCTGGAGATCAAAACCGAGCATATCGCCCAGATGGTACAGCCGCTGACCGGATTCCCGATTGAGCAATCGCGTACGCTGGCGGCAATCCTCCATGCCATTATCGAAGGATTGGCGCTTCAGAAAATCGCCGATCCCGATTTCAAATACGACGAAGCGTATGCGATGCTATCGCAAATGCTGGGTGCGCACTACGCATCGGTTAGCGGGAAGAGAGAAGACTAAGTTTTTTCTCTTTTTGATGCATATTGTTTGACTGTTCAAACAGACAAAGAGGAGAGTGGAGAGAAATGCATAGGTTATTGCTAGGTTTGGGCGGAAGGATTCATAAGCTCAGGTGGATCGTCGTCTCTGCGTGGATCGTCTGTCTATTGCTCGGAGGCATGGCGTTCGGCAAGCTCGCGCCGCTACTTAGCGGGGGAGGCTGGGACGTCCCGGGGTCGCATTCGCTAGCCGCGGAGAAGCTGCTGTCAAGCCAGTTCGAGGGGCGATCGGAGAGTGCGATGACGCTCGTTATCCGCGATCCGCAGCATGCGGTCGGCACGCCGGAGTATAACGAGAAGCTGAAGCAGCTCGTGGATCGGCTGAAGACGGAAGAAGGCGTGGCCGATGTTTTCAGCATATTGAATGCATCGGAAGGCATCGCGGCGGGACTCGTCGGCAAAGATCCGAACATGAGCATCGCGCTCGTCGATATGGATATTAAGGCAGACTTCGTCATCAACAAAATTCCGGACTATCAAGAACGCGTCGTCGAGCAAGGCAAGAGCCTCGGCATCGAGAGCTATCTCGTCGGCGGCATAGCCTTCTGGGGCGAGAGCAGCGTGCAAAGCCAGGAAGGGCTGGCGAAGGCGGAAATGATCGTCTTCCCGCTGATCATCATTATTTTACTTATCGTGTTCCGTTCGATCGTCGCGACGATTACGCCGCTTATCGTTACGATCGCGTCCGTCATGGTTGCAATGGGAATCGTATACCTCGTCGCGAGGGAAATCGAGCTATCGGTGTTCGTGACGAACTCCGCTCTAATGCTCGGACTCGGGGTCGGCATCGACTACTCGCTCTTCATCGTTAGTAGATTCAAGTCCGAGCTCGAGAAGCCTGGCGTCACGAAGCAGCAAGCCGTCGCCACGACGCTCGCGACCGCGGGACATACCGTATTCTTCTCGGCGCTAACCGTTATCGCCGCGCTGTCCGCCATGTTCGTCGTTCCGCTCGCGGCCATCAAAGCGATCGCTTTCGGCGGCATCGTGGTCGTCTTCGTCGCCGGATTGGCGAGCTTAACGTTATTGCCGGCGGTGCTCGTCATCCTCGGAACCCGCATCAACAAAGGCAAAATCCCGTTCCTGCGCACGCGTCCGGCCGGCAAAGTCAGCGGCTGGAGACGTTGGACGATGGCCATTATGCGCCGTCCCGCGCTATTCTTGATCCTTACAATAATCGCATTGATGGCGGCCGCCTATCCGGCGCTCGACATGAAGCTGGATTCGCCTGACATTCGCACGCTGCCTGCGGATACCGCCGTACGTCAAGGCACGACTTTGATGGAGCAATCGTTCGGTATCGGCGCGACGGGCCAGATTAGCATCGTGCTTCGCAACGAGAACAATGAGCTTGGCACGCAGGATGCGATCGCGAAGATCGCGGCATTGGCCGCCCAGCTGCAAACCCAAGAGCACGTCGTTAGCGTTACTTCCGTCTCGAGCTTCTTCCCTGGCGCAGATGCCGCGACCGTATCCGGTTTGCTGCAAAATGGCGGAAGCGCACTGCCGGCGGACGTAAATCTTATGGCTAAACGTTATCTCAGCAACGATCGGCATACGAGCATACTGGAAGTTACGCTCGACCAGTACGGTTCGAGCGACGAATCTAGAGGCGTCGTAAAGCTGCTTAGAGATAAGTTGCTGCCTGCTGCTGATCTACCGGACGGGACGCACTTTAGCATCGGCGGCGAGACGATTTTCGGAATGGAAGCGTCCAAGGCGATCAACGACAGCTTGTTGCCTGCGCTCGGTATCATGCTCGTCCTGATTTTCCTGATTCTCGTGCTGACGTTCCGAAGCTTGCTGCTTCCGCTCAAAGCGATTATTTTGAACCTGTTCTCCGTGGCAGCGACTTACGGCATTCTAGTGCTCGTATTCGCGCTCGGGTACGGTTCGGAAATTTTCGATGTTGAAGCCAACGGTTATATCGTTCACTTCGTGCCGATGCTGTTGCTCGCGCTACTGTTCGGACTGAGCACCGACTACGAAGTGTTCCTCGTCAGCCGCATTAAGGAAGAGTACGATCGCACCGGCATGCACGAGGACAGTATCGCGGAAGGGATGGAGAAGACCGGTCCGCTCATTACGGGCGCCGCGGTGCTTATGGTTGCCGTGTTCATGGGCTTTGCTTTCTCCGGCGTGCCGCCGATCCAGATGCTCGGCTTCGGCATGGCCGTCGCGATCGCGCTCGACTCCACGATTATCCGGATGCTTCTCGTGCCTGTGGCGATGAAGCTGATGGGCCGCTATAACTGGTGGTTCCCAGGGCGCAAGATGGCACAGCCGCAGGGGCAGGAGAGTGCGGATGTGCAGGAAAAGCGGAAACGCGCTAGTGTGGCGGATTTGCGGGGAAGGTAAGTATGCAAAATAATTAAACGGTCTTACGCAGAATTGACTGCGCTAAGACCGTTTTCTGTTTCGAGACCCAAAGCAACTTTTTTACTGGGTTTTTCATTGTCGGTGCACTCCCCTCACTGGAACTCCGATATCATTCAACAAAATACATCTATTTAAATGAGAAATGTCGACATATAATCTTTATAGTCGCTGGTAGAATAAACCATAAGAAGTATTTGACAGAGAGTGAGCGAATCCGTCGCGCTCGATTAGCGAGACTCTGCTTGGCAGAGCAATCGGACAATGTTTAGTTAGTTGTAGAAACAAACATAATAAAAACAAAACTATAATTTTGTTTTGAAAATAATTATTTGGTATGTTAGTATCGTAATGCAAGAATGATGAAAATACCTTATAGGATGATATTTGTGCGCCGTAAAGTAACCATTCAGGAAATAGCGGATCTGGCTGGCGTATCGAAATTTGCCGTTTCTCGTGCATTATCGGGCAAGTCGGGCGTTAGTGAGAAAACCAGGGAAATGATTCATAAAGCTGCCGGGCAGTTAGGGTATTTCGTGAATGAGCCCAAGTTGCATAACGGTGCTATTCGAAATGCAGATACGACTAGTCAGTGGTCGGGGTCAATTGTCGTTCTGTTTCCGAATATTCGATTTCAGAACAAAGACTCATTGTACTGGGGACCGATCTTCGATGGCGTCTCAGCCGGCTTGAACCAGAAGGGCTTGGACATCTTGACGTTAACGGAACCGACGAGCGATCATGTATTCACGCTGTTGAATCCCGGTGCGATCCAAGGCGTCATTACCGTCGGGACGATCTCGACTTCGATCTTGATGGATATCAAGGCGCTGAATATACCTGTCGTAATGGTAGACCATTGCGATTCCACGCTGCAATGCGATACGATCCTGACAGATAATTTCACCTGCATGAAGGAAATGATCAGCAAGCTGGTGAGCAAAGGGTATCGAAGCTTTCAGTTTTTAGGGAACATTAACTATGCCCAGAGCTTCTACGAGCGATGGATCGCTTTCCGTGCTGCGTTGGACGAGTACCAGCTTGAGTTCAAGCAGAGGCCTTCGCTGATCGGCGCTGAAGCGGAGGACACTTACAACGTCATCTATGCAATTCCGGAGGATGAACTACCGGAAGTGTTCGTGTGCGCTAACGATTCAAGTGCCGGGTATGTACTGGATGCGCTGAGGGATCGCGGCATACCGCCTTCGCAATGTGCGGTAACCGGGTTTGACCATACGCATGATTATTTGCCAACGTTGGCGACAGTACATGTCAATAAGGAATTGTTGGGTATGCGGGCTGTGGACATTATGCTCTGGAGAATTGCGAATCGGCAGTCCAGCTATGAGAAAACACTCGTATATGCGGATGTACTTATTCGCGAATTCAACGGCAAAAGATAGTTTTAAGATCCAAAGGACGAGTATCGCGCTTCTTCGCGCGAGCTCGTTCTTTTTTTTTATTCCTGCGTAACGAACAAACAATTAAATAACATAATTTCGATATCAAAAAACATTTGTTATCTATTTCAGCAAAAAGTATTGACCTAAATTATGGACAATGTTAGTATCAGTTTTGGCTAACGATATAACAGTTTGTCGAATGGTGGTGGCGCTTTCAATAAAATGGCGAGTTGTGGCAAGTACATGCGTTCCATTGCGGGGTTTGACTTTAAAGATCGGCAAAGGATCATCGTTTGACGTTAAAGCAGTAGTCGGAAGTGAATTGTCCCAAACAACATAACAAGTTGTGATTCATGTAGTTTCTGGTAATCTCGAAATACTATCATTCAGTGATGGTAATTTTTGTCGATTTATGTCGAAAATTTGGGAGGAATAAAGATGAAGAAAACAAGAAATATTGCATCCCTTATCATTTGCGCAATGTTAGTGACGATCCTGGCGGCCTGCGGTAATGGAGACAAAAACAACGAAGCGAGCAGCAGCGCGCCAGCCAGCGCGGTTAGCAGCCCGGAAAGCAGCCCAGAGAGCAGTCCGGAGAGCAGTCCTGAAGTTGCGCCGGTCGACTTGGGTGGTCGTACGATTCAAATTGCACAAAACTGGGATGGTACGCCAACTGATGATACTGCCGCAGGCAAGGCGCGGTTGGACAAAATCGCCGAGCTGGAAAAACTGTACAACGTAAAAATCAAGTACATCTCTCTACCATCGGAAGAAATTAACGAGAAATTCGTTACGACGACGCTCGCTGGCGAACCGTTCGCGGATATTATCAGAATTGAATACACGAAAGCGCTTCCGGCTGCGTTGAACGGTCAATTAACGCCAATGAGCGAGTTCGCTTCTCCGACCTCTGATATTAACAATGCAAACAAGCTTCTTGTGAAAGCGCCCCCAATCGCAGGTGTAGAATACGGCTTCGACGGAGTCGGCAACAATGCGGTAATGATGCACTATAATCGCGATCTCTTCAAGAAGCTGGGCTTGCCAGACCCGCATGAACTGTACAACAACGGCGAATGGACATGGGACAAGTTCCTTGAGATCGCCAAAGCGGCGACGAAGGATACGGATAACGACGGTAAAATCGACGTATGGGGCTTCTCCGGCTGGGCAGCAAAAGCAGCTAGAGACTTCGCGGCATCGAACGGCGCGAAGATCGCGGACGATGCTACGGGTACGGAAGGCTTGACCAATCCGGCTACGATCGAAGCGCTTGAGTTCGTTAACAAGCTATATAACGTAGACAACGTCGTGAAAATCAAAACGGGCAAAAAATCCAACTGGGAAGAGCAAGATACATTCAAAGACGGGGACGTCGCAATGTTCATTACGGCAGACTGGCAAATGTGGGAGCTGCCGTTCGACTTCGGTCTCGTACCGATTCCAATGGGCCCTAAAGGAAGCAAAGATTATACGTACGCTCTTGAAGGCCACGGCTTGTTCATCCCTAAAGGCGTAAAAAATCCGGATGTTGTATTCCACATTTACGAAGAAATGCAGAACATTCCGGCATACGAAGAATATCCTTCGCAAAACTATTTGGAAGAGCGCTACAAGCATGAGGAAGACATCCAAATGCTGCGCGAGCACATTGTTGGAACGGGCTTGCTGACCTTGGATGCGGCTTATCCGGACTATCCTTGGTATACGGCGGTACAGGAAATTATCGACAATAACGCTTCCGTTACGGCAACCGTAGAGAAATATAAACAACAAGCTCAAGCTTCCATGGACTCGATCAATAAGAAATAATCGGACAAGAAGAGTTGCCAGTGGTCAGGAAATTTCCGTGCAAACGGAAATTTCCTGTTCAAATTTTTTATTTCAATCGTCGGCGTCATGCAAGAGATGCGGAATGGGTAACGGAGGACTGACATTGAAAAGGAAACAAGGGTTCAAAAAATATATGTTAACGGCTATGGCTGTTGTTCTGCTGTTCTCGACCCCAGGTCTAGTCCCCGGCGGGAAACTACAGGTCGCCTATGCCTTGGAGAATCATGTTGATCCGATTGAGGAGCCTCTCGATTATGGTTCCGATCTGTTGGATGCTACTGACGATCGCATGCCTTATATAGATTACATGGTGCAACTTGGGGACAAAGTCCGCCCGAAGCGGGAGATCATTGTGAATGCTTCCGACTATTCAGGCATCAAGGGAATGGAAGCGCGGAAGCTTGAGGACTATGAAGGCGTTGCAGGCACTTCGATCGCAACGGAAGAGCAAGGATCGATTGAATGGGAAATTAACGTAGAAGAAGATGGGCTATATAACATGTCCGCGCTGTACTTTCCTATGGAAGGAAAGAGTTCGGACATCGAGCGATCGTTGCTGATCGACGGGGCAATACCGTTCAAAGAGGCCAACTATTTACAGTTTCAACGCATGTGGGGCAATGAATCTGCCGATACATTAGCAGACAATCAGGGCAATGAATTGCGCCCTAAGCAAGTCGAGCGTCCTAGATGGCAAGAAGAAGTCTTTAAAGACATGGAAGGCTATCACGAGGCGCCTTATTTGTTCTACTTATCCCAAGGGAAACACACGTTGACGATGGTCTCGCAGAGAGAGCCGATGATCATTCGATATCTCAAAATATATCAAGTGGATGAACCGCTCCCGTATGAAGAGCTTCGGAAACAGTACGAGGAACAGGGATTGAAGGAATCGGAAGGACAATTGATCGTAGTTCAAGGCGAAGATGCTGCAAGTAAATCATCGCCGACGCTATATCCGTTATCCGATCGCTCAAGTCCGGCCGTCTACCCTTACAGCGCATCCAAAGTCAAAATCAATACGATTGGCGGTTACAATTGGAGGCTTTCCGGTCAGTGGATCGAATGGGAAGTTACCGTTCCGGAAGACGGCTTGTATAAAATCGGATTTAAATCGAAGCAGAACTTCGTCCGCGGCATCTATTCGACCCGCAGACTTACGATTGACGGCAGCGTGCCTTTCGCCGAAATGGATGAAGTTGCATTCAAGTATAACAAGAGTTATCGCATGGACGTCATGGGCGATGATGATCCGTATATGTTCCATCTGACCGAAGGTAAGCACGTTCTTCGATTGGAAGTCAGTCTGGGACAATATGCTGCGCTTATTCGCGAGGTAGAGCAAAGTCTCTTAAATCTGAATACGCAGTATCGCAAAATATTGATGGTTACCGGTACAGCGCCTGATGAGATAAGAGATTATCGCTTGGATAAACAAATCCCCGGTCTCATTGAAGGCTTTCAAACCGAAAGCGACCGGTTGAAGACGGTTGTCGATCGATTGAAGTCGTTATCCGGGCAGAGCAGCGACCAGGAAGCGCTGCTCAAGACGATGAGCCTGCAATTGGATGAAATGATCGCTAATCCCGATACGATTCCAAGCAGATTGAAGGCATTCAAAGTCAATACGGGTGGTATCGGCACATGGATATTAAAAGCCAAGGAGCAGCCGCTCGAGATCGATGCGATCTACATCGCCTCTCCCTCGGAGAAGCTGCCAAGCGGCAAAGCGTCGTTCTTCGCTAGACTGTGGCATCTAATCCTTACTTTCTTCTATTCCTTCATTATTGACTATAACCAGGTCGGAGATGTCGCCGATCGCAACAAGAAGACGATAACCGTATGGATCGGCAGCGGACGCGATCAGGCGACGACGATCAAGTCGTTGATCGACGAGACATTCACGCCCAAGACGGGCATCAGCGTTAACTTGAAGCTAGTACAAATGCAAACGTTGCTTCCTGCGACGCTGGCTGGACAAGGTCCGGATGTGGCGATGCAAATCGGCAACGATATACCCGTCAACTACGCCATGCGCAACGCCGTGGAGAATTTGGCGCGATTCAACGACTTCGAGAGCGTCTCGCAAAGATTCCGGTCCAGTGCGATGGTGCCGTACACCTACAACAGTGGGGTATATGCGCTGCCGGAAACGCAAACGTTCAATATGCTGTTCTATCGCAAGGACATCCTCAAGGAGCTTGGGCTGAACGTTCCGCAAACGTGGGAGGATGTCGAGAAGCAGCTTGCCGTGCTGAATAAGAACCATATGGAGTTCGGACTTCCGATTACGACGCAGCCGAGCTATCCGGGCGAGAATCTCGCACCGAACTCGGTCTACGCCATGAAGCTGCTTCAATCGGGCGGCGAATTTTATCGGAATGACGGTAAAGAGTCCTCTCTAGATTCCGCTAAGGGTGTCGAAGCGTTCAAGCAATGGACGGAATACTACACGGACTACAAGCTGACGGTGGAATACGACTTTGCGAGCCGGTTCAGAACCGGGGAAATGCCAGTCGGCATTGCGGATTACACTACGTACAACCAGCTGTCCGTCTCCGCTCCTGAAATTCGGGGGATGTGGGGATTCGCGCCTGTCCCGGGTACTCTTCAACAAGACGGTACGATCAATCGCGAGGTGCCGGGCGGCGGCAACGCCGTCATTATGCTGAAGCAGGCGGAAGATAAGGATGCCGCGTGGGAATTTATGAAATGGTGGACGAGCACGGACGTTCAAACGATGTTCGGCCGTGAAATGGAAGGTCTGATGGGCGCTGCCGCACGGTACCCGACGGCCAATATCGAGGCGCTCGATCGATTGCCGTGGCCGATTAACGACTATAAAAATTTGAAAGCTCAATTCGAATGGGTGCAGGGGATCCCTGAGGTGCCGGGAGGTTACTTCACCGGACGTCATCTGATGAATGCTTTCTATAAGGTCGTCAATAAGCAGGTTGACCCGCGAGAAGCCATTATTACTTATTCGCAATATGTCCAAGATGAAATCCGCTTGAAGCGTAATGAATTCGGTCTGCCGAATTGAGGGAGGGGTTAAGGATGCAACAATCGATGAGCAGCAACAGCGGAGCTAACAAGCCTTCCCATAAGCCTCCCTCTTGGTGGGCGTATAGAAAAAAGCAAATCAAATCGTCCAAGCATTCCTACTTTTTGATGATGCCTTATTCTCTCTTATTTATTTTGTTTACGATATTGCCGGTTGTCATGTCGCTCATCCTCAGCTTTACGTACTTCAACATGCTGGAGGCACCAAGATTTATCGGATGGCAGAATTATACCCGGTTGTTCCTTGAAGACGACATCTTCCTAATCGCCGTCAAGAATACGCTGTTGTTCGCGGCGATTACGGGTCCGCTCAGCTATATCGCCTGCTTTATCTTCGCTTGGATCATTAATGAGCTGAATCCGAAGATGCGGGCAATCCTGACTCTGGTGTTCTATGCGCCTTCTATATCAGGGAATATCTACTTCATCTGGCAGATGATCTTCTCGGGCGACAGGTACGGGATCGCGAACGGTCTGCTTATCAAGCTTGGGGTACTATTGGAACCGATTCAATGGCTGAAGAATGAAGACTATATTCTGATCATTATTATTCTCGTTCAATTGTGGCTAAGCTTAGGGACTGGATTCCTGGCGTTCATCGCCGGTCTGCAGACGGTCGACAGAACGCTATACGAAGCCGGCGCCGTAGATGGAATCAAAAACCGCTGGCAGGAGCTGTGGTATATTACGCTGCCTTCGATGAAGCCGCAATTGATGTTCGGAGCCGTCATTCAGTTGACGACCTCATTCGCCGTGGCCGACGTCTCCATTAACCTTGCAGGCTCGCCGAGCGTCAACTATGCGGCGGAGACGATCGTCACGCACTTGATCGACTTCGGTACGATTCGATTCGAGATGGGCTATGCTTCGGCAATCGCCACGGTCCTCTTCTGCATAATGGTGGGAACGAACTTGATCGTTCAAAAATTCCTGAGAAGGGTAGGTGAGTGACGAACATGAATATTGCTTTGCGGGTGCGCCGAAAGCGGGTTAACCGTTCTTTTGCGGGTACTGTGGTTTTGTTTGTGTTTCTTGTCGCTATAGGCGCATTCATGGTGCTGCCGCTCATCTACGCGATCAATGCGGCGTTCAAGCCCCTGGATGAAATCTTTGTATTCCCGCCGACGCTGTTCGTGCGCAATCCGACGTTGGGCAACTTCTCGGATTTGTTCAGCTTACTCACGACATCTTGGGTTCCGTTCACCCGCTACATCTTCAATACCGTATTTATTACCGGTCTCGGGATTGTCGGTCACGTGCTGCTGGCATCGGCTGCGGCATATCCGCTGGCCAAGCACCACTTCCCAGGCAAGAAAACTTTCTTCACGATTGTCGTGCTTTCGTTGATGTTCACCCCGCAGGTCACGGCGATTCCGAACTACATGATCATGTCGTGGCTGCACCTGGTCGATACGTACTGGGCGGTCATCATTCCAGCGTTCGCTTATCCGTTGGGATTGTATCTGATGAAGCAATTCATGGAGCAAATTCCCGATGCGTTATTGGAGGCTGCTAAGATCGACGGAGCCAACGAATACCGGATATTCTGGACTGTCGTCATGCCTAACGTCAGACCGGCATGGCTGACGCTGATCATCTTGCTGTTCCAGATTCTGTGGGGGACGGACGGTAATGGGTTTATCTATAGCGAGCAGCTCAAGACGCTGCACTACGCTACGAACCAGATTATTCAAGGCGGGATCTCCCGCGCCGGCGTAGGCTCCGCAGTCGCGCTGTTGCTCATGAGCGTACCGATTACATTGTTCGTCTTCTCGCAAAGCCGGATTATCGAAACGATGGCCACTTCCGGGATGAAGGATTAGAGGGGGAGAGGCGGATGGATTTGAAAAAATGGACGCTCGGTATCGTTGCAGGGGTTGTGTTGTTATCAAGCGCCCCAACGGCGAATGCTTCAGCGCCTTATGAGAGCTATATCTATAACTATTATGCAGAAGCGGTCGCAATACCGGCTCCTTATCTTCCATCCAAGTCCATATCGGGAACGGACTTCGGCGCCGGAAGCTTCAAAGAACCGAAGGACATGTACGTCTCGAAAGAGGGATTGATCTATGTCCTGGACAGCGGCAACAATCGCATCGTCGTTGCGGATTCCGATTGGAAGCTCGTGCGCATCCTGACCGAATTCGACAATAACGGGAAGACGGACGGGTTCAACAATCCGGAAGGAATCTTCGTCAAGGATGATCGCATTTACGTCGCGGATACGGAAAATCAGCGGGTCGTCGTATTGTCGACGGAAGGCATGCTGATCCGAGTCATTCAGAAGCCGCAATCGGATGTGCTGCCGCAGAGCTTTGCCTTTTATCCGCGCAAAATTACCGTCGACAACGCGAATCGCGTCTTCGTCATTGCACGGGGCATATTCGAAGGCATTATGCAGTTCGATGAGCAGGATCGGTTTATCGGCTATGTCGGCACGATCAAGATCAAGAGCAACCCCACGGATTTGCTTTGGCGCAAATTTGCGACGAAGGCGCAGCGGGAGAAGATGGCACTCTACGTTCCGACGGAGTTTGCCAGCGTAGATATCGACAGCAAAGGCTTCGTATACGCGACGAATATCGACCCGGGCTCGGATGTGCCGATTAAGCGTCTGAACCCGTCCGGCGAAGACGTACTGAAGCGATATGGCAATCTCCCGGTGAAGGGAGATGTCCGCTTTCCTATCTACGGCGCGATGAACGGTCCGTCTAAGCTGACCGATATCAAAGTGCTGGATAACGGGAAGTACATCGCGCTCGACTCGCTTCGCGGGCGGCTGTTCACCTATGACGGCGAAGGCAATATGCTCTATATGTTCGGCGGCATGGGCAACCAGCTTGGGACGTTCAAATCGCCTGCAGCCGTCGAAGCGATCGGAGACAGCATCGTTGTTCTGGATCGAGGCGCAGCTAGGATCGTGTTGTTCGAGACGACTGAATTCGGCCAGAAGGTCAACGATGCGGTAGCTTACCACTATAACGGGGACGAAGATAATGCGGCCAACGCTTGGAGAGAGGTGCTTCGCTTGAACGCCAACTATGACATCGCCTATATCGGAATCGGCAAGGCGCTGCTTATGGAGAAGCGAAGCGGAGAAGCGATCTCATACTTCAAGCAGGGCATGAATCGCAAGTACTACTCCACCGCTTTCAAGCAGCACCGCAAAGAACTTATGAAAGAGAATGTCGGAACCTTCCTGACATCGCTTGTCATCCTGCTGCTGGCCTGGATCGCATTCAAAATTTGGAGAACGTGGAGAAGAAGGAGGATTGACCGACGTGCACAATTCGATTAAATTTCCGCTGCGGTTGATTACCCGCCCGTTCGATGGGTTTTGGGACATGAAGCATGAGGGGAAAGGGCGGTTGAGCGTTGCTTTCTCGATCGTCTTTCTCCTCGTCATCGTGATGATCTTGCAGAAGCAATATGCCGGGTTCTTGGTGAACATGAACGATCCGCGCTATATAAACGGCATCGACGAGTTGAAATTCATCGTGATTCCTTTCTTCTTATGGTGCGTATCGAATTGGTCGGTAACGACGCTAATGGAAGGCGAAGGCAAGTTCAAAGATATCGTGATGGTATTGGCGTACTCGCTCGTTCCGATTATTCTCATCTATTTGCCCATGACGATCATTAGCAATTTCATGGCGCAGGAAGAGACTTCTTTTTATTACTTGTTTAATTCGTTCGCGCTCCTATGGTTCGTGTTTCTATTGTTCGTCGGCACGATGACCGTGCATCAATATACGGCGACCAAGTCACTGGTTACGATGCTGCTTACGCTGCTCGTTATGGCCATCATCGTTTTTCTAGCCATGCTCATGTTCAGCATGATTCAGCAAATCGTCGACTTTATCCGTAATTTATACACCGAGCTGGTATTCAGAGTGTAAGGAGGCCGCATCCATGTTAAACAACAAACGAAAATATGCGGCTGCAGGCTTCGTAACCGTAGGCGTTATCGTGATCATTCTCGTTATTGCGCTTGTGCTGTCTCAGCGCGGTATGCCCGCGGCGGATAAGGCTCTCTTCGAACCGGGTCATGCAGAGCAGGAGAATGGTGCCCAGCTGACCTTTCTGAAGGACGATTCCGAGGGCGTTCCCGATATGAAGCTTGTAGCGGAATCCGGCAGTCTGGCTCTGTACTATAACCCCGAAACAACGGAGGCAGCGGTACGGGATCGTCGCAGCGGTCAAATCTGGTACACGAACCCGCCAAGCCGCGATCAGGACAATAAAGCGTTGCCGTTCGAGAAGGAGAATATGTCCTCGCAGTTCACGATTCAATTCCGGGACAAGCTGACCACGCTGAACGCTTACTCGAATTTCGCTCAAAGCATCGATAAGGGGCAATTTACCGCTGAGAGCATTCAGGACGGCATACGGGTTACGTATACGCTCGGGGATATGTCCAGGGGCATCGAAGTACTGCCCAAATATATTAGTAAACAGAGGTTTGAAGAGCGGGTATTGAACAATCTGGATGATTCGACGGCCAAATACGTATTTGCGCGTTATTATCCATTAAAAACCGACCCTAACGTGTTCGAGAGGCTCGACACGACCGTATCCAGGGATCTCGTGCTTTCCAAGATGGTAGCGGCATTCGATAAAGCCGGATATACGGAAGAGGACCTGGCGATCGATAACGAAGAGAATGGGGTCGTCGGCGAGAGTATCTCGGACAAGCCTAAATTCGTCATACCGTTGGAATACCGGCTCATCGATAACCAATTGGTCGTCTCGCTCCCTGTTGGAGATATTGAAGAGCAGGCGGGATATTCCATTCGTACGATCGAGCTGATGAAATTTTTCGGTGCGGCCGGATCGGACGAGAACGGGTACATGCTCGTGCCTGACGGAACGGGCAGCTTGATCTATCTGAATAACGGAAAGATCAATGACGATTCTTATGTGCAAGCCGTCTATGGAACGGATCCAACAGCGAACACCCGCAGTCGCGCGCAAATTAGCGAAAGCGTGCGGATGCCGGTATATGGAATGAAGAAGGATGCAGGAGCATGGTTTGCCGTCATCGATCAAGGCGATGCGATTGCCAGCATCAATGCCGACGTTAGCGGCAAGCTGAATTCCTACAATTATGTCTACAGCAGATTCAACATTCGCGGCGAGGATACGCTGGAAATGACCTCTGGAGGCAAGACCAAAGAGGTCCCCATTATGTCCGACGAGCTCTATCAGGGAAATATCGAGATTCGCTACAGCTTCCTGTCGGGCGAGGACGCGAGCTATGCGGGAATGGCTGCGGAATATCAGCGTCAGCTGCGGGAGTATGGCTTACTTCGACCGCTTCAGGAAGCGAAGCTGCCGTTCTATGTTGATATGGTCGGCGCCATATCGAAGCAGAAATCGCTGTTGAGCGTTCCCTATGATGCTCTTGTCTCCATGACAACGTTCGAACAGGCGGGTCAAATCGTAGATCGGCTTCATCAGGATGGCGTATCGAACATCCGAATGCGATATTTGGGCTGGTTCAACGAGGGAATCCAGCATGGGGTTCCGAGTAAGGTCAAGCTCGACGGCGTTCTTGGAGGTTCTAAGCAATTCAAGCAATTGGTACAGCAATTAACGGATAACGGCGGCGCGTTGTACCCGGATGTCGCATTCCAACTTATTTACGGCTCGGCGCGCTTCACGCCTTCTTCGGATGCAGCTCGGTTCATTACCCATGAAGCGGCTGAACGAGCTCCTTACAATCGCTCCTTCAATCGTATGAACGATGATTTGGGAACGTATTACCTTCTGTCTCCGGCGAAGCTTCCTTATTTGGTAGACCGTTTCTTAGACAGCTATGCCTCATATGGATTGAAGAGCCTGGCTCTCAGAGATCTCGGCGACGATCTTCATTCCGATTACCGGGAAGATCGTGTCATTAATCGCGAGACAGCTAAGCGGATTGTCGTCTCACAGCTGGCGAATGCTGCGGACAACGTTCCGGAGCTGATGATTACGGGCGGAAATGCCTACTCTTGGCCATACGCCAAGCATCTGATCAACGTGCCGACATCATCTAGCCAATTCAATATTACGGACGAAGACGTGCCGTTCTATCAGATGGTTATCCACGGATATATCGATTATTCGGGAGAGCCCGTCAATATCGACGATGAGCAGAACGTTCGCAAGCAATTGCTGAAATCGATCGAATTGGGAGCGTCGCCGCACTTCACGTGGTCATACGAATCTTCATCCAATGTTAAATTTACGCAGTTCGACACGATGTATTCGATCGCTTACGAGGATTGGTATAAGCAGGCGGTTGACATGTATGAACAAGCCGATCGCGTCCTTGCCCCTTTGCGCAATGTCAGGATGACGGAACGCATCTTGTTGAGTGATAGCGTCGTTCAAGTGAACTATGAGAACGGAAGCTCGGTGTACGTCAATTACGGCGAGCAGCCGGTAACGGTGAACGGAACGACGATAGAAGCTCATAATTATGCAGTAGGCGGTGACCAAGGATGAGGAAATCCAGATTGACCTTGAGCCAAAAACGAGTGTTTCTCGGATTGGCGTTCATCGCTCCTTGGCTGTTCGGGTTTATATTCCTGTTCGCCACGCCGCTAATTCAGTCTATCCGTTACAGTATGAGCAAACTGAATGTTACAACCAACGAACTAGAGTATGTCGGCTGGAGCAACTTTAAATTCGCATTGTTTGAGGATGCCAACTTCAACAGATTGCTGATCGAAGCTGTCGGGGAGATGGCGGTTAACGTCCCTTTGATCCTATTTTTCAGCCTGTTCTCGGCCACGCTCCTCAATCAGAAGTTTTTTGGCCGTTCGTTCGCCCGAGCAATGTTCTTCCTGCCGGTCATTCTGGCCTCCGCGGCTGTTAGCGCCGCAGAGTCGGCAGGGCTGCTGAACTTGCTGGGTGATGCGAATATCGCAGAGGAGATGAACAGCGCCTCCGGCAAATTCGATACGATGTCGCTTATGTATATGCTGCTCGACGCCGGCGTTCCTACGGCATTCGTAGACTATCTCGTTAGCGCGGTCATGCGTATTTATGACATTATCAGCAGCTCGGGCGTGCAAATTCTTATTTTCCTTGCTGCCCTGCAATCCATTCCGGGAGCGATGTATGAAGTGGCGAAGATCGAAGGCGCAACGGCATACGAATCGTTCTGGAAGATTACGTTCCCGATGGTTAGTCCGCTCATTCTGACGAATATTGTTTACACGATCATCGATTCGTTCTTGCAGAGTAAGATTACGCAAACCGTGTACAAGACGGCATTCGATTCGCTTAACTTCGGATTAAGCGCCGCCATGTCCTGGCTGTATACGCTTGTCATAGGAATCGTTCTGATCGTCGTGGGCACGGTCGTGTCCAGGAAAGTATTCTATCAAAACTAATGAGCGCGAAGGGAGGCTTCAAGGCTATGATACCTGCTAAGCTGCTGCGCAAGGAAGAGCTGCGATATCGCTTAAATCGAACGAAGACGAAATCGACGGCAGCGCTATGGTCGTTGTTCCGTTATGTCATTATTATTGGGATTTCATTCGTTATCCTCTATCCGATCATTCTTAAAATTTCCGTCGCGATCATGGATAAGCAAGACATCTATAATCCGACAATCTTCTTGGTTCCGCAGCATTTCACGTGGGAGAACATCAAGATGGCTGCCGACATCATGAATTTCTTCCCGTCGCTTGGCCGTACGTTGTTATTCGTCATCATTACGATGCTGCTGCAGGCCGCTTCATGCGCGTTGGCCGGGTACGGCTTTGCCCGATTCTCGTTTCCGGGCAGCAATCTGTTGTTCATACTCGTCGTCTTAACGATTCTCATCCCGACGAGCACTTTAATGGTGCCGATGTATTTGCATTTCAGAAACTTCGATATTCTGGGACTTATTCATCTGTTTACCGGCAAAGACGGCGTGAATACGATCAATACGCTAACGCCATCCTTGATCACTTCAATGACGGCCAGCGGGTTGAAATCCGGCTTGTACATTTATATTTTCCGTCAGTTCTTCAAAGGACTGCCCAAAGAAATCGAAGAAGCGGCGCTCATCGACGGCGCGGGAGGGATCAAGACGTTCTTCCGAATTATGCTGCCTAACGCCATTCCGCCTCTCATTACCGTCATGCTGTTTGCGTTCGTCTGGCAGTACAATGATACCTTCTATACTTCGATCTTCATGGGTGAATCCGGGCTCATCTCAAATAAGCTCGCGTCGCTGCCCTCTCATGCATCGGCCTATATCATCAATTCGCTAATGAGTACAAGTCCAGGCGCGCAGCCCGATCCGAACCATGTGGCCATGGTTGTGGATACCGGCATTCTCATCGCCATCTTGCCACTCATCCTGTTGTACTTATTCGTTCAGCGGTATTTCGTTGAAAGCGTTGAACGTTCGGGCGTCGTAGGTTGATAAATACTTAATAGATAACTTGGAGGTATATGAAAATGAAAAAACCGAAAATCGCCATGATCGGCGCAGGAAGCTATGTATTCAGTATGGGGCTATTATACGATCTGATCGTGGAGAGAAAGTTCCCCAACAGTCATCTGGTATTGATGGACGTAAACGGGCAAATGGCGGAGACGATGGCGGGAATTGCTCGTCGGATGGCATCCGAGCAAGGCGTGGAGATGCACATTGAATCAACGACGAGCAGGGAAGAAGCGCTGCTTGGAGCAGATTATGTCAGCACTTCGGTAGCGGTCGGTATTATCAAACGCTATGAGATGGATCGGGCCGTCATTGAAAAGTTCGGTTTGAATGAAATCACGAGCGAGTGCGGCGGCGTAGGGGGAATCTCTTATGCGCTGCGTGCGATCCCGTTAATGCTCGAAATTGCCAAAGATATGGAACGCCTATGTCCCAACGCATGGCTCTTCAACGTTTCGAACCCGTTGCCGCGCGTTATGACTGCAATTACTCGGTATACGTCGATTCGCGCTGCGGGCTTCTGCAATGTGGCCAACGGAGGAATCAATGGGTACGAGCAAATCGGCGGATGGCTTGGCCGCAATCCACGTGAGCTGGATATCGTAAGCGGGGGTCTTAACCATTTCAGCTGGCTGCTGTCGGTTCGCGACAAGCAAAGCGGAGAAGATCTGATGCCGCAAGTCAAACAAGCCATTCAACAAGGCGCATGGTCATGGAATAAGCTTTCGGGCAAATGGTTCGAGCAATATGGCTGGCTGCCGCTTGCCGGCGATTCGCATACCGGAGAATTCCTGCCTTACGATCTGTCCACGCCTGCTCATTCGCATGGGGGCTATCATGGCGATCCGAATGAACGAGTAGAACGAATTAGAATGATGGAAGCTGCCGCGGCAGGCACGGGACCGTGGCAGCCGCTTATGCAGGGAAGATCATGGGAGCGCCCGGGGTTGGTCATTGATGCTTTGGTACATGGCACGCCAATGAAGCTGGACATGGTCAACATCGTCAACAAGGGCTACATTGCCAATCTGCCTGAGGGCGCTGTCGTGGAAGTGCCGGCGATTGTGAAGGACGGCCAAATCCAAGGCGTTGCCATTGATCGATTGCCAAGCCCTGTAGGCGAGTTGTGTTCCCAAGTGTCTGCCGTGCACAGCCTGGTGGCCGATGCTGCCGTGCTAGGAGATCGGACGATGGTAGAGGAAGCCGTCATGCTTGATCCGGGAATTGGCGACAAGAAGCAGGCCATTCTGGCGATCCGTGAATTAATCAGTCAACATGAGGATGTACTCCCTCAATTCAAGAACAGAGAAATTTAACTTCATAGTGAGTGTCAGAGAGGGGAAATCATCGTTTTGAATAGATTCTACTTAAATGGAGAGTGGGAGTTCAAGCAAGCAACGGAGCATCGTTGGCTATCCGGACAGGTTCCGGGCTCCGTGGTTGCCGATCTGCTGAATCTTGGGCTATTGGAAGATCCATTCTACCGCGATAACGAGAAGCATACGATCGAGCTTGCCAAACACGATTATGAGTACCGCCGGAAATTCGAGGCGGACGAGGCTTTGCTTGGTCAGGATAAGGTGCTGCTAGTCTGTGAGGGTCTGGATACACTTGCCGAGGTAACGATCAATGGCCATTTGATTGCGTCGACAGACAACATGCACCGCACTTATGAATTCGATGTGAAGTCGTACATCCGACTCGGCGAGAATGACATTCATATTATGTTCCGCTCACCGGTTAACTATATTCACGAGAAGAATGCGGCCGTCGATCTATGGTCGGTGAACTTGAACAACATGCCTTATGCGCATTTGCGCAAAGCGCATTACATGTTCGGCTGGGATTGGGGCCCCGTCATTCCCGATGCGGGAATATGGCGTAATATCTACATTCAGACTTATTCCGAATCGCGCCTGAAGGATGTCTATATGACTCAGCGCCATAGCGAAGATGAAGTGGTGCTGGACGTCGTCGTACAGCCGGACAACTGGACCGGCGCGCAGTTTGATATCGAGGTTGCATTAACGGCGCCGAACGGCAGCACGATTCGTGGAACGGCGTCCGTAATAGACCAGAAGACGACGATCCGAATATCAATCAATGATCCGCAGATCTGGTGGCCGAACGGCTATGGCAAGCAGCCTCTGTACGAAGTGGAAATTGAGCTCAAGCATGACGGAGTCCTCTTGGATCGTCAGCAGAAACGAATCGGCCTGCGCACGATAGAAGTGAGGAGGGAACCGGACGAATGGGGCGAATCGTTCGAGATTGTCATTAATGGCGTAGCGATCTTCGGAATGGGCGGCAACTATATTCCTGAAGATAACGTACTGAGCCGCTGCAATCGAGACAGGTCGGAACGGCTCATTCGGGATTGCGTGGCAGCGAATCACAACATGATTCGCGTCTGGGGAGGCGGCGTCTATCCGGACGATTACTTCTTCGACCTGTGCGACGAGTACGGATTAATCGTCTGGCAAGATTTCATGTTCTCCTGCGCCGTATTCGACATGAACGAGGCGTTCACCGAGACGGTACGCAAGGAAGCGATCGATAATGTTCGTCGCATTCGCCACCATGCCTCTTTCGGACTCTGGTGCGGCAACAACGAGATGGAGATGGGCTGGGTAGATTGGGGCTTCCCGAAGACGCCGAAGCATCGCTTCGATTATTTGAAGCAGTTCGAGATTCTTCTTCCGGAAGTCGTGGCCGAGCATGACCCGAACCATTTCTATTGGCCTGCATCGCCTTCGTCGGGCGGCAGCTTCGATAAACCGAACGATCCGAATCGCGGAGATGTTCATTACTGGGACGTGTGGCACGGGACGACGCCGTTCACGGCGTATCGGGATCATTACTTCCGCTTCTGTTCCGAGTTCGGGTTCCAATCGTTCCCCGAGATGAAGACGATCGAATCGTATACGATCGAAGAAGATCGCAATGTATTCTCGTACATTATGGAACAGCATCAGAAGTGTCCGGGCGGAAACGGGAAAATATTGTCCCAGATTTCGGAAAACTATCTGTATCCCAAGGATTTGGATTCGCTAGTCTATGTGTCCCAGCTTCTTCAGGCAGAAGCGATAAAATACGGCGTCGAGCATTGGCGTCGGCATCGCGGCAGATGCATGGGAGCGATCTATTGGCAGCTTAACGATAGCTGGCCGGTAGCTTCATGGTCGGGCATTGATTCTTTCGGAAGATGGAAGGCGCTGCATTATGCGTCGAAGCGATTCTTCAATCCCCTTCTGGCATCGGCAATGGAGACGGGAACGAAGGTTGAATTGCATGTGTCCAATGAATCGCTCGATACGGTGTCCGCCCAACTGGAATGGAAGCTTCGTGACGCAGGAACGGATGTGCTTGAGCAAGGGGCGATTGATGTAGAATCCGTTCGATTAAGCAGCATGAGGGTCGTGTCGCTCGATTTCGCCGAGCAGCTGTCGGACACTTCGCGCATGAGATCCGCCTATCTGGAATTTGCTTTGAAGAGGGATGGAGTAACGGTCAGCGAAGGTACGGTTCAGTTCGTGAAGCCGAAGCATTTCCTGTTCGCCGACCCGAATCTTACGGCAACCGTTCTGGAGGAACAAGACGCCTTCGTTATTCGCGTGAGAGGACAAGCGTTCGCCAAATTCGTGGAATTGAAGCTGAGCGATGCGGATTGCAGCTTCAGCGACAACTACTTTGACCTCTCTGCCGATTCCTTGAAGGAAGTGGTCGTGAAGAAGTCAAGTTTATCCACGCCTTTGACTCAAGACCAGCTTCAAGACCAGTTGCTGCTACGGAGCTTGTACAATACGGCGCAATAGCGGCACGATCATCGTTTGACTTTCGGGGGGAATCGCAACTGACTGCGCAAAAGAACGGAAATGGGATTACCAGGCTGTGGGATCGGATTGGCCAAGCTTCTTCCGGTCGGTCTAGAATACGTCTTTCGATAGGGATGCGGCTATTTTTCATTTCTTCGTAAGCTTGGTGATATTCGTCGCTGCTGTCGGCTTATTCTCCTATCAGTAAAGCAAGAAGATCATTGAGGACAAAGTCGGCGAGTTTGCGACTCTGGCAACCGTAGAAACAAGCGACAAGCTGAAAATGACATACGAGAGCTACGAGAAAATTATGCTGCGCTTCGTCGCGGAGGAATCGTTCAGCGCGGCCTTCAAGAAATATAATGAGCTGCCCCCGGGTAACGGGCCGGATCTCGCAAGGGAGCTAAAGGAAGAAGCGCTGCTGGACTTCACGAAATTGATCCGGGGCTCGATCTTTACGGACAAATATGTGTATGGCGTGAAGTTAGTGCTGCCAAGCGGCGCGCTGCTTACGTCGGCCGGCGGAAAAAACCTGGAGGCGAAAGAGGTCAAGCTCGAGAAGGCGGCAGGTTATTTCTCTAAGGAGCCATGGTTCATTCAGGCGATTGAACGAGGCGGCGATCTGGTCTGGTTGGATACGAATCCGGAAGGAATATCCGGCGATTCGCAGCCGACCTTCGGCATGAGCCGGCTGGTGAAAGATGCGGCAACGGGTAATCCGGCCTATGTTGTCATGCTTGAAATTAAGGCGGACGCGCTCGCGGATCAATTGAGAAGCCTGGACTTGGGCGATCAAGGTGTCAAGGCGATCGTCAACGCCAGCGATACGATCATCTACTCGGAGCAGCCGGAGCTCATCGGAAGCGGGTTCGCGATTCGGCTGTCCGAGAACGGCGAACAACGATCGTCGATCGGCAAAGAGACCTTCACGAATGAGGAAGGTCAGATACAGCTCGTATCCTACGCCCGTTCGATAGAAAGAAACGATTGGTACATGGTGACCGCCGTGCCGGTCAGCGAATTAGTCCGCGACTCCAAACAAATCTTGAACATGGTCTGGATGATTCTGGTCGTTGCGGCAGTAGTTACGGTATTGATTGGCGTCTATATGGTAGCGACTGTGGGCAGACCGCTCATCAGGCTGCGGAATCTAATGGTTGAAGGGGAACAAGGCATCCTGACCGTCCGGGCAAACATTCGCAGGAAGGATGAGATCGGCGAAGTCGGACACTCCTTCAATCGGATGATGGATACCATTACGGAGCTTGTGCAGCATACGAATCGCTCCGCAGATGAAGTTCTGTCGACTGCAGCCGAGTTGTCCTCCGTATCCCAAAGTACCGCGCTCGCAGCCAAGGAAATTTCGGCCGCTACGGAGTAGATTGCAGCCGGAGCCGGCGATCTGGCATCTGAGGCGGAGAAGGGAAACGGTATTACGGTCGATTTAAGCTCTCGAGTAGCCGAAGTCGTTCGCTTTAATTCGAAGATGAGTCAATCGGCTGCGGAAATGGTGGAAGTTAGCGAAGACGGTACCGAACAAATGAACCGATTAATCGGTAAAACGAGCAAGACGGAATCGATGACTAGATCGATGATAGACAAAGTCGAGAAGCTGAAAGAAAGCACCGGTTCCATTCGTAAAATCCTTATTATGCTGAATAGCATAACGAATCAGACCAATATTCTGTCTTTGAACGCATCTATTGAAGCTGTCCGCGCCGGCGCCGCAGGGAAAGGGTTCATGGTCGTAGCCGAAGAAATCCGCAAGCTTGCGGATCAATCCCGCCAGTCGATCCAGGTTGTCGGCGAGATTACGGAGCTCATCCAGGGCGAGATTGAGGAAACGGTGAATGTTCTTACGGAAGCGTATCCGCTATTCCAGGAGCAAATGAGTTCCGTGAAGGACACGGACTCGCTGTTCAGACGAGTAAGGGAACAGATGGGCGAATTGATTTCCGATATGGAAGAAGCAACCCGTTCGATCCGAGATTTGGACAAGGTGCAGGTAGAACTGTCCGGATCGATGTCCAATGTTAGCGCGGTTTCCGAGCAAGCTTCGGCCACGTCGGAGGAAGTCGCATCGCTTACGGTTCAACAGCGTCATGCGAGCGACGGACTTGTCGAATTGTCCGGGAAACTGGAGGGATTGTCTGCTGCGCTGAAAGAAACGCTCAGCAGATTCACGCTTTAATGCAACAGCAAGCAAGAATGATTATTGGAGTATGTATGAGTCAAGGAGCGGACGATATGCAACAAAAACATCAGCCGATGAACGCGGATTCCAGACTGCAAGTACAGCCCCAGCTTATCAACCCTAATGCGACGGATCATACGAAGCGCTTAATGACCTATTTATGCGACATCTATGGGCATCGGATGTTGACAGGGCAACAGATTGGCGTCGTATCGATGCCGGAGATCGAGATCATCCATGAGCAGACCGGACTGCGTCCGGCTCTCATCGGATTTGACTTCATGAATGACTCGCCGTCTCGCGTCGAAAGAGGGACGGTCGGTACCGATACAGAATTGGCCATTCAATGGGGCAAGGAAGGCGGCCTCGTTACTTTCTGTTGGCATTGGAACGCTCCGATGGACCTAATCGATGAGGGGCCCGATCGCTATTGGCACAGCGGATTCTATACCCAATCAACCACCTTCGATCTGGGGAAAGCGATGGACGATCAATCGTCCGAAGCATACAGACTGATCGTTCGCGACATCGATGCCATTGCCAGCCAATTGAAGCGATTGCAGGAAGCGGATATCCCGGTGTTGTGGCGACCGCTTCACGAAGCGTCGGGGGCGTGGTTCTGGTGGGGTGCGAAAGGTCCGACGCCTTACCTGAAGCTATGGAAGCTGATGTACGATCGGATGACCCATCATCATCGACTGAACAATCTTATCTGGGTGTGGAACGGGCAGCACCGCGATTGGTATCCGGGAGATGAATATGTCGATATCATCGGAGAAGATGTCTATGGACCCGCGAGGGATTACTCCTCGCAAGCGGAGAGGTTCAATCTCGCACTCTCCTATACGGCAGTGAACAAGATCGTTGCATTGTCGGAGAATGGGCCTTTGCCCGATCCTGATCAATTGATTCGCGATGGTGTCCCATGGGCGTGGTGCTGCACGTGGTACGGAGACTTCATCTGGAAGAAGGAACAGGATCGCGAGGTTTACACGGAACACTATACGGAAGCGCACATGTTGAACAAATTATATCAGCATCCTTTTACCGTTACGAAGGAAGAACTGCCTGACATCAGAGCTTACCGATTACCCGACTCTAACGAACGGGGATAAAATTCACGGAGGGATTCGATAATGGGGAACAACTATACGCAGAAATCCAGGCAGCGGCAGGATCGATACTTGGTCGGCGTGAAGGATTATACGCAATATCATCGAGACGGATATCTGATCGCGAAGGGACTGCTGGCCGAGGATGACGTCCGTATGCTGTTCAATCTGGCTGAACAATCCAGGTTAGGCATCAAAACCGACATAAGCCAAGCCGACCCGTCGAGCAAAGATCCGTTAAAAGATGAATTCGTTAGTGCGACCCGCGTCCATATGCTGTCTAGAGTCAATTCCGATGCAGAACAGGGCATGCTTAATCCGCGTATTCTGGACGTCATCGAGGCGTTGGTCGGTCCGGATGTGTATGCGCTGCAGTCGATGATGTTTCTCAATCCTCCCGGAAGGGGCGGGCAAGGCTGGCATCAGGACTCCTACTATGTCAAGACGCTCCCGGATACCTTGATCGGAGCTTGGATTGCGCTTGAAGATGTCGATGAAGAGAACGGCTGCTTATGGGTGGTGCCAGGCTCGAACCATGAGCCGATCTACCCTGCGGCTCATGCTGGGGGGGGGCATGTTCATGCCGTCGATGCCTTCAGCGACTTGAATTCAGTCGAGAATGTCAGTCATCTGGACGATGATGTCAACACCTTATCGAAGGTCGTCGCTCATTATCCTCCGCCGATTCCCGTAACCATGAAGGCGGGGGACGTGCTATTCTTCCATTCCCATCTCTTTCACCGCTCGTATCCGAACCGTACGACGGATCGTTACCGCCGTTCGTATGTGTGTCACTATTGCAATGCGCGTTCCTGGATTCCATGGGATCATGACGGCTACGAAGGAAATTCGGGCAATTATCGGCAAATATTGGCGAGAGGAAGAACGCATCTTCCTTATGCCGAGCCCGCATTCGGGACAGAAGTATTCCTATCCGATGAGGACGATGACAGCTCCGACAGCGTGCGCATGATGGGAATGGACGACGGAATGATGATGCCTGTCGTTCAGAAGAAAGATGAAGCCATAGATTGAAGGAGGAGTTAGGGTGATCGTAGGATCGAACTCGCATACTTATCGGGTCGTTCAAGGTTGGGCCAAGTGGCCTGCTTCGGTACAGGCAGGTTATACGCATGGCATCGTGACGGATTCGGAGGATCGGGTGTACGTGTTCCATACCGGCACGCCATCGATCGTCGTCTTCACGGAGCAAGGAGAGTTCATCCGTGCATTCGGCCATTCCTTCGAAGGCGGAGCGCATGGCTTCTACCTGCATCGGGATCAGAATGGCGAGTTTCTGTACGTGACAGATACGAACCGCGGACTGATGGTTAAGCTGACGCTTGAAGGCGAAGAGCTGCTGAAGATCTGCGTCCCAGATGCTCCGGGCCTATACGATGCGGAGCGTCCATATGTTCCCACGGATGTAGCGGTTGGACCGACTGGCGATATCTATATCTCGGACGGTTACGGTCAGAATTGGATTCATCGCTACTCCTCCGAGGGAGTCTACATTCAATCTTGGGGAGGTACCGGCTCGGAGCCGGGCCAGTTCCAATGCCCCCACGGTCTCTCCGTAAATCCGCGAAGCCGGGAGCCGGAGCTGTACGTAGCCGACAGGGGCAATTCGCGTATTCAAGTGTTCACGATGGATGGGCAGTTCAAGCGGATGTTCGATAACGACATGGACCAGCCCTGCAGCTTCTTCTTCGCCGGAGACGAGATGTATTTCCCGGATTTGCACAGTCGATATACGATCTTCGACAAGAACGATACGTTGATTACCCATTTGGGCGAAGATCAGCGAGCCTACAAGCAACCGGGTTGGCCGAATTTGCCGAAGGAGTATTACCGAGACGATCGGTTTAGTTCGCCTCACGGCGTATGCGTGGATTCCAGAGGGAACGTATATGCCGCGGAATGGATTGCCGACGGCAGAGTGACGAAGCTGGAGAGGCTGTAATGCCTCCTGCCTGCTAGGGTCGTACTTCGCTGCGATAGCTGCCAGGCGACCGTCCCACGCGCTTTCGGAACATTTTGGAGAAATGATGGACGTCCGCAAAGCCGCAATAAACGGCGATCTTATCTTGCGATAGCTCAGTTGTTGCCAGCAGCTCTTGAGCGTGCTGAATTCTTAGATTTAATAAATATTGATGAGGCGGAATGCCGAATTCCTGCTTGAACAATTCCCGAAATCGGGAAGGGGACAAGTTCGCTCTGCCGGCCATGTCCTGAATGGATAATGGCTCGGATAAGCGGAAGGAGAAGTATGAGGTAATCCAGTTGAAGGACTGGACCGAGGATGACGATAGATTGTCGTCCTTACTGTGATCGCGAATGATCGAACAGACGAGCTCCATAGCCAGACACTGGGATTCCAGCTTCCGAAGCGGACTCGGATCGCGCCAGTTCTTCATCATCTCAAGCAACCGGTCTCGGAAGAGAACCGGTTCTTTGGGCTTCAGCGCGATCGGAATCCGGACGCCGGACAGGTCGTTCAGCTTGGGCTGCATATATTGCTGATATGCCGTCACATCGGTTTGACCGGCGCGCGTCGGGAAGCTGAGCTCGCGATCGGACTGGTAAAAAAAATCAAGATGGGCATAGGGTGTTATCGTATTCGTCAAGCCGTGCAAATCGTGGATCGTTCCGGGCTGCAGCAAGCAGAAATCGCCGCTAGTGAACCTATGCTCCTGGTTATCCGCGTGCACGATTAGAGTTCCTTCCTGAACGTATATAATCAGATAATCCAGCAGCTTACGGTAGGGGAAGTAATAAGGGAGACGAATCGCATAGTCGCATTCGCGGATATAGGGTAAGATCGGCTGCGTTCTTTGCAATTCCGATAAGTCCAGCATGTATGGCCTCCTGGTATCTCCATCATTTTTGACAAATGAAATAAGCAACGATCACAAAGACAGGCGTTCTACGAAACATTATAATTCAATTATTATCACACGAAAAGAGGGCTTACATTGAGCGATAAGCGGGATCTTCAGCAGTTGTCTGTATTGGATAGAGAAGTCGAATTGACAAAAGAATTCATTGAAGCCTATCAGAAGAACGGACATGCGATTGTTCGAGGCGCCGCCGACGAACAGGAAATCGCCGCATACCGCGAAGTCATAGCAGAATTGGTTAAGGAATTGAATACTCAGAATGTTCCGCTGAATGAAAGAGATACATACGGCAAAGCTTTTATTCAAATCGGGAACTTATGGACGCATAGCGAAGCCGTCAAGCGCTTTGTAATGGCCAAGCGGTTCGCTAAAATTGCCGCCGAATTGATGGGTGTCAAGGGAGTGCGGATTTATCACGATCAAGCTTTGTTCAAGGAACCTGGCGGGGGACATACGCCTTGGCATCAGGATCAGATTTATTGGCCTCTCGATACGGACAAGACGATTACGATGTGGATGCCGTTAGTTCATGTGTCGGAAGAAGTAGGGTCCATGACGTTCGCTTCCGAATCTCATAAGAATGGATTCGTCAGCAAGCAAGTGATTTCGGACGAGTCGAACAGGACATTAGCGGCGTACATCGAGTCGAAAGGGTTGGATGTCGTGAATTATGGCGCGATGAAGGCCGGAGATGCCACGTTCCATGCAGGCTGGACGCTGCACAGCGCGCCGAATAATCCTACGGATCAAATGCGAGAAGTTATGACGATCATCTACATCGCCGACGATTCGATCATAGCTGAACCCGACAGTAATGCAAGGAAGAATGACCTTGCTTCATGGTTCCCTGGGCTGAAGCCCGGTGATGTTGCGGCAAGTCCGATCAATCCGTTGGTGTATTCAAGAGAATAAAGCTATTTGTATCGTTAATGGATCGCCAAGGGGGCTGTCCCATAAGTGAATTCATAATTCACTGGTAGAGACAAATGAGGATGGAGCAGGCTCTATATCTGCTCCATCCTCATTTTGTTTTTATGGCGGTGCTGGATTTCAAACTTGCTCTCGGTCTTTCTTTACTCTCGTATCGGAATTCAGGTGTTTGCCGGAGCGTAAACGATTACAGGCTGGGCAAGTCGATCGGAATGCCGCATAGTCGCGAAGAGACGACGTATTACGGCGCGTTCCGGACGATCGCCGCGAGCATCTGCTCTCCGTAAATCCCGCGAGCAGGATCAATCTCTGGACGCCGCTCCAGCGCAGGCCGTTCGCGACATTGGCCGCCTATACGCGCTGCCGGTGCTCGACTTATACGACGAAAGCGGATTTAATCGGATTACGCTGCCTCATTTCACGGACGACCCTTGCATCCGAACGCCCGAGATCACGAGAGGTACAAGTGTTGACCCATAATAGTAGAAACCGGGTTCGCCGCAGCTTTCTCGAAGCAAACCCGGTTTCCGTCAATCCGTAATATTCCTTGTATAATACTCGATAATGTCTCTGCGCCTTATGATGCCGATGAATAGTCCGTCGTCGGCGACGACCGGAACGAAGTTCTGGTCCGCCGCAAGCTGCAGCATGTCGTCCAAATCAGCGCCCAGTTGAACGCATTCGTGATGGATGCGTTTTTTGA
Organism: Cohnella yongneupensis; assembly: GCF_042655785.1. Taxonomy (NCBI): domain Bacteria; kingdom Bacillati; phylum Bacillota; class Bacilli; order Caryophanales; family Paenibacillaceae; genus Cohnella; species Cohnella yongneupensis. The sequence continues at coordinate 70,774 of NZ_JBHSNC010000012.1, forward strand.
TTTGGGTGACGGGGATGGTGTCCAGGTTATCGAACGTAAGACCGGGCGTGTTCTTCAGCTTCCATAGCAGGTCGCCCTCGGATAGCGTTCCGATATATTTGCCTGTCTCGTCGATTACCGGGATGGCCGAGTAGTTACAGCGCTCCAGATGCGTAATCGCATCGAGCATCGTGGCGCCAGCAGAGAGGTACGCCACTCGATCCTTGGGTAGCAAAAAATGCTCAATCCTCATAACGATCCCTCCAGTGGGTCAGAAGTTACCTCTTATTAAACCACAAAACGCCTGTTCAATGTAACCAATTAACATTATTTGCATGATTCACGCGGCCTTGCCCATAGTGCGGAAGCTTTATCCATCTCTCGAGCTCCGTCGTTGAATCCTATGGTCAGCCGATAGGCATATAGCGCGATCGACGAACCCGTGGTATGATTTTGTGTATACAATACGTGGCGAAGAACGCCCCCGGCCGACGGCCTTCTGTCTGCCGGGGGTTCGTTGTTCGTTACTCATAACGAATGAGCTTCGCGGTCATTTTATTCTGAATAACCTATGACATGAACGTGATCCGCCTTTCTAAGCGAGGCGACGACCGTTCATGCTTGGCGCGGAGAGGAACGAGCAGACCTGAAGACGCTGATTATCGCGGAAAAGCCCGACATGGGCCGCAACATCGCCGCCGTCATTGAGCCGAAGGCGCAGAATCGACGTTCGTACCTTGAAGGAGACAAGTTCATCATCACCTGGGCGATCGGCCATCTCATCGGGTTGGCGGAACCGGACTTGTACGATGAGAAGTATAAAAAATGGCGTTTCGGCGACCTTCCGATCATACCGGACGCGTTCAAGCTGCTGCCGAATCCTCGTACGAAGGATCAGCTGCAGGTGATCAAGGAGCTTGCGGAGCGTAGTAACGCGCTCGTTAACGCGTGCGACGCGGGGCGCGAGGGGCAGCATATTTTCTCGCTTATCGTACGCCACCTTGGGTTGCGACAGCCGGTTAAGCGGTTATGGATTTCCGACCTGACGGCAGAGACGATACGCAAAGGGTTCGACGAGCTGAAGGACAACGAGGAATACTTGAATTTGACCCGAGCGGCAAGGGCGCGCAGCGAAGCGGATTGGCTGATCGGGATGAACGGCTCGCGGGCTTTCACGACGAAGCATAACGAGCTTCTTTCCGTTGGCCGCGTGCAGACGCCGGTGCTCGCTCTGATCTACGACCGGCAGAAGCAGATCGAAGCGTTCGACTCGCTCAAGTTCTACGATATTACCGGCTCGTTCACCCAAGCGGCGACGACGTATCGCGGCATTTGGCAAGGGGAGCGGATTACGGATAAGGATAAAGCCGACGCGATCGCGGCCAAGGTCAAAGGCAAGACCGGCACGATCGCCAGCTATGAGGTTAAAGATACGAAGGAATATCCGTTCAAGCTGTACGACCTGACCCTGCTGCAGCGGGAAGCGAACGGGAAGTTCGGCTTTTCCGCGAAGAAGACGCTCGACACGGCGCAGGCGCTGTACGAGAAGCACAAGGTTATCTCCTATCCTCGTACGAACTCCAACTACGTGAACGAGCAGAACATTCCGGAGATGCACCGGATTCTCGATTCGATGCGCAGCTCTTCGGACTACGGCGAATTCGTCGCAGGGGCGAACAAGCGGTTCGTCCATACTGGGAACAAGGCTGTGTGCAATCCGTCGAAGGTCGAGGACCACCATGCCATCATGCCGACGATGAAGAAGCCACAGGGGCTGAGCCCGGACGAGAAGAAGCTGTACGATCTGATCGTGAAGCGGTTCCTGTCGCACTTCTATCCGGCGGCGGAATATAAGGTACATACGGTACTTACCGAGGTGGAGCAAGAGAGCTTCAAGACGACGGTGAAGCAGCTGTTGTCGCTCGGTTGGAAGATCATTTATGCTGGCGATCAGGAGAACAGCAAGAAAGACGGTCCCAAGAGCAAGGACAGCGGCAAGGAAGACAGCGGATCCGGCCCTGCGCAAGAGGACGAGGCGGAGGAGACAGATGCTCCGTTCGAGCTTGATGCGACGCAATCGGTGCGATGCGAAGACGCCGAGGTGAAGGCTAAGGAGACGCAGCCGCCGAAGCATTACACCGAGGGCACGCTGCTGAAGGCGATGGAAAGCGCGGGCAAGCAGATCGAGGACGACGAGCTGCGCGACGCGATGAAGGATTCGGGGCTCGGCACGCCGGCGACGCGCGCGGCGACGATCGAGCGGCTGAAGCAGGTCGGGTACGTGGACATGCAGGGCAAGCGGATCATGCTGACGCAAAAAGGACGCATAGCCGTCGAGCTCATCCGCGGAGCGGGAGTCGAGCTGCTCACTTCTCCGGAGATGACCGGACAGTGGGAGCGCAGATTGAACGAAATTTCGCGCGGACAAGCGTCCGCCGACACGTTCATGGAGAACGTGAAGAAGTTTACGCGGTTAATCATCGCCAAAGTCAGCGATCAACGTCCGGCGATGAAGAACGCGTTCGCCTCGGCTGAACCGCAGGCGGGGAGCAAGGGCGGCAAAGGCGGGAAGACTTCCGGTGAGAGCGGTAAAGGGGACGCGAAGTCTGCAAAGGCGGGCACGGGCGCATCTTTCGCGCGTTCCACCGGAACCCGAACGGCTAAGGCTGCCGGTTCGGCGGCTACCGCAACTGCCGCGCCGCCTTCGCCCGGCGTGATCGCTGCTTGCCCTCGGCCGGGCTGCGGCGGGCAGCTGTTCATGGGACGCAAAGGCTACGGCTGCAGCAACTACCGCACCGGCTGCGGCTTCGTTATCTGGAAGGAAAGCCTCGGCCGCTCGCTGACCGATGCGATGGTGAAGAGTCTAGCCGAGAAGGGCAAGACGGCCAAGCTCAAGTTCGGCGGCCAAGACGGCGAAGAGCCGTTCGAGGCGCGAATCTCGCTGACTAACCCCGTTACGGGGGAGCTTGCGTTGGAGCGGGTGTAGGCATATAATTCTTCGAAATGGAGAATTTTAAGTTGTGCGGCATATGGATAAGATATAAAATGTAAATAGAATTATTTACAAAAAAAGAGAACGGCCCGCCAGCCGTTCTCCTGTACAACGCTTGGGTGGGATACCTCCGAGCTAAGCCACGAATGACCCGTCACCGGTGCGGACCTGGGCGGGTTATTTTCGTTTCAGATAAGTGAGAAGCGCGAGCAAAAACATCGCGAAAACCTACAAATATACCAAATTATGTTTAAATGCATAAGTAGTTTAATAACTTAATAATCCTGAACATCTAAGAGGAGGAAACCATCACCATGATCCTTATGAACGAGAAGATTAAAGCGTCCGAGCTAGCACTGACGGGACTTAACGGCGAGAATCTTGGCGTCGTATTGCGGGACGAGGCGCTGCGCATGGCACGCGAGCTTAAAGCGGACCTCGTTTGCACGTCGCTCTTCAGCAGCCCGCCTCCGTGCAAGCTGGTCGCCAGAGGCATGGCGAAGCAGGAAGTGGCTCAAGAGAAACAAGCCGTCCGCAAGCAGGATGGGCCGCTTAAGGTCAAGGAAATCCGGTTGACGGCGAGCATCGAAGACCACGATTACGATACGAAATGCAGGCAAGCGGACAAGCTGCTCTCGACGGGCAACGCCGTTCAATTCGTCGTGAAAATTCAAGGCAAGGAAGGGCCGCAAGCCAAAGAGCTGCTGGAGCGCCTGCTGAAGGATTTGGCCGCAAGCGGCAAGAAGGAAACCGGTATTCAGCTAAGCGGCAAACAAGCGGCCGTCAAGGTACTCCCTCTGTAGGAGGAGGCTTGACGACCGCTTGCGCATGTCGATAGCTATTATTTAGAGGCTTTCAGAGCGACGGCGAGTTGAGCGGCGACTTTCGCGTTGTTATATACGAGCGCGATGTTAGTCTCAAGGCTGCGACCTGCGGTCAGCTCCTTGATGCGAGCGAGCAGGAACGGCGTAACCTTTTTGCCGGTTATGCGTTGCTCCTTCGCTTCGTTAAGCGCCTGCTGAATGACGCCTTCGATTTCCTCTTGCTTAAGCGCCGATTCCACGGGTACCGGATTCGCGATGATCGCGCCGCCTTCCAGACCGAGCTCCCACTTCGTGCGGAGCATATCGGCGACTTGCGCCGGCTCGTCTAGCCGGAAGTCGACGCCGTAGCCGCTCTCCCGCGCGTAAAACGACGGGAATTCGTCGGTCTTATACCCGACGACCGGAACGCCGTGCGTCTCGAGAAATTCCAGCGTTCGGCCGATATCGAGAATCGACTTGGCGCCGGCGCAGACGACGGCGACGTTCGTGCGCGCCAGTTCCGTCAAGTCCGCGGATACGTCCATCGTCGTCTCGCCTTCGCGGTGAACGCCGCCGATGCCGCCCGTGGCGAACACATGAATGCCGGCGAGCGCCGCGCCGATCATCGTCGCCGACACGGTCGTCGCTCCGATGCGGCCGGAGGACAGCATGTACGGGAAGTCGCGGCGGCTGACTTTGTCGACGTGTTTGTTCGTGGCGAACGCTTCGAGCTCTTGCTCGTTGAGTCCGATTTTCACTTTGCCGTCCATAATGCCGATAGTGGCGGGAACAGCTCCTTCGGCGCGGATGATGGCCTCGACTTTGCGGGCCATTTCGATATTTTGCGGGTATGGCATACCGTGCGAAATGATCGTCGTCTCCAGCGCTACGATCGGCTTGCTCAAAGCTAGCGCCTCGCGTACTTCGTCGGTATAAGTTAAGTAGGGGTTCATTCGAATCGCTCCTTGATCGTATGGTGTAGGGTGTCTTCGTTCAGAGCGGACGATACCGAGCGGTTCGTCCGCAGCGTCAGGTGCGCGGCGGCAAGGCCGTAACGGCAAGCGTCCGAGTAGGATACATCATGCAGGATGCCGTATGCGACGCCGGCAACGAACGCGTCTCCGGCGCCCGTCACATCGACGATGTCGGTCGGGATAGGCGACAGCAGCCAGCTCTGCCCGGCTCCAGCGTAGAAAATGCCGTGCTGTCCGAGCGTGATGAGCACGTGGGAGACGCCCCGCCGCTGAATGGCAGCTGCAAGAGCAGGGTAGTCGGGAGTATCCGTCGGCGTCAATCCGGACAGCTCGAACGCTTCCTCTGCATTCGGGAAGATGGCCGTCACGCCGGTCAGATCCGCTGGAAGCTTCGCTGCTTTGTTGGACGATACGGGATCGATGAACAGTGGCAGATCGGCATCCTTGCAACGTCTGATCAATTCCTCGAGACAGTCCGCGGGGATGTTAGTATCCGCGATCACGAGCCTCGAAGCCGCGATATGCGACCATCGCTCTTGAATCATTCGGATGGAAAACTTATCGTAGATGCTCATGTCGGCGAACGCGACGTACATCTCGCCCGTATGGTCCAACAACGCCGTGTACGACCCGGTTTTATCGCCGGGCAATACATAAGTTAGTCCAGTATTGACGCCGCTGGCGGCGGTTTCCCTCTGCACCCATTCTCCGGCTTGATCGTCGCCGATAACGGTCAATAACGACACGTCGCAGGCAAGATTCGCTAGGTTCTCCGCAATGTTACGCGCAACGCCTCCGCAAGCGTACTCGACTTGAACCGGATTCGAGGAGGCGGGACGGATCGCCTTAAGGCTCGTCGCCTTGCTGTCGAGATTCGCGCCGCCTATGCAAAGAACGGCGTTCTCTTGCGCGGTGACGTAGGCCCGTCCGCGAATGACGCCTTTGCGCGTCAGCGATGCGATGTGGCCGGCGACCGCCGAACGGGAAATGCCGACGCTCTCCGCGATCTCGTTCTGGGTAATGAACGGATTATGGCGGATGAGAGCAAGAATTTGATTTTCGCGATCCATCGGCATGTTCCTTTCTCTTGTTACGTGACTTCATTGTAAACCTCGAACAAACAAAAGTCCATATCATAAACATTTGTTCGCAAGACTAGGAAAACGAGGGGGAATTAGGATGACGGTGCGTTTTGACGACTCATTCGTGTCGGAAGCAAGAAGGCGTTCGGCTAGCATGGAGCAAGCGCGGACGATAGATCCGCTGTTGCTCGATTATATTTACGAGAACAAATTATTCAAGCAGTTCGTGCCGAAGTCGTTAGGCGGTCTCATGCTTCCGCTGCCGGAAGCGCTCCGCGTATTCGAGACGGCAGCGTGGATCGACGGAAGCTTCGGGTGGCTTGTTACGATCGGTTCCGGCGGCGGCTTCTTCTCGGCGACGCTGCCTCCGAGATGGGCAAGCGAATTGTTCGGACACGATAAAGCCGTCGTTGCGGGCAGCGGACATCCGAACGGGATCGCCAAGCCGGTCGATGGCGGTTACGTCGTTAGCGGTCGTTGGTCGACATGCAGCGGCTCGACGTTCGCTAGCGTATTTACCGCGAATTGCCGGATCGCGGGGGCTGACGGCCAATCGAGCGCGGAGGATCCGATTCGGTCCTTCGCGTTCATGCCGGATCAAGTGGACATTATTCGCGATTGGAACGCCTTCGGCATGCGCGCGACCGATAGCCACTCGATCGTCGTTAAGGACGCTTTCGTTCCCGCTGACCGGACGTTCGATATTTTATCCACGCCGCGCTTCGATGATCCGATCTTCCGTTATCCGTTCTTGCCGTTCGCCCAAACTTCGTTCGCTGCCGTAAGTATCGGCGTAGGGAGACACTTCTTGGAGGAGGCGGCGGAGTTCACGGAGCGAAAGGCGGCGGAATGGTCGATAGCGAAGCCGGAGCGGCTTGCCGCTATGCGTAGACGTCTTGAGGCGCAAACGAGCGCACTCGCTCAAGCGACGTCTCGATTCTACGACATCGTGGATACGACGTGGCCCGCGTTCGTCCAGGCTGGTCAATTGAGCGCGTCCGACGAGCAGGAGATCGGGCGACTCAGCCAGGAAGCGGCGAAAGCCGCGCTTGCCGCGGCTCGCGACATTTTCCCGTTGCTCGGCATGGCGGCGCTGATGGAAGACCATCCGCTCAACCGGACTTGGCGCGATCTGCACACGGTCACTCAGCATGCCGTGCTGGTGCCGTTGGATTGAGGTAAGCGGATGTATACTCGAACATAAAGTTGACGCGAAAGACCCACCCTCGCTAGGAGGGCGGGTCTTGTTGGCATTATTAGCGTTATCGTACAACGTTATTTACTCGAAACGGCCTTGGAATCGCGTGTTGTCGGGCGAATACGTTATGTCGTAACGTTATGTCGTAACGTTATTCCGAAGCGATAGCAACCTTAGGCGGAAATAAGGTGATTGTATAACGTTAAACCCCGCTCCCTACAGCTTCTCCACGTCAACCCGAGTGGAGAAGAACGTCGCGCCGCCGCCCATGTCGGCGAGGCGCTGCGATGTCAGCGTGTTCGCTGCCTGCACGCCGTCGTTGCCGCTTTCCCACCATAGGCCTTGGCAGACGACGACGCCCGGCAAGACGTTGCCGGCGACTTTCGCCGTGATGCGGATTTCGCCGCGTTCGTTCCATACCCGCACCCGGTCGCCATCCGCAATCCCATAAGCCGCGGCGTCGCTGGCGTTCATGTCGAGCAGCGGTTGCTTCTCCAGACGCTTCAGCTTCTCTTGGTTGGCGAACGTCGAGTTGAGGAAGTTGTGGTTAGGACCCGGAATGAACAAGAACGGCAAGCCGTTGTCCTCAAGAATCGGCGAATATTCCGGTACGGGCGGCAAGCCTGCGCGCGCCATCGCTTCCGAGTACAGCTCGATCTTCCCGGACGGTGTAGGCAAGCCGCCTTGTCCCGCCGCCGGACCGACCGGCTTAAGCTTCATCCAGCCGCGTTCCTTAAGTTTCTCGTACGTAACGCCATCCAACGATGGATTGTCCGGGTTATCGAGCGCCTCGCGGATCATCTGTTCCTCGGTAATGTCGAACAGCTCCGATTCGAAGCCCATTCGCAAGCCGAGCTCCTTGAACAACTCGAAGTTCGATTTGCATTCGCCCATCCGCTCGAGGATCGGCTCGTGAAGCTGCACGTACAGATGCCAGTAAGAAGCGAATAAGTCTAGATTCTCAAAATGGCTAGTCGCGGGAAGCACCAAATCCGCGTACAAGCACGTGTCGGTCAAGAACAAGTCGTGCACGACCGTAAACAGGTCGTCGCGCATCATTCCCTCTCTCACGCGGTTCGTATCCGGCGCGACGATAGCCGGATTGCTGTTGTATACGAACATGAAGCGGACGGCAGGGTCTGCTTCGGTGAGCGCTTCGCCGAGCCGGTTCATGTTGATCATGCGAACGTTAGGGTCCGGCAGCAAGTCCGGACGTTCGACGCGATCGGCGTTGAACGCCGCGTAACCGCCGTTGCCCTTGATCGCCCCGCCGCCTTGGACGGCCCATTGGCCGGTTAGCGCGGGCAAGCAAGCGATGGCGCGAATCGCCATGCCGCCGTTATCGTGGTGCTGCAGGCCGTTGCCGATCCGAATGAAGGAGGGGGTGCCCGCCGCATACCGGCGCGCCAAATCGACGATCTGCTCCGCGGGTATGCCTGTTATGCCTGCGACGACTTCCGGTGGGTATTCCTCCGCTTTAGCCATGAGATCCTCGTACCCGACAGTGTATTCAGCCAGATACTTTTCGTCGGTTAAGCCTTCTTTTATGAGTACATGCATAAGTCCCATAGCCAGCGCGGTATCGGTGCCCGGCAAAATCGGGATGAACTCGTCCGCCCACGTCGACGTCCGATTCCGGTGAACGTCGATATGAATGATTTTCGCTCCGCGTTTGCGCGCTTCGGTTAAATACATCACTTGGTGCATGTTCGTGGATACGAGGTTACAGCCCCAGATCAGCACGAATTTCGAATGGATCGTATCCTCCGGATCGATGCCGTAGCTTCCGCCCATCGTGTATCGGTAGCCTACCGTTCCGGCCGCGCTGCAGATCGCCCGATCGAGCCGGCTTGCGCCGAGCCGATGGAAGAACCTCCGGTCAATCCCTTCGGCGCTCAAAATCCCCATGTTCCCATAGAAGCTGTAAGGAAGAATCGCTTCCGCCCCATGCTCGCTTATCGTATGTTGCATGCGACTTACGATTTCCTCGAAAGCTTCGTCCCAGCTAATGCGCTCGAACGAATGGGTGCCTTTCGGACCGGTTCTGCGCATCGGATACAATACCCTGTCCGGATGATTGACCCGATCTGGTAAATTGCGAACTTTGTTGCAAATCGCGCCTTGCGTCGCAGGGTGATCGGGGTTGCCGCCGACGGATACGACGCGTCCTTCCTCTATCGTCACATGCAAGCTGCACGTGTCCGGACAATCGAAAGGACATACGGACCGGGCGGTGCGGGTTTCTGTTTGTTGCATGAGAATGATCTCACTCCTCTATGTGCGTCTCATGATGTCGTCTCTCTAATGCGTATGAATTAATTATACAACAATCGGGGCAAGCGGGTGGGCAGGAAAACACTTACAAAATGACGAATCTTTTGGATGGAATCTCCAATAAGGAGGGTATTCGATTGGGCAAACAAGTCAAAGTGTTAGTCGGAACGAATAAGGGCATATTTATTTATTCCTCGAACGAGGAAAGGCGCAATTGGAGCTTGAGCGGTCCGTTCTTGAACGGGTGGGAAGCTTATAGCGTACTAGGAGACAGCCGCCACGGCCATGCGCTGTTCGCGGGCACGTCGCATGCGGCTTACGGAGCATCGATCCGAGTCAGCTACGATTTCGGGGAGACGTGGACGCAGATCGAGGACGGTCCGAGATATTCGGAGGAAAGCGGATTTTCGCTAAATCGGATCTGGCAGCTTGTCCAAGGCGCGCCTTCGCAGCCGGACACATTGTACGCAGGAGCGGAAGAAGCGGGATTGTTCGTCAGCCGAGACCGAGGCATCACTTGGCGGGAATTGAGCGGATTGACGAGCCATCCGACCCGTCCGGGCTGGTTCCCGGGCGCCGGAGGCATGTGCTTGCATACGATATTGATTCATCCGACCCGTCCTGAAAGAATGTGGGTGGCTATGTCTTCCGTAGGCGTGTTCCGCTCGGACGACGGTGGCGAAACGTGGCGGACGAGCAATGCCGGCCTTGCTCGCGTGCCGACGGGGCAGCCTTACGAAGAGATCGGTTATTGTATTCACAAAATGGCGGCGGACCCCGATAATCCGGACATCCTGTATATGCAAGAGCATTGCGGGGTGTTTATGTCCAAGGACGGCGGGGATAACTGGTTCCCGATCGAAGAAGGGCTCACGATGAAAGAAGGCGACGAGCCGTTCGGCTTCCCGTTCGTCGTCGCGCCTACCGGAGATCTGTTCATCATCCCGCTCGAAAGCTCCGAGAAGCGTTCGATGAAAGACGGCCGATTGCTCGTGTTCCGCCGTCACCGCGACGAATCCGAATGGCAGCCGATCGGCGACGTCGTTCCCGAAGAGCAACGCCACGTCAACGTGCTGCGGGATGCGATGGACGTCGATTCGCTAGATCCATACGGCGTGTATTTCGGCACGACCTCGGGTGAAATCTATTGCTCGACCGATCGGGGCGTAAAGTGGCAGCGGCTGCCTGGGCAGCTATCCCGTATTTTGTGCGTGAAAACATGGATTATCGAGGATGAAGCATGATTATAGAGGCAACCGTGCCCGGCTTGCTTACGGATTGCACGAATGGACGGGCTCGATTCGCGATCGAAGCCGATACGCTGCAAGGGGCGATAGACCGGTTGTTCTCCGACTATCCGCTATTGAAGCGCCACGTCTATACGGAGACCGGCGGCGTGCGCAAGCACGTCATGCTCTGTTATAACGACCGGAATGTCGCATGGCTCGACCAGTTGGATATCCCGTTACGCGAGGGCGACATGCTGCATGTGATGCAGCTCGTGTCCGGGGGATAACGCCGGGAGGCGACGCTGAACCGGCGCGAACGAAGTCTAATACGTACGAACGCCTATCCACTCGAAGGCATACAATGTATGACTTCCACGAGTGAGAGGGTGGTTCAGGTGGATATCCAATTGACTTCGCTTCATTGGGTATACCTGGCGTTCATCGTGTTCATTTTGGCGCTGCTGGTTCGGCGCCGCGACACGACATTGATCTGCGTCGTCGGCATATTCACGATCGGCGTGATCGCTACGGAGACGCTTAGTGGCTCCGTGTCGGGTATTTTCAACAGCTTTATCTACGCGACCAAGGAATTGCTCGGGACGATCTTCATCATTTCGATCATCGTCGCCATGAGCAGAGTGCTCATTATTACCGGCATTAACGAAATGATGGTCGCCCCGCTGACGCGTTTCATGAGAACGCCTACAATGGCGTTCTGGGGCATTGGATTGATCATGCTCGTCACGTCGCTGTTCTTCTGGCCCTCGCCGGGAGTCGCGCTCATCGGCGCGGTGCTGCTCCCCGTAGCCGCAAGGGTCGGTTTGCCGGCGCTCGGGGCGGCGATGGCGATGAACCTGTTCGGGCACGGGATCGCGCTTTCCGGCGACTATATTATTCAAGGCGCCCCCAAGCTGACGGCTGACGCGGCGGGCTTGCCCGTCTCGCGAGTCATGGAAGCGAGCGTGCCGCTAGTCATCGTCATGGGGCTTGTCACTACGGTGTTGGCGTTCTGGTTCATGCGGCGGGATATGAAGCGCGGCACTTGGCGAGACGGACTGGTCGCCGCCGACCGCGGCACGTCGGATATCGGCGGTTCATCGTCTGGCATCGCGGTCGTTTTGTCCGCAAGCTTGAAAAAAACGCTCGCCATCGCGATAGGCCTGGCGTTCATCGCGGACGTTATCGCCATGTTCGCTCTTGACCTGCAAGGCGGAGACGCAACAGCGTTGATCGGCGGTACCGCGGTTATTATTTTGATGATCGTCACGCTCATTGCGCACCGGAACAAAGGCTTGGAAGAGACGACTTCGTATTTGATCGAAGGGTTCCAATTCGGATTCCGGGTGTTCGGACCGGTCATTCCGATCGCCGCTTTCTTCTATTTAGGCGATGCTGCGTTCGGCGAGATTTTCGCCAAAGGATTAGCGGAAGGCTCGCACGGTATCGTTAACGACCTTGGTGTCGCGTTCGCAAACAGCGTACCGGTGAACAACGGCGTTGCCGCGGCGACGCTTACCGTAACCGGTGCGATAACAGGTCTCGACGGTTCCGGCTTCTCCGGTATTTCGCTGGTCGGACCGATCGCCCACATGTTCGCCGTCGCGATCCATAGCGGCGCGGCGACGCTGACGGCGCTCGGACAGGTGGCCGCGATCTGGGTGGGCGGCGGCACGCTGATCCCGTGGGCGCTCATACCCGCAGCCGCGATTTGCGGCGTCAGCCCGTTCGAGCTCGCTCGGCGTAACCTGAAGCCTGTATTGATCGGTCTTGCGGTAACGACGATCGTCGCGATGTTCCTGGTTTGATTATGTGATCCCGTAAGGAAACTGCTTATCGCGGTTTGCCTTGCGGGATTTTTTGTGCGGAATGACCGAGGCGAAATCCGTTTGTTAGCCGAAGTGACAAAAGAGGCTAACATCGCTATGCCGTGCAAAGACGCGTAGTTAAAATGGGGACTAAATCGATATAACGATCGGTAGTCCGATCTAGGGAGAGGGGGATGAAGCACATGGTACCGCCTGCAACCAAAGCGATGGTCGCTTCGCCCCATACGATAGCCACCGAAGTCGGGGCAAGCATTCTTAAGCGAGGCGGCAACGCCTTCGATGCCGCCGTAGCGGTAAGCGCCGCGCTCGGCGTCGTCTATCCGCACATGACGGGCGTAGGCGGAGACGCGTTCTTCATGTTGTACAATGCCGGGAAAGGCGAGCTGACAGGGTATAACGGTAGCGGTCGTTCCGGCGCCCGAGCGAGCACGGAATTTTACGCGGAGCGGGGACTGTCGTCCATTCCGGCGCGAGGAGCGCTAAGCGCCGTTACCGCACCGGGCATGGTGGATGCTTGGTGGGAAGTATGGTCGGCTGGCGGCAAGCTTCCATGGGCTGAGCTGTTGCAGCCGGCGATAGCGTACGCGGAGAATGGGTTTCCGATCTCGCGGAGTTTACAGGAATGGCTATGCCGGGATGAACGCTATATTCGGGCATGCTCAGTGCTGTCGGACATTTATTTACCCGGAGGGCTGGTGCTGGCGGAAGGGGAGCCGTTGGTGCAGCGCGAGCTTGCGCGGACGCTTCGGGAATTACAAGCGGGAGGACGAGAAGCTTTCTATTGCGGATCGTTGACCAAGCGCATCGTGGACGGCATTCGGGCGGACGGGGGAGTATTGGCGCTCGAAGATTTCGTAATGCACGTTGGACAGTGGGTGGATCCGATCAAGACCTCATATCGCGGATATGAAATCTTCGAGATGCCGCCCAATTCTCAAGGATTTACGGCGCTCATGATGATGAAGATGTTAGAGCGGTTCGGCGTGAAGGCGATTCCGAGGCACTCGGCGGAATTCTACCATTTGATGGTCGAGGCGACGAAGCTTGCGTTCCAGGATCGCGACCGGTATTTGACCGACCCGGATTTTTCCGCGATTCCGCTGGAACGACTGCTGTCGCTGTCGTATTTAGATGAACTGGCTGGAAGAATTTCCATGGAACGGGCCGGCCCCAGCGATCTGTCGTCCATGGGTCAGGATACGGCTTATGCGGCGGTCGTAGACGAAGAAGGCAATTGCGCTTCATTCATCCAAAGCCTGTACTACGACTTCGGTTCGTGCTATATGCCGGCGGATACGGGAATCATCCTCCAAAATCGCGGCTCCTATTTCTCGCTCGATCCTAGTCATGTAAATTGTCTGCAGCCGGGCAAACGCACCTTCCATACGCTCATGCCTGCTATGATCATGCGGGACGGATTGCCGTACGCCTTGCTCGGAACGCAAGGCGGCGAAGGGCAGCCGCAGACGCAATTGTCGCTCATGACGGGCATTCTGGATTACGATTATACGATCGAAGAAGCGATAAGCCTGCCGAGGTGGGTGTACGGGAGGACGTGGGGGCAGGATAGCGACAGTTTGAAAATAGAGGGCCGTGTCTCGGAGGCGGAAGTGGCGTCATTGCGGGAACGAGGACATAAAGTCGATGTGCTGCTGCCTTGGGACGGAGCCATGGGGCAGGCGCAAGGCATCGTGATCGACAGAGCACGCGGCTGCCTGCACGGCGCCGCCGATCCGCGAGGCGACGGCAGCGCGATGGGGTGGTGAGTGATTTCGCTAGTGGTAATTCGGCGGCTGAACGGTCTCCTAGATCGTTGAATCACCACAATCCCGCCATCACTCGCTCTAGCGTTGCCACACGAGGATACATCCCCACAATCCCGCCATCGCTCGTTCTAGCGTTGCCACACGAGGTTACATCCCCACAATCCCGCCATCGCTCGCTCTAGCGTTGCCACACGAGGTTACATCCCCACAATCCCGCCATCACTCGCTCTAGCGTTGCCACACGAGGTTGCAGCGCCGAAACTCCACCATCGCTCGCTCTAGCGTTGCCACACGAGGTTACATCCCCACAATCCCGCCACCACTCGCTCTAGCGTTGCCACACGAGGTTGCAGCGCCGAAACTCCGCCACCGCTCGCTCTAACGTTGCCACACGAGGTTGCAGCGCCGAAACTCCACCATCGCTCGCTCTAGCGTTGCCACACGAGGTTACATCGACGAAACTCCACCATCGCTCGCTCTAGCGTTGCCACACGAGGATACATCCCCACAATCCCGCCATCACTCGCTCTAGCGTTGCCACACGAGGTTACATCGACGAAACTCCGCCATCGCTCGCTCTAGCGTTGCCACACGAGGTTGCATCCCCACAATTCCGCCATCGCACACCTTCAACGATCTCCCAGAGCGTTGAGTGTGTGCACCAGCGTCACTTCAACAGCTGAAAGGTCTCCCAGACCGTCGTAGCACCATCCCACCCCATCCCATCCCATCCCACCTCATCCATAGGTGCAATGAATTTGTTAATTAAACTAACACAAACTATTGTTAACGTTGCACAAATCCGCCATTCCGCTTTATCTTGCGTTACAATATCTTACATATTGGATTGTTGAGTGCATGCGGGGGTCATATAATAGGAGCAACGACATGGTGATTAAGCGTTTGCCGATGGAATGGGAGTGAGGCGTCATGCTGAGCGAAGAGGATGCCGAGGTTTACGCGGTGGAAATGAAAGGGATCGCGAAGCGGTTCGGCAGCGTAATGGCGACGGACGGCGTTGATTTTGCGGTGCGCCAAGGCGAAATCCACGCGTTGCTCGGGGAGAATGGCGCAGGCAAAAGCACGCTGATGAGCGTGCTGTTCGGCCTATACAAGCCTGACGCCGGCGAAGTGCTTATCCACGGCAAACCGGTGAAGCTGCGTTCGCCGCATGACGCGGGGGTGGCCGGCATCGGCATGGTACACCAGAGCTTCCGGCTTGTCCAATCGTTAACCGCGATGGAAAATATCGTCCTCGGCGAATCGGCGGGGCTATGGCGCGGCTCCAAATGGAGAAAGCGAAAGCAAGCGGAAATCGAGGCGTTGGCGGAGCGATTCGGTTTGCGTTTTCCGGTAGATCGTCCGATCTGGCAGTTGTCCGTAGGCGAGCAACAGCGGGTAGAAATCGTTAAAACGCTATATCGGCATTCGGACATTATCGTACTCGACGAACCGACGGCGGTGCTTACGCCGAATGAGGCGGACGACCTCTACGAGACGCTCCGGCAACTGCGCGCGAGCGGCAAGACGGTCATCGTGACGACGCACAAGCTCAAGGAAGTGATGGCGGCGTGCGATACGATTTCGATTATGCGCAAAGGAAAAATGATCGCTTCGATGAAGCGGGAAGCGACGAACGAGAAGGAGCTAGCGCGGTTGTTGATGGGTAGGGAACCGCTGGCTTCCGTTCCGGTGGAGCGAAGCGCTCCGGGTAAACGGCTGCTGCGGGTGGAGCGGGTCGAGGCGAAGGGCGACCATGGCGAGTTGGCGCTGAACAGTATCGATCTGGAAGTGTGCAGGGGCGAGATCGTCGGCGTAGCCGGGGTGGCCGGCAATGGGCAGAAGGAACTGGCCGAGGTGATTACCGGTATGCGTCCTGCCTTGCGCGGCAGTCTTATTTTTAATGAAGAAACCGTTCGTCGACCGACGATCCGGGATATGATTCGGCGGGGGATTGCCCACGTGCCGGAAAATCGGATGCGCATCGGTATGGCCGGCAGTCTAAACGTGACGGACAATTTACTCATGAAATCTTATGGATCTCCGGAGCGCCGCAAGTTCGGGTTTCTGCGCAGGCAAGCGAATCGCGATTGGGCGGAGCGATTGGTCGAAGCGTTCAACGTAGATATGCCTTCCGTCGATGCTTCGGTGAGGCAGTTGTCCGGCGGTAATCAGCAGAAGCTGCTGCTCGCCAGGGAAATCGACAGCAGCCCTGATTTGCTGTTGGCGGTCCATCCGACGCAGGGGCTCGACGTCGGGGCGTCGGAGGTCGTCCATCAGTTGCTGATGGGTCTGCGCAATCGCGGCGGCGCCGTGTTGCTCATCTCCGAGGATCTAGATGAAGTGCTTAAATTGTCCGACCGCGTGCTCGTCTTGTACAACGGTGCGATCAACGGAGAATTCATTCCGCAGCATGCGCGCAAAGAGCAGATCGGCTTGTGCATGACGGGGATGAACGAGAGCAGAGAGGCGGCGGTGTAAAATGGGCAAATCAATCGCGCTGCCCGGCGGGCGCTGGCGCGTCTCGATCGTCAAAGAAGCGACGGCAACGCGGATGAAGTGGTGGATTCCGATATTGTCGGTCGCGTGCGCGCTCGTATTTTGCGGTATTTTCATCGCGTTGAACGGCAAAAGTCCGATGCTCGTCTACGGCAAAATGTTCGATGGCGCCTTCGGTTCGACTTACGGCTTCGGAGAAACGCTCGTCAAAGCCGTTCCGCTTCTTCTCTGCGGACTCGGCGTCTCGATCGCCTACCGCATCTCGGTATGGAATATCGGCGCGGAAGGGCAGTTGATCGTCGGGGCTATTGCAGCAACGGCGGTGACGATTTACTGGCCCGATCTCCCGCGGCTCGTAGCGTTGCCGCTCATGGTCGTGCTCGGTTTCGCTGCCGGCGCGATCTGGGGGTTGTTCACGGCGATTCCGCGCACGTATTTTCAAGTAAACGAGCTCATTACGTCGCTCATGCTCAATTACGTGGCATTATTGCTCCTTGATTACCTCGTATTCGAGCCTTGGAAAGATCCGAAAGGGTTCAACTTCCCGGGCACGCCGATTTTCGACATCGCGCAATCGCTGCCGTCCCTTGGTAGCGGTCGGTTGCATATCGGGCTGTTGTTCGCCTTGTTCGCCGTCGTCCTGTATGCCGTATTCACTAAATATTCGAGTTGGGGCTATGAACTGCGTTTACTGTCCGCCAATCCGGTCGCTGCTAGGTACGCGGGGATGAACATCAATAAGCAGATCATCGTCGTTATGCTCATTAGCGGCGGTCTGTCCGGTTTGGCGGGCATGGTGGAGGTGTCGGGGGTGACTCATCGTCTCATGCAAGGGATATCTCCCGGGTATGGATATACCGCGATCATCGTCGCGTGGCTTGCGAAGTTGAACCCGTGGGGGCTGATCCTGTCCTCGGTCCTATGCGGGGCGGTCATCGTGGGCGGATATAGCGTACAGCTGATCGGTCTGCCTTCTTCGATGTCGCTAATGATTCAAGGCTCGATCCTGTTCTTTTTGATCGGCGGAGAAGCGTTGAGCAAATATTCGGTGGCGTGGTCGAAAACCGAGAGTGCCGAGGTCGGCGCGGGCGCCCAAGCTAATGCGAACGTGAACGGAGGCGCGTGATCATG
Source organism: Cohnella yongneupensis (assembly GCF_042655785.1). NCBI lineage: Bacteria > Bacillati > Bacillota > Bacilli > Caryophanales > Paenibacillaceae > Cohnella > Cohnella yongneupensis. Next base: position 88,527 of record NZ_JBHSNC010000012.1, read on the forward strand.
GAATATACGATTACGCTCGTCATCGCGGCGATCGGCGCGGGTACGCCGCTGCTGCTCGCGACGCTCGGAGGTATTTTGTCGGAGCGATCCGGCGTCATTAATCTGGGAATCGAAGGCATGATGCTGATCGGCGCGGTCATGGCTTACGTCGTCAGTCTGACGACGGGCAGCTTAGGGCTTTCCGTTCTCGTGGCTATGCTTGCCGCGGGAGCGCTTGGCGGGTTGCTTGCCTTTCTGAGTATAGCGCTTAGAGCGAACCAGATCGTGGCGGGACTCGGCATTACGTTGTTCGCGACCGGGTTGAGCAGTTATTTGGGCAAACCGTACGGCGGGCAACAGACGGCGAATTGTATCCCGACGATCGACCTCGACTGGCTTGAGCCGGTCCCGTTCCTCGGGCGCGTCCTCGCCCATCAGAACGTGCTCGTGTGGATGAGCTTCATCATGGTTGCGGCGCTGCACGTTTATATTTTCCGAACCCCGTGGGGGCTCAAGCTTCGTTCGGTCGGCGACAGTCCTTCTACCTCCGACGCGGCGGGCATTAGTGTTTACCGCTATCAATATGCCCACGTCATCGCCGGGTCGATGCTTTGCGGATTGGCTGGGGCGTCGCTCATCCTCGTCTACACGCCGAGCTGGAATGACGGAATGACGGCGGGCAGAGGGTGGATCGCGGTGGCGCTCATTATTTTTGCCAGGTGGAATCCGTTCAGAGCGCTCGTGTGCGCGTATTTGTTCGGCATGTTCGAAGCGCTAGGTTTCCGCGTTCAGTTGCTTGATGTGTCGATACCCTCCTATTTCCTGAAAATGATGCCTTACGTGACGACCATTCTCGTCCTCATGTACGTAGGGTGGCGCAATCGCAATCAGCCTGCCGGCCAACCGGAATCGCTCGGGTTGCCGTACGTGCGAGAGCAACGAGTGTGACTGTTCGTTGCGGCAGAAGGGGGGAGGGTTCATCCTCGTCAGGAAATTTTTGAAATGATTTGCTTTTCGGGCCGGAACCTGTTAAGATTAAGCCTATCGAAATCGTGACCTGAATTCACTACATGGATGGGTTATGTTTTGGAATAACCCGTCATGGCGTGGATTTTTTATTCGTATGAATAAAAAAGTTCATGAGGCATTTGAGGTTGGAGGTGAAATAAATGCAACAAGGTACAGTTAAATGGTTTAACGCAGACAAAGGCTTCGGTTTCATCGAAGTTGAAGGCGGTAACGATGTGTTCGTGCACTTCAGCGCGATCCAAGGTGACGGCTTCAAAACGTTGGACGAAGGCCAACGCGTTCAATTCAACGTGGTACAAGGCAACCGCGGACCACAAGCGGAGAACGTAGTTAAGCTGTAAGCCATATGAAATGGTCCTTGGCGAATTCATTCGCCAAGGGCTTTTTATTTTGCGCGAGTACGCTGTTTGAACTCATTAAAGTGCATCCGGGGGCGCAGGCGCAGAGGGCGCCTTTTTTTCACATAGATGGCCAAACTTTGTTTGAAAGGTATCTAAATCCGGCTAAGTCGCGTATACTTGGATATGCTAAAAGCGATAGGAACCAAAGGGGGTTCGTCCATGTACTCTCGGAAAAAAACGTTCGAGGAAATCCCTGAAGAAATGACCGCGATTTGGTCTTGCGAGAGCGAAGGTTGCAACGGGTGGATGCGCGACAATTTCTCGCTCGACGCGATTCCGACCTGTCACCTGTGCAATACGCCTATGGTAAGCGGCATGAAGATGTTGCCTGCGCTCACCAATACGAGCAGAAATCATAGGTCGATGCGTTAATCGTCGGCGCACGAAGTGGAATAGAAGAAAAGCATGAAGAACGCTTGCTCCGTAATGGAGTAAGCGTTCTTTTTGTGCGCCCAGCATGGGCGCTATCTCTAGGGTTCAAGTCCCGAATGGTGAAGGCAGTAGTAGCCATTAGCTTAAGACAAGGGTGTCGATCGCGAGGTCGAATCTGAAGGAAGTCAGCGGCAAATCTCCGGCCCGAGGAACACGAAACTCATACAAGGCTAACGTTCGTTGGATGAGGCTGCAATACAAGTCAAAGTCCTTACTGCCGAAGGCGAATGGAAGTAAATGAGGCGGGTAGTTGGAGAGGAAGATAGCGCTCTTACCTGGGGAGATCTGTACGGAACGCGGAGTAACTCCGTAACTCTGCTTGCGAAAGCAGACTGAACGTACAGAAGTCAGCAGAAGCCATAGTACGCAAGGTGTTGCAACACCTTGCGGAAGGGCTGAACATGAAGTAGGTATTTGTACGTCAAGGTGTTCAGGGAGAGCGATGAAAGCAGAAAATCCGAAAGGACCTGACCGAAGAAGGAAGCGGTGAATCCGCGTGGGGCTTTGGCAGGGCGGAACTTATCTCTGGCACAAGAGGAAGGTACAAGTCACGTAAGGAGTTGTAGAAAATGTTGGAGCAGTTGCTGTCACGGGAAAATCTTCTGGAAGCCTTAAAGCTTGTCGAAGCCCGCCAAGTACCTTTAAGGACATGGACAAGTGGATTCGAGGAAGGCTACGCATGTGCCTTTGGAAACAATGGAAGAAGCCTAAAACCAAAGTAAAAAGGCTATTATCCCTAGGAATTCCTAAAGTTAAAGCCTTTGAATGGGGCAATACCCGTAAAGGGTATTGGCGATCTGCAGGAAGTCCGATTCTAAAGCGAGCATTGAACAACCAGCATTGAGAGTCCAATGGGTTAAAGAGCATAATGGACAGATACAACTCATTACGGAATATTTCGTGAACCGCCGTATACCGAACGGTACGTACGGTGGTGTGAGAGGTCGGGGGCTAGCCGCCCCCTCCTACTCGATTTCGAACAATATTTTATCGATTGCGATTGCGGTACAGCAAGTAGATGAAGAAGGGGGCTCCGATGCCCGCCGTAAAGACGCCGACCGGGATGTCGTAAGGCAAGAAAGCGGTTCTGGCCACCGTGTCCGCAACGACGACCATCAGACCGCCTATCAAGGCGGATACCGGTAGTACGCCGCCGAATGACGGGCCGACAAGCTTGCGGGTCATATGGGGCGCGATCAGCCCGACGAACGAGATCGCTCCGCCTACCGATACGGCGGCGCCGGCGAGCGCTACGCTGATCATGAGCAGAATGAACCGTTGCCGCTGGATGGCGCTTCCCGCGCCCGCCGCGATGTCGTCGCCGAGTTGAAGCACGTTCACGTTTCTGGCGAACACGAAGGCGAGTGGAATAAAGACGCTTACCCAGGGAACGAGCATCCACACGATGCTCCAATCCGTTCCGTATACCGTTCCCGTGAGCCATACGTATATTTGTCCGGACGTGAAATTCGGATTCATAACGAGCATGACCTTGGTCAACGACGCCAACAAGAAATTGATCCCGATCCCGATGAGCACCAGTCGGATCGCCGTTACGCCCCTCTTCCAAGCGAGCAAATAGATGACGATCGAAGTGATCGCGGCGCCTGCCATTGCGGCGACGGGCAACCATACGATGCTTACCTTACCGGACAAATAGCTGATGAAGGCTACCGCCGCTACGGATGCGCCGCTCGTAATGCCGATAATATCAGGCGATGCGAGAGGGTTACGAATAATCCCCTGTAGAATAGCGCCGGCAACCGCGAGCGCCGCGCCTACGAGGAAGGCGGCTACTATTCTCGGCAATCGGAGCGACTGAACGACGATAACGTGTTCTTCGGTTCCGTTGCCGAACATCGCTTGGATGACATCCAGCGGATGAATGCGCATGTCCCCGAGCGTCGTGCTAAGCAAGAAAGCGGCGATGCTGGCGACGGCGAGCGCAATCGTAACCGCCACCGTTCTCTTATGAAGGAAAAAAGATACGGGAACCTTCTTGAATCGGATGATCGAATAATTCTTCATCATTTGACGACCCCCCTCCTGGCGATGACGATAAATGCAGGGATGCCGATTATAGCTGTCATGACGCCTACGGGCAGTTCTTCCGGCCGGATGACGAACCGGGCGGCGATGTCGGCCAAGAGAACGATAATTCCTCCTAGAACCGCGCTGTATGGAATGATCCAACGATAGTCGTTACCGGAAAATTGACGGGCGATCGTAGGGACGACTAATCCGATAAAGCCGACCGGACCGGCCACCGCGACGGAGCTGCCGGCGAGCGCGATAATGAGGGTCCCCGCGGCGAGCTTAATGAACAACGTCCGCTGTCCAAGTCCTTGCGCCGTATCTTCGCCCATCGTCAATACGTTCATATGCCTGGCGATCCATAAGGCGCCGACCCAGCCGACGGCCATGAACGGCAATACCGCTTGGAGCATTTCAAGCGATCGTCCCGATACGGAGCCGGTCAACCAGAACATCACCTCGTTCAAGCTGTTCTCGTTGAGCACGAGCATCCCTTGGGTGAACGAAGCGAACAAGGCGCTTAAGGCGGCACCCGCCAAAATAATTTTGAGCGGCGTCAAGCCGTCGCGTCCGAGCGAACCTAGAAGGTAGACAGCCATGGCAGCAATCGCCGCGCCCAGGAAGGAAACGCCGGTCAGTACGGGTAACGAGCTTACCGACATGACGGTTACGGCGAACACGACCATGAACGAGGCTCCGAAGTTGATTCCGATTACGTTAGGATCGGCTAGCGGATTTCTCGTCAGTCCTTGGATAAGCGATCCGGCTATGGCCAAGCTGGCTCCGATTGCCGCCGCCGTGAACGCCCTCGGAACGCGAGAAGTTTGCACGATAATATGCGCGTTCGAAGTGTCGTCGTAATGCATGAACGAATGGTACACTTCGGACCAGGTGATCGGCGTGGCGCCGTAAGCCATACTGGCGAAGACGCACGCGAGCAAAACAATGAATCCGATGACAAGCCCGATACTCTTGGATAAGTTTCCGGCAAACAACCTTCCCATGATAGCCGCTCCAGTCCCGCGACGCACGAAAGAATGAGCCGGAAGCCCATTCTTTCGCGAATCGCTATTGGGTTTCGATGATTACAGGTCGAAGTAGAAGTACAGGTCGTCAAGCATCATCTTCGCCGCGGTCGCGCCGCCGGACATGTTCCAAGTGATGTCGTTTACCTTGTAGTACTTACCGTTCTTAACGCCTTTAAGGTTAGCCCACAGTGGGTTCTTCTGCCATTCTTGCTGGGACTTGAATTCTTTGCCTTCGCCGTAGCTGGACGTAATGTCGAAGATAATGTCTCCGTCCATTAGCGGTATTTGCTCCTGGGTCGTCAGGTTTACGAGTACTTTGCCTTCCTCTTGTTGCGCTTTCGGACGCTTCAAGCCAAGCTCTTGGAAGATCGTGCCCGCGAATCCCGTGATGTAATAACGAGCGGTATTGTCGTCTTGGAACCGGATGATCGAAATTTCGGCGTTGGCTTTATCGCCGATCTTGGACTTGAAGTCCGCAACGCGTTTGTTCCAGTCCTTCATGAACGCTGCCGCTTTGTCTTCTTTGTTCAGGGCTTTGGCTTCCATATCCAAGTTCGCTTTCCAGCCGAACACTTCCGCAGCGAAGAGGGTAGGGGCGATCGCGGCCAGCTGACCGTAAATTTTCTCGTGACGCGTTTTTGAACCGATAATCAAATCCGGTTTCAAGGCCACGATAGCCTCGATGTTCGGTTGAAGCTCGCTTCCGAGGTTTTTGACGCCGCTCATATCCGTACGAAGGTAGTGGTACCAAGGCGTTTGCACCCAAGATTCTACCGCGCCGACCGGTTTAACGCCTAGCGTTAGGGATACGTCGACTTGGCCGTTGAATAGGACGACGACGCGTTTCGGTACGGACGTTAGCGTCGTCGTACCCATAGCGTGAGTGATCGTACGTTTCGTTTCGATAGTCGCCGTTTTCGTGCCTGCGTTCCAGTTCAACCACATACCGAACGAATCGGTGAGGAGGCGAAGGGGAGCAAGTGCACGGCTGCTTTTTTCGACCACTTTGGTGGAGAGCGTTACTTTTTTGCCGTCTACCATCGCTTGATTGCTGCCGATCGTCAGTTCTATCGTCGTTTTGCCTTTAGTTACTTTGATTTTTTTCGTCTTGGAATCGGTGCTAGAAGTCGCGCCGATGCTTTTCGCCAACGCGTCGACTTGAATCATCGTCGTGCCGCCGATCGTCTGCGGTTGTACGGCGAAGCTCACTGCCTTGCCGTCTAGCAATACTTTGATTGGCGTTTCGGCTGCCGCTGCCGCGAACGGAACGGAGACGATCACCAATAGGATAGAGAGAGAGAATAGCAACGAACGAACTACGGGTTTAAACATAAGAATGAAGTGCCACCTTTCGAAAATTGTTTGTGATAACGATTATCATTATCACAAACGATAGTTCAACTTTCTTCTTAATGTCAAGCTTTATTTTCCATTTCAGTGCGACGTTACCCTTGGACGCCCGCTTTATCGGCTAATTGGCGGAAGGCTTGGTAGAGTTCGTAATCGACTTGCAACATCTCTTGTTGATCAATGGACTCGCCTTTTATCAGTTCGATTAATTTGGCGATTTTTTCTTCCAAAAAGTCGGCCATGTCGGGGAAAGCCGCGTTTACGTCCGCTTTCATGTCCGCCCAATCTTTAATAAGGAGAGAGGAGACGTCTTTCATCTGCGTCGCGTCATTGTTCTCGGCATGTTGTTTCAAATCTTTCACAAGCGAACGAATCCGTTCGATCGGTTCGTTCAGTTGGGGAGCTTTAGGACTTTCCTCGGCTTCCGGATCTCCGACGTTGTCCATGATCGAGTCCGTTACGGCTTCTCCGATCGCTTCATTGCTTTTTTTGGCTTCCTGAGCCTTCTGTTCGGGCTTCTTCGGTTTGTCGGCGGGCTCTTTCTTGTCGTCCTGCGGCGGCGCCTCGGGATTCGCGGTTTGTTGCGCCGATTCCGACTGCGGTTGTTGTTCTTCTATTTGGGCGGGCTGCTCGCTAGCCACGTCGGACGATTGCGCGCTTTCCGTATCGGAAGGTTCGGGAGATTGTTCCGTCGCTATGTATCTGTCAGATGCCGGCGAAGAGCCGCAACCGGTCGCAAGCGCCAAGGCCGCGACGATCAAAAGTGCCGAATAACGTTTCATTTGTTCAAATCCCCTTTTACGTAAAGAAGTGGTTGTATAGCGTACCCTAAGTTATTTTAGTGGAATAAGTTGCTAACTTCAATGATTTTTTGATAATGATTCTCAATTTCATTGACAGCAAGTGGGAACCGCATTAAAATCGAGGATAAATGAAGGAGTTGAGCCGGTTGCACGCCTTGGAAACTCGCGAATTATCGGTCTCTTACGGAGATCAATATATTTTTCAAGATTTAAACCTATCGATCGACAAAGGGAAGGTCACCGCGCTGATCGGCAGCAACGGCTGCGGCAAGTCGACGCTGCTCCGAACGATGGCCCGGTTGCTTAAGCCGCAGCGGGGTAACGTACTGCTGGAAGGCGATAGCATCGCAACGCTGCCGACTAAGGAAGTAGCCAAGCGAATGGCCTTGCTGCCGCAAGGACCGACGGCTCCGGAAGGACTTACCGTGCTTCAGCTCGTCAAACAAGGAAGGTATCCTTATCAGACTTGGCTTCAGCAATGGTCCAAAGAGGATGAGCGATTCGTGAAGCTCGCGCTGGAGACGACCGGATTGACGGAGCTTGCCGAACGTACGGTAGACTCTCTGTCGGGAGGTCAGCGGCAACGCGCTTGGATCGCGATGATATTGGCGCAGGGGACGGACATCGTGCTGTTGGACGAACCTACGACGTATTTGGATCTGACGCATCAGATCGAGGTGCTGGACTTGCTGTTCGAGCTTAATGCGCGAGAGCAACGTACGATCGTCATGGTGCTGCACGATATTAACTTAGCCTGTCGTTATGCGCATCGTATCGTTGCCATCCAAGATAACAAGGTGTTCGCGGAAGGTCCGCCAGAGGACGTAGTTACCGCAAGCATGATCGAAGCCGTATTCCATATGAAGTCCCGCATTATTCCCGACCCTTTATTCGGAACGCCGATGTGCATACCTTATGGTAACGGAAGAACGTTAGCCTAGACACAACAAAGCGGCTTGCCGAGGCAAGCCGCTTTGTTGTTGTGTCCACGATTAATGAGCTTCCAAGTATTGTTCCATTCGCTGTTCATCGGAAATAAGAGGACAAGTATAGCAATAGTGCGGTTCCTCGCCAGGCAGCTTGTAATTCATGCAGCAGGCTTTACGGATCAATATTTTATGCCCCTCTTGCAGGGGGTCGTCCAGGGCACGGAATTCGCAGGAAATCGGGTTGATTCTTTTGTCGGGAAGCCAAGATGGGGTCGAACGGCTCGTCGCGTATCGGAACCATTGTTCGATGCGTTCGTTCAATAGCTCGGTCTCGGATTCCGCTAACCACTCTTGCCGCCAATAGGAGATGGAGTAGGCGATCGTGTGCCAGAGGGCGGGTTGGGAAATGCCCGTATGAGCGGAGACCGCGGCGACGAGCGGACTGGCGTGGTCTTGGAACAGATGGCGCATGTAGGCCTCGTCTTTCTCTTCATCGCTAGAGAGAGATTCAATGCCTGCCACCTGAGATGTGCCGAGCAAATGGAACTTGACGTTATTGCCGGTCAACGTGACCTTCATATTAACGTACGAGACGTCCAGCGCCCAGCGATGATGGAGCCATGCATAGACGGCACCAGCGAAGATCGGACAATACCGTTTGAAGAAGATAGCGCCCGCCGTCCTTAAATCCGTCGTTCCTAGCGCCATGGCGAACCGGGTTACGAGATCCGCAATTTGCAGTGCGCGATCATCGCCGTCGAACGAATAGATATTCGCGCTGTTATCAGGTGCTTCGAACAAAAACTTGTGACGGCTTATTAATAGGGTAGGATCGAATGAAAGCATGAGAACGCTCCTTGTTTTTTCCATTTTCTCTATTAATAACGATAATCGTTCTCAATGCATGCTGTCAATCGGTTTTGTCCGATCCGTTACCGACTGCGCCGATATTCGCCGGGAGTCATCCCGTAACACCGTCGGAACAGCTTCTCGTCCGGAAATCCGCACTCCGTAGCCACGTGCCGAAGGTTCGCATAACGCCGCTTTTCCCATAGAACGCAAAGGCGGGACCCAGGTAGAAGATCGTTCTACCGGGTCCCGCTTTTGCGTTACGTTTGCTTCTTGGCAATCGAGAAGATAACCGTCTTCGTCGACGAATCGACGATAACTTCTACCGAATCGCCACCGATCACTACTTGAGAGGAGCCGACTTTCGTGCCGGCGGACACCTTCGAAGTCGTGTCGGCAAGCAGCTTGCGGAAAGTCGAAGCATCGTAGCCGAACAGGAAGTTAGAGAACAGATCGATCGCTTCCTGGTTGCAGGCGAGCGTGCCGTCGCGCAGATGGATCGTGATCCCGTAAGTGTCGTACTGCGGGTCAAGCCATAACGTCGTTTCCTCGGTCGGCTTAGACGTTCCTGTCTGCTACCCCAGCACTCCGTCCATCTCCGTCTTGTCCTTGAACAAGCGAAGCTTCGTCTCAAGCAAGCAAGTCTTGGTTCGTTCCGCGCAACTGCCCCGCTTGCTTCAAGACGTCATACACGTCGCGCATGCGTTGATCCGGGAATATAACCGTCTTCTGTCCTCCGCCCTCCGTAGGGAGCGACAACTGCAAGCTTCCTTTGGGAGCGGCTACCTTAATGCGCTTCGTTTTATCCGTGAGCCTATTAAGCACGGCAAGCGCTTCGGCGCGCGTTACTTTATCGCCGACGCCGATGTAGCCGTTCGGGTAGCCTTGCATAATGCCTTTGACGAGCGCCTCAGCGATGAATTTCTGCTCGCGCTCCGTCGCGCTTTGCAAGTCGCCGTAAGCTTGCGCCGTTTGCTCGCTGAACGCCGAGTCCTCCAGAAACTCCGTTTCCTCCAGCGTGTAATAGACGATCTCCGCTACGTTTTCCCACGTCATATCGCTCTGGAAGTCGCTATAACGGCTCTTATTCAAGAAGTGCAGATCGCTCGCGACGTCGATATAAGGCTTCGCCCAGTAACCGACCGTCACCGGCTTGAAGTCGAAGTAGCGATAGTCCTGCTTCAGGATCGTCTGATTTTCCGAGCTTAACGATTGCATAAAAACGGGGAATCGAGGTCTAATTGGCTGAATTTACTAGGCTTGACGGGCTAATAGCGCTTCGATCTCCGCTTTTCTCTCCGCGCGTTCCGATTCCTTCAGAATCGGGCAGTTGTAGCATTTAACGCCGTTCTCTCGGCGATAATACATGCAGCAAGCGGAGCGAATCATGGTCTGCGTGCCCGGCTTATACGGACTATCGACGTATACGGGCGTATGGTCGAAAGGATTTTTGCGCCTACGGTTGAAGGTTTTAGGAGGAAGTCCGGCGAGTAACGCGAAATCTTCTTCGATCCGTTGCAGCTTCGGTCCCTGAGGCGTGTTTTCCCTGATGGAATCCATCATGAACGCGATTCGCGTGCCGAATTGATTCCAGATGAGATCCGGCTTCATTCCGCCCGCGGAAGCGATCCGCTCGATCAACGGGTTGAATTCGAGGCGGAAGTAACGCTCCCATTCCGCGATGACGGCTGCGTTCCGCTCGCAAGGCGTTTCGGGGAGCTCCGTCCATTTAAGCTCGTGCAGTTTGAAGACGACCTGCGCATAATCGTTGTGCATGACCAACTGCACGGTTACGTTAGACGGGGAGAGATCGAGAACGCGGTTATATTGGGACATCATCAGTTGCTTCGTCGAGGGTAATCCGAATGCGGCCAAACCTATGAAAGATACGGCAAGCTCCATGCCGATCGCTTTGACAAGCGCGCCGCCGCGTTCCAGAAGGTCCCGCATGATCGCAGGATCCATTAAATCGGCGACGGAAACGGAATACACTGGGTTCTCCGCGCCGTGAGTCGATATATGACAATACTTCTCCATGAAGGTTAAGTCCACTATAATCCCGCCCAGCTTCAACAATGAGAATCATTATCAAATTCAATTCAATAACAATAGCTCTATACCGGACGATTGTCAATGCGCGGATGTCACATAAGTGCCACATAAAGGTTCGGTAAAATGGTAAAAGAACTAGGGACGAAGTCTCATGTAAGGAGTATAATATGTGCGGACGAACATGATCGGACGATAAACTTGTAGACTCAATGGAAGGCGGGGGCATCGTTTTGCTGCAAGGATTTAGAAACAAACTATCGCCATTGAACATGGTCGTGCTTACGCAGTTCCTGAGCGCATTCTCGGATAACTTGAATTTCTTTCTCGTGGTCGGAATGGTCAAAAGGCAAGGCGTGGACAATCCGGACGGCGTAGTCACTTACATTCAGATGGCGATCTTATGCGCGTACGTGCTGCTTGCACCGTTGGTCGGAGCATTCGCGGACAAAAAAGCGAAATCGCTCGTTCTGTTGCTCGGCAACGTGCTCAAAGCGACGGGGATCTTCCTCTTGTTATTCGGCGTGCCGCCGGTGCTCTGTTACTTCTTCGTCGGAATCGGCGCGGTCGTGTACTCCCCTGGGAAATATGGAATACTGACGGAATTGACGCGCAAAGAAGGGGAATTGCTTCGTGCGAACGCGTGGGTGGAGGGGTCGACGATCTTCGCGATCCTGACGGGAACCGTTGCCGGAGGATTGCTCGCGGTGCATTCGGACTTGCCGGCTATTCTCGTCTGTCTGTTCATTTATTTGCTTTCCTTAGCGATGACGATGCTCATCCCGGCGAAACGCGGCAATCCGAACATTAACTACCGGCATGCCGCGGGACAGTTCTTCGAGGATCTATCGCGATTGTTCCGGAATCCGCGCGGACGGTTCTCTTTGCTCGGAACGAGCGCGTTCTGGGTCACCGCGGCCGTGCTGCGCATTGCGCTTATCGCATGGCTTCCGATCAACTTGGGTATCGAGGACACGGACCAGCAATCGATGATAATAGGAGCGACAGCCTTCGGCGTCGTGGTAAGCGCGTTTTTGATCCAGAAGCTCGTGCCGGAAGGCAAGCTGTATCGCGCGTATTTCTATGGGATCGTCATGGTCGTCTCGGTTTTGGCGGCCAGCTTTACTCATCATGTAGTGTTGACCGTGTCGTTGCTTCTTATTACGGGCGTTATGGGCGGCATATTCCTTATTCCGCTTAATACAATGCTTCAAGAAGAAGGAAAAACCGCCATCGGCTCCGGAAGGACGATCGCGGTTCAGAATTTCGTGGAGAACGCTATTTCCGTCGTCGGACTAGGTATTTACCTGATCCTGACCGAGATGGACATGTCGGTTAATTGGTCCATCCTCGGAATCGGCGGCGTGCTGATGCTGTTCTTGCTATACCTGGGCACGCAGGTCGGGAAAATCCGCGCGGGCTACTCGCGCAAGGGGACGACGTGAACGAGAGAAGCGTCGGCGGTTACTTTGATAACGCCGTGGCTTGCGTCGTATTCGGCTTTGCCTAGACCAACGTCTGTGGACGGCTCGGAGCCGAGGACGTAAAATAAATCATCGGCGAGCGTGCGGATGCACACGTCGCGTTCGTCTTTGGACAGGCTGTTCCAGTCGCTTTCTTCCATTTCGAACGCCTCGTAAAATTGCGGAACGGTAGACAGGGCGTTGGACAAATCGTCCAGTATTCGGTCATAGTCTCTAGAATAGCGGATAGCCATGGATGTTACTCCTTTCCAAATATACGGATGCTTGCTTGCATTATACGCGACAGCGTTTTCTTTAGCCAACCTTTAGAGGAGTTTCCTGCGAGATTTACTTTAATACGACATGCCGTTCAGCTATAATGATTGAGGTTACGGAGGTGCATCGAATGCAACGATTACGGGAAACGCGAGTTGGAGACTGGTTATCCAAACCGTTCGTTTTTTTCACTATATTAATGTTGTTTAAAATCTATTTGGCCAAATTCGTCATATTCGATCATAGTCCGTTATGGTTGCCGCTTATCACCGATCTTCCGTCCGTCTGGGTGCTGTTCGCGTTGATCGAATGGTACGGTCCGCAGAAGAAATTCGGCGTCTATTTGACGGTTAACCTGCTGGTGACGACGATTTATTTCGCGGTCATTATGTATTTCAAATATTTCGGAGTCATCGTCACGTACCATGCGCTTCAACAAGCAGGCCAAGTTACAGAGGTAAGAGGCAGCGTCATGTCCTTGCTACATCCGTACTTCCTGTTCATCTTTACCGATATCGTCGTGTCCTTATTGCTTCTGTTCAACCGGAAATTCCGCGGTTGGGGTAAATCGCTTGCGGTTCGGGAATCGAAGGTCGTGTTCTCCGCTATATTCGGAGTGGCCCTCGCGGTCAGCATCGCCAACGTGTGGACGCATCGCGACAGCATTAACGAGCTGAACCAAGCCGAGAATATGGGCTTTTTGAATTACGAAGTCAACGCGGTTATCGCCAGCGCGAACGAAGAGCTCGAAGATCCGAGCAACGTGACGGCGGAAGCGATCGCTAACCTTAAAAAGGTCGAAGACCCGGCTGTTCCTGCTTACTGGGGACAGGCCAAAGGCAAGAACGTCGTCATCATTCAACTTGAAGCGTTCCAGAACTTCCTGTTGAACGCGAAGATCGACGGGCAAGAAATTACGCCGAACTTGAACCAGCTCATGAAGGATCACTTCTATTTCCCTCATTTCTACCAACAAGTCGGCCAAGGCAATACGTCTGACGCGGAGTTCGTCGTGAATACGTCGTTCTACATTCCGCAGCACGGCGCGGCGTCGCAAGATTACGGCGGAGTGGCTTTGCCGAGCATGCCGAAGGTGCTCAAGGATAACGGTTATCAGACGGCGACATTCCATACGAACGACGTGCAATTTTGGAATCGCAAAGAGTTATACAAGGCTTTAGGCTTCGATAAATATTACGATAAGTCGTTCTTCGGCGATGACGATCTCGTCTTCTTCGGCTCGTCCGACGAAGTACTGTACGACAAGACGGCCGATGAGTTGCTTAAAATGAGTCAGAACGGCAAGCCATTCTACGCGCAATTGATCACGATGTCGTCCCATCACCCGTTCGACATTCCCGAGCGCAAAATCCGGTTTAAGCTTCCGGAGCGCTACCAAAATACGCTTGTCGGCGATTATATCGAAGCGCAGAATTACACCGACTACGCGCTCGGCAAATTCATCGATAAGCTGAAGCAGAACGGCTTGTGGGACAACACCGTATTCTTGATTTACGGCGACCATCTCGGTTTGCCGCTGTATACGCTAGACCATCACGAGAAAAATTTGATGGAAGAAATTTATAACCGGCCTTATAATTTCTCCGAGATGCTCAATATTCCGCTGTTCATCATCGCTCCAGGCGTAACGGAGCCGAAGGTGATGCCACAGACGGGCGGACAGGTCGATATTTTCCCGACGGTCGCGAATTTGCTCGGCATCTCGCTTAAAGATCACATTCACTTCGGACAAGATTTGCTGAACAATACGACAAACTTGCTTCCGGAGCGTTACTACTTGCCTTCCGGCTCGTTCGTCAACAATAACGGTATTTTCGTGCCGGGACACGATTACAAGGACGGTTCCGTCTATCCGTTCGACGGTAAGCAACCGACGGGCGCCGATTCGACGGAAGATGAGTATAATCGTGCGTTGGAGTTATTGAATTTATCGGATAGTTACGTCGGCCATCTGCCTAATCATGATTAATAGAGCGATAGAATCAAGGGGGTAAGGATTTGAATTTGAAATTGCAATCGATCGATTGGAAAAAGTACGCACCGCTCTTGTCGATGCTCGTGTTCCCGTTCTTGGGCATGATGTACGCTTGGACTAACGGTCCTGTCGCTAACCAGCAAGTGTCTAAGCTGTTAACTTCCGTCGACGTCGCGATTCCGTTCGTTAAATTTTTCGCGCTTCCTTATTCCGTATGGATCTTCTATATTTACGTCTGCCTAATTTATTTCTTCTTTAAGGAAGCTAGCGTCTACTACCGTGCGCTGCTGACTTATATCGTATGCGCATTGATCTGCTACCTGATCTACTCGGTATTCCAGACGACGGTTCCGCGTCCGGTCGTGACCGGGACAGATCCTTTCTCGGAGCTCGTGCGGTTTATTTATAACCGGGATCAGCCGTACAACTGCTTCCCTAGCATTCACTGCTTCTCCAGCTACATGGTGATGCGGATGGTATGGACGAGTTCGTTCCGCAACAAATGGAATTTGACGCTAATTACGGCGATGTCCTCTACGATTATTATGTCCACTTTGTTCGTTAAGCAACACGTCATCATGGACGCGCTCGCAGGATTTTTGCTCGTCGAGCTTGTCGTTCCGCTTATCGTTTTGCTCGAGCGTTCGCTCAAGCCAACGAGAGAGCGTCAACGTCAAAGAAGCACCTTCGGCGCATAAAGATCGCAACAACAAACAGCCCGTCATACCGGAGTCGAGACTCCGGTATGACGGGCTGTTGTTTGTATGCTCAGCTTCGCTGAGCGGTTAGTTGGCACATATGAAGGTAGCTTTGCTTGATCTGCTCCCGCGTATAGGCCATCTCATGCTTGAGGTGGAAGTAGCCCGGAGGCGCCATCGAGCAGATGAGGGCGTGGGCCGTTAACGTCGTATCGATCGGAGTCGGAGGGTTCGGTCCGATCATCTCGGACAACAATTCCGCAATCTGACTTCGGATGGTCAAGTACATGTCGGAATGAAAGAAATTTCCTCGGGGGTCGTCGCAATCCATTCTTGCTTCCATCGTGACGATCATCTCGGATTTCTCTTCGAGCGCGTCGATCCAAGCACTAATAATTCCGCCGAGTCTTTCGGCAGGGGAAAGCTTAACGTTAATTTGCAAGTAAGCCGTAATGTTCTCGATTAGCTGCTGGCAATAGTCTTCCATAAGCTCCGCGCACAAGTCGCCTTTATGGGCATAGCGACGGTATAAGGTCGCTTGGCCGATGCCAGCGGTCTTGGCGATCTGGTGCATGCTCACGCTATGAACGCCATGCTCGTCGAACAGAGATTGAGCGGTTTGCAGGATGAGCCTGCGGTGCTCGATCGCGTCTTTGCGTTCGCGTCGTACGGACATGTCGTCACCTCTTTCGCTTAAATATATCGGTCTGTTCGTATTGACACTCGAACGACTGTACGGTAACATCGTGGTTAAACGGACAATTGTCCGGTATAGTTAAAGGACTACCGAAAATAGCGCCCGCATGTCGTTATTGTACCGCGTAGGGTTATAGCGGTCAATCTGTAGACCAGAGAGGCAGCATTTCGGAAAGTTCTCATTATGGATAGGAGGTTTAATATGTCGTCTGTATCAACACCCGCATCAACAGAGGCTGAATTCTCGTTTAAGAGCATCATAGCGCCTCTTGTGGCAATCATTGTCGGTATTTTCATGGTTATCCTGGATGGTACGGCTGTTAACGTCGCTCTTGAAAAGCTTATGGTCGAGTTCAAGCTGACCGACTACTCGGTCGTCCAATGGACCGTTACAGGATACGCGCTAGCGCAAGCAGCGGTTATCCCGTTGGCCGGATGGCTCTCCGACAAGTTCGGAGCGAAACAAATTTTCCTGATCTCCGTTGCGATGTTCACGGTCGGTTCCTTTTTGTGCGCGCTATCGAACAGTATCGAGTTGTTAATTACGTTCCGCATTATCCAAGGCCTCGGAGGAGGCGTCGTATTACCGATCGCAATGGCGTTCATCTATCGGTTATCGCCGCCTAGTAAAGTAGGCGTCGTCATGGGTATGATGGGGATTCCGATCCTGTTGGCACCTGCATTGGGTCCGGTTATCGCCGGCGCTTTCGTCGAGCATGCGAGCTGGCAATGGATTTTCCTCGTGAATATTCCGATCGGGATCATCGGCGTAGTCCTTGGCATTCGTACGTTGCCGAACATTAAGCGTCAATCGGTTGCCGCGCTTGATCTGCTTGGCATGATTCTTGCACCGCTTGCCTTCGCGGCTCTCGTATACGGCGTATCCGTTGGTGGCGTTGATATTGTGACCGGCGAATCCAAATGGATGAATACGAATACGCTCGTTGGAATCGGCTTAGGCGTTGTCGCATTGATTCTCTTCGTCATTACGGAATTCAGGGCGAAGAATCCGCTACTCGAGCTTCGCGTCTTCGGTTCCGGCAACTTCACCAAAGGCATTATTGTGCAATGGGTATCGCAGATCGCGATGTTCGGCACGATGTTCCTAGTCCCTCTTTACTTGCAACGCGCATTGCAATATTCGCCGCTGGAGACAGGTCTTATCATGCTGCCTCAGGCGATCGCATCCGGCGTGTTCATGCCGATCGGCGGTAAATTGTCCGACCGCTTCGGGGCTCGTCCTCTCGTGGTTGCAGGTATGGCGATTACCATGATGTCCGCGTTGATGCTCTCCCGCCTTTCAGCTGGAGACGAGATCATTATGGTTATGATTCCGCTGGCGATGCTCGGCGCAGGTATGGGGCTGTTCATGATGCCGCTTAATAATCATCTGATTCAATCCTCGCCGCAAAACCTGGTAGGTCGCGTTACTTCGCTTACTAACGCCGCGCAACAAGTTATGATGGCGTTCGCTGTTGCGGTGCTGATGACCATTTACTCCACGAGGTTCAGCAACATCATGGCGGATCAGCCGCAAGGCACGAAACCTTCGTTATCTAACTACACGGATGCGTTCGGATATACGTTCTTTATCTTGGTTTTCGTAGCTATCTTAGGAGGCGTTCTTGGTCTCATGCTCAAGAAACCAAAAGTAGCCGAGGGTACCGAAAAAGGCCAAGCCGATCTTCATATGATGGTGGGCTAAACGAATCCGCAACAACAATCCCCTTCGGGTTACCGAAGGGGATCTTTTCATTTATCCGTATAAATTGGACGACCCCCGCAGACTAAGTCTGTCGGGGGTCTAATATTGAAGCGCAACCGCGCGATTCTTCCTGAATTCACCTTCACGAACACAACGATAGCCCTACCTCTCCATCGTCATTGCGGCTCCTAGGCCGCGCCAGTGAGAATTCGTGTTTCCTTCCAGCAGCCGTAATCTTAAGGATTGTGTGTGTTGGGTAAACGGAGGAATATTGCCCAAAGAGGAAAAATTCTGGGGTTACATCTTCTACAAATAGTTATATTACAACATCGAGCCCAGATTGTCAATGGAATGTTAAATCCTTGAAAGCATTGGAACCTACCGACAGACTAGTCCATCACCCATTGCCGTTATTCGCGTACAAGCCTGCGAGATTTGTCTCATGCGGGCTTATTATTATCGTGCATGTCGAACGCAGATTCGTTGTATATATGTAGCAAGCCAAATGTACAAACAAAGGGAGGCGTTTGCATGCGACAATTTGCGGCCGTGATCCGAGAATTGAGAGCGTGGTTATATCAGGTGCCGTTCGCTCGGGCTTTGATGCCTATTCATTTGCACCTGTTATACATGGGGGTAGGCGTCCTGCTCTTGAAAAAGCTGTTATACGAGAGCGTATCCCTTTCCAGTTACGATACGTTGCATGATTTCTTTTATGATTTTCCGCTCTACTTGATCGCGTATTACTCCTTTTTCGTAGGCTTCTGGCTTACTTTGGTGTCAAGGGACGTCAGACTGCTGCCGTTCGCGATGTGGGCTTATGCTTTCATGACGTTATTTCCGTTCAAATCGCTCGGTCTTGAGGCCTATGTTAGAGCGTTTATCTATATCGTAGCCGGATTAGCTTTACTTCGTTATTCGGCGTCATCCTACAGCAGCAACGAGAAAAGAACGGGGGTTTACTGAGATGGATACGACATTAAATTATTATAAAAGCTATCTGAAACTCCGAAAAATGTGTATAGTTATAGGAAATAATACCCTAATTTCGGAGGGAATTCGACGATGTTCTGTAACCATTGCGGCAATCAGCATGAAGCTAACGCTAAATTTTGCACGAAATGTGGAGCGAGCATAGCGCAACAACCGCAAGCGGCGACACCTGCGCAATATCAGCAACCGGCACAACCTTATGGACAACAACCTCTCGTGCAGCAACAACCGTACGGGCAGCAACAAGGTCAACCTTTCTATCAGCCGAATCAACCGCGCCAAATGTCCAAGCAGACGATGGGCCTGATCGCGGCCGGTCTGGTCATCATCGTGGGCGGGCTGATTTTCTATTTTAGCGGTAGCGGCGGAAGCCAATCCTCGCCGAAGAGCACCGTCGAGAGCTTCATGGAAGCCGTGAAAGCGAAAGACGGCAAAGCGTTGGTGAAGCTCATATCCGATGATTCGCTGGGTAATCCCGACAAAGACGAACTTAACGATATTATCGACGAGATGGAAGATAACTTCGGTAGCGGTTCTTTGAAAAGCTATAAAATATTGGACACGGACATCGACGACGATACCGCGACCGTCGATTACGAGGTTACATACTCGGAAGACGGCGAGAAGCAAACCGAGGAAGATTCTTTCGATCTTGTCAAAGTCGAAGGCAAATGGTACATCGACGAGGACATGGGCTTCTAATACCGGCATGACATGACAAACCCCACGGGATTGCGCTAATAACGCGAGTCTCGTGGGGTTTGTCATCTTTATCGGTTAATTCCGCTCATAACCAATCGTCATCTGCAGGGGGAGCGTCTGTCCCGGCTCGATCAGTATCAAGCCTTCTTTATCGTTGAGCGCTTCGTTAAGCGCGGTCCACGGTTCGACGCAGACGAACGGCTTGCCCTCGACGGACCATAGCACGGCATAGCGGAACGCCTCGCTGTAACGCAGACGTACGCGTCCGCCTTCGTCGTTAAGCGGAAAAGCGATTTCCGGTTGCTTTGCGTCGAGGAGCGCCACCGATTCTACCAACCCGTTCAAATCGAACGTGCCGTTGAACGGTTTTTCCGCATGATCGTTGTAGTCGAGCAACCGAGTCGCGTCCGTCTCGTAGGCGAGATTTTTGCTATGCGTGGCGAAGTAAGGGTGGAACCCGGCGACCATCGGCATTGGCTCGTTCGACAAGTTCGCGTAATGCTGCTTGATGCTAAGTTGGCCGTCC
This sequence comes from Cohnella yongneupensis, assembly GCF_042655785.1. Taxonomy (NCBI): domain Bacteria; kingdom Bacillati; phylum Bacillota; class Bacilli; order Caryophanales; family Paenibacillaceae; genus Cohnella; species Cohnella yongneupensis. The sequence goes on from NZ_JBHSNC010000012.1 coordinate 108,465, forward strand.
TTGAGCCGATAGGTAAATCGCAATTCGAACGCGAAGGGATACGAAGCAAGCGTCACCTCGTTGTTGCGCAAAGACAGCGTCACATAGGCACCGTCATCCGTACCCGTCTCGACGACTTCCCAGGCATTCACGCGCGCGACCCCGTGATTTTTCATCTTATAGGTGCTGCCGTTCCATTCGTATTGACCGTCGATCAGCTGCCCGCAGATCGGGAATAGCACGGGATTGCCTCCCCGAATATTCGCTTGTGGATTCAAGAACGTATCCCGGTCTAGGTAGAACAGCTCTTGCCCGTGCAACTGACAGCTAATGACGATCGCTCCCCGCTCGGGGCATACGAGCACCCGGGATTGCGTCGCCTCGTCCGACAACTCGTATAGGGTGTATCCGTCGACTAAAGTGTTGATTGCATAAGGCTTCTGATCGTTCATGATTGCTCCTCCTGCGTGGCTATGGATTTCATATTACATGTATATACCTATTATACCTATTATACCGAAATTTATTTAATAACATGAAGGATTTATAGAGTTGTAATGGAATGTGTATAACTTAAGAAGTTATTCGCGAATGTTCGTCACGGCGGGAGAGAATGAGATCGTGCCTAGAAAAAGCAGAGCCCCCCTTATTTTGTTATTCATCGGACTCGTATTGCTTGCGGCTTATTTCCTCTGGCCGGGTACATGGCACAAAACGTTATTCAGCGGACTTGTATCGAGCAATATCCTTCAAACCGCGGGAGCGATGTACGCGACCGTTACGTTGCTGCTTGCTTACCGTACATCCAATAAAGAAAAGTTGTTCTTGAAGTATTACGGCTACGGAATGCTCGTCCATACAGCTGCTCAGCTCGGATGGACGTACGGGATCATCGCTAGAAACTCGGAGCCGGATTTCATCGGCATACCCGAAACGCTATGGGATACGCAGTATATTTTCTTCGTCATGGCGCTTTACGTTCAGTATAATCATCGGATACGGACGCAGCGCTTTTCCCTGGGCTTTCCGTTGGATATTGTTCTGTACTCGACGGCGGCGGCTACTTTGTATTGGGAGCTGCAGATCGAACCGCTATTGTCGGAGCATAATTTCTACGGCGGGATCGTCTGGTTCAGCCTGCTTAATTCTTCGTTTAATGTCGTTATTTTGCTGTTGCTCATTTTTCTAGGATTGAACGGCCGAAGGGCGTTGTCTTTGCCTGCCGATCTCCTGCTGATCGCAGGCTTTCTAGTAAGGCAAATCGGCAATACGACCTATCTGTATTTGTTGCCGAGCACGGAGGCCGGAAGCGCGTGGTCATGGATATCCGATATGAGTTGGTTCATAGGCTCGATGTTAATCGGGTTTGCGGCATTGGCCGAAACGAGAAGAAAGCCGCGTCCTCGTCGGAAAATACCTGCTTCGGGAACATCGCGGTTCATTCAACGGTATGCGACGACCATTCTGGTCAGCATTGCGCTAATCGCGATCATTAGCATGCTAGGGAAGTTCTCGCCGGTTACCGTAGGCGCTATCGTGACGATCGTGCTGCTGACCGTGCGCCTATCGATCGGCATCAAGGAATTAGAATCCGCTGACGTAGCGCTGCAACAAACGGGGATGAATTATCGTAATCTAGTCGAAAATTCGTTGATCGGGGTATTCATCGAACAAGAAGGCCGGCTGGTGTACGTCAATCGTCACGCCGAGAGAATATTCGGCTGCGAGATCGGGGAAATGTTAGGCAAGCCTTTGGCGGACTATATCGTAACCGCGGATCGCGAGCGATTAGGGAAGGAATTTTTCGCTTGCGGCAGCTATGACCATTCCGTGCGCTTCGGCGTAACCGCGAAAAATCGAGCGGGAGAGGACATCTATTTGGAGCTTCAGGCTTCTTCGGCCTATCATCGCGGAGAACCGGCGATATCCGGAACGCTGCTTGACGTCACGGACAGCAAATTATCCGAGCAACGGCTCATTCGTTCGGAGAAGCTATCGGTAATCGGCCAGTTGGCGGCAGGCGTAGCCCACGAAATACGCAACCCGCTTACGGCGCTTAAGGGATTCACCCAGCTGCTGCACAAGAGCGCGGATCGCAATCGCAATTACTACGAGATGATGCTGACGGAGCTGGAGCGGATCAATTATATCGTCGGGGAGTTCGTGCTCCTCTCCAAGCCCAATCAATGGCAGCGGCTCGTTCCGTGCGACATGTCGCGGATGCTCGGGGATATTGTCCCGATCATGCAATCGCAAGCGATTATTACGAACGTGACGATCCAAGTGGAGGACGATGGGCAGTTGCCTAACGTCATGTGCGACGTTAATCAGATCAAACAAGTGCTCATTAATCTGATGAAAAACGCGATAGAAGCGATGCCGGGAGGCGGCATGCTTGACGTCCGCGCGCGGGAAGATAACTCGGGGCATGTCGTGATCGAAGTACAGGATCAAGGCGTGGGCATTCCGGAGGAAGTAATCGCTCGTCTTGGCGAGCCATTCTATACGACCAAGCAAAGCGGTACGGGACTCGGGTTGACGGTTTGCTTTAAGATAATACAAGCTCATGGCGGTATGCTAACGCTGTCCAGCAAGCCGAATGAAGGGACGCTTGCCGTCGTGACGCTTCCCGTAGCCAAATAACGCGGGAAATACTCGGCTAAGCTCCATTTGCTTCCGATGAATGAAAGTCGTGGAAATGTCCATTCTAGTACAGGGCATTACGATCAAGCATTCGGAAGGAGTAGATCTACATGAAGAGCAAGCTGTTTAGAGCGATGCTACTGAGCTTATGCATCGCGCTTTGCGTAGCGCCTCTCGCGCAAGCCAAGAGTGATTACTGGCATCCGGCCAAAACAAGACCGGGCTTGACGATTCCTATGGTTAAGCTCAAGTGCGGATTGCAAAGGCTGTGGATCGACCACGGTAACTGGACGCACAAGTACATCGTAAGCGCGATCGCCGGATTGGAAGACAAGGATAAAGTGCTTGCCAGATTGCTGCGGAACCAGCAGGATATCGGCAACGCGTTCAAGCCTTATTACGGCGAGGAAGCCGGCAACAAGCTAGCGAAGCTGCTGACGGAGCACATTGTGCTAGCCGGAAAGCTGATTGACGCATTGATGAAAGGTAACGCCGCGGACGCCGCCAAAATTAATAAAGAATGGTACAGGAACGCGGACGATATCGCCAAATTCCTCGCCGCGGCCAATCCGAATTGGTCCTATCCCGACATGAAGCTCATGCTGGAAGAGCATCTGAAGTTCGTGGCGGATCAAGTAACAGCTAGGCTCGCGAAAGATTGGGACAAAGATATCGTCGCCTTCGACCTGGGCGAGGATCATCTGATCAAGTTGGCCAACATGCTGACGGCCGGGATCATTAAACAATTTCCGAAAAAGTTCCAGTAGCATCCTATTAACGGCCGTCCTCCAAGAGGATGGCCGTTGTTCGTTTGACCGAAGCTTTAATTTCGGTTACCATATTCAATAGAATAAACGCGTGTTCACAGAGAGGCGAGACGATGAATAATAACGGTATCAATGCAACGGAAATCGCGCGGCTCGCAGGCGTGTCGCGGAGTACCGTCAGCAGGGTCATCAACAATTATGCCAATGTCCCTCCGGAAACGCGCCGCAAAGTGATGGAGATTATCCGCCGGCATCGGTACGTGCCGAACATGTCGGCGCAGGTGCTCGCGGGCAAGAAGACGAAGACGATCGGTCTGTTCATGATCGAGAAAGGCCACGTATCCGCCGATATCATCTCGAATATGTTGCTCGCGAGCGTTATTGAAAGCGCTTCTATGCATGGGTACTACGTGCTGACTCACATTATCCGAGGGAATTGCGACTCGGATAGCATTAGTGGAGTCAAAGATATTTTTTATCAGCGACGCATCGATGGGGGATTGTTCATCGGCGCGACGAACGACGAGCCGTTCATAGAAGAGCTCGTCGCCGAGGGCTTCTGGGTCGCGACCGTCGATCAGTCTTTCGAAGGACGCGAGGAACCGAACCGCATGGTAGCGGATCTCAATAACGAGACGGGGATGAGGCTGGCCGTGTCCCACTTGGCCGAGCTTAACCATCGGGAGATCGGACATGTGAGCGGCGACTTGAATCGTTACTCCGGACCGGCCAAGTTAGAAGGCTTTCGCAAAGCGATGGCGCATTGCGGATTAACCGTCCGCGAGGATTGGATTATGCCTGGCGGCTTCCACGAGACGAACGGCTACGACGCCATTCGAACGTTCTTGGCGAGCGGCAAGCGTTTGCCGACGGCTATAGTCATGGCGAACGACAGCGTCGCCTTCGGGGCGATTCGGGCGCTGAAGGAGCATGGCATCGAGGTTCCTCGGGATATCTCGATCATCGGGTTTGACGACCATGCGCTAAGTGCAAGATTTCAACCTCCGTTGACGACGTTAAGAGTCGATTTTGCGGGCGTGCTGGAGCAATTGACGACGTCGCTTATCCAGCATATCGAGCAGAAAGCGTTCGGCGCAGAGAAGTTTACGGCTTCCACGCAATTCATAACAAGGGATTCATGCCAATCTATATAAAAGGTGAGGGAACAGAACATGGAGAAGAACGTACTAGGCAACAACGTTATTACCCAGATCGGCGTGCTCGTGCACGACATCGAGAAAACCTCGCAAGCGTACGCGGATTTCTTCGGCGTCGAGAAACCGAACTGGTTTTGGACCGATACGGTCGACGTCGCGCAGACGGAGTATCGCGGTAGCCGCTCCGAAGCGCGAGCGAAGCTCGCCTTCTTCGACATGGGTTCCCTGCAGTTGGAGTTGATAGAGCCCGATCATGAACCGAGCACGTGGCGCGAGTCGTTGGATCAGAATGGCGAAGGCTTCCATCATATCGCTTTTGGCATCAAAGGGATGAAAGAGAAGATCGCGGTCATGGAAGCCGGCGGAATGCCGTTGCTCCAGAAAGGCGAGTATACGGGCGGTCGCTACGCATATCTCGATTCGTTCAAAGATCTCAAGGTGCTAATAGAATTGTTGGAAAACGATTAACGGGTGGAGGCGACAACGATGAATTTGCTCATTACCGGCGCGGGAAGAGGATTGGGCTTACAATTAACGAAGCTGGCGCTAGAGCGCGGTCATACGGTCATCGCGTGCATGCGAGAGATAGCCGATGCGACGGAAGGCTTGCTCAACCTCGCCGCCCAATACGATGACCAGCTTCGGATCGAACGGTTGAACGTTACTCACGAGGATGAAGCCGCGCAATTGGCGGCTAGGCTCGCGAAGGATAACGTGAAACTGCACGGCATTATTAATAACGCGGGAATTCTGTTAGGAAGAGAGCATACGATCGAGACGCTGCCGATTCATCTAATGCGGCTGACCTTCGACGTCAACGTGTTCGGTCCGGTTATCGTCGCGAAGCATTTTTCGCCGCTATTGGCGGACGATGCCGGCGCGGTCGTGCTTAACATATCGTCCGAAGCGGGAAGCATGGCGAATGCCTATGGCGGAGATTATCCTTATGCAATGTCGAAGACGACGCTTAACATGTTCTCCAAGCAATTGAAGAACACGCTGTGGAAACGCGGCGTTCGCGTTCTCGCTATTCATCCGGGATGGATCAAAACCGATATGGGCGGTCAAAGCGCGCCGATGGAAGCCGCGGAAAGCGCCGGCGGCATTATGGATATTGCCGAAGGAAAGACGACGATCGCGGACGAGCTCGTCTTCGTCGATCATACGGGACGCTCGATGCCCCTCTAATTCATAGGTAAAGGCAGGTAGGCAGAATGAAGCAGATCGTGGCGATGCTCGGAGACTATTACCATCGCGAAGCGGACAGCAGGGCATCCCTGCTCGCCGCCTTGCAGTCGCAGCTCGGCGAGGGGAGCATAAACGTGCGGTTTATCGGCAAAGATCAGCTGGTCGGAGTATTGTCCGAGCAACCGGACGCCGTCGTGCTGTTCGCCGAGGATCGGCTGACTCCGCAGGAGGACGAAGACGCGAAGTGGATGACGGATGAAATCGCGGCGAGCATCGTTCGCTACGTCGAGGCTGGCGGCGGGTGGTTAGCGTGGCATTCCGGCCTCGCCTCTTACGACCCGCAAGGCGACTATGTCTCGATGCTGAAAGGGTACTTCCTATCCCATCCGAGCGAGCACCAGCCGGTTAAGTACTCCGGCGATAACATCGCGTTCGAGATTATGGACGAACATTATTTCGTCGAATGCCGTACAGAAGAGACGGAAGTGTTCTTGCGGTCGTCCTCTATAGACGGAGCATCGATCGCGGGTTGGCGGCATGCGCACGGCGCCGGGCGGGTTCTCTGCCTTACGCCGGCTCATCGGCCGGAAGGGTTGCTCCATGCGGACGTGCTCAAGTTATTAGAGCGGTCCGTCGTCTGGTGCGCGGGCGAATAATATACGACAATAACGCAAGGGAGCTCTACCGCGCGATGCGGTGAGCTCCTTTGGTTTCGTTGCGACTTCCGGTACGTTTGCCGGTCAATACATAAGCTCCCCAAGCGGGCCGTTCTCGTCGATAATGTCTTGAATCGTAAATACCGAGATCGGAAAGTAAGGGAACCCCCATGCGTAAGGCACGATCGCATATAGCGGAAAATAAATAACGAGCGACTTGTCGGCGATATAGAAGTCTTGATCGGGCGTAATACCGGGGTAGTCGCCGAGCAGCGGCAGCTTCCGCGCTTTGATCTGCGCTTGGATCAGCTTGTTCAGCGTGGCTTCGTACTTGCTGGCCGGCTTGAACAGCTCGCCAAGCGTATATTGGCGTCCGGTGTCGGCGTCGAACGTCAGCGACCGTTGCAACGTGTTGCCGTGCGCGCCTCCGGTGAACGCGTAATTGAGCAAGGACAAGCTAAGTAAGCCGCGCTCGTTCGTCTTGATCTCGAACGTGCCGTTCATTTCTTGAATATCGTCGCTCGGATAGCCCTGGTCTTTCATGAGCTCATGAGCGGTAGAGGCGATCGCTTTGTTCATGATGCCGGCCGCCTCGGGCGTTGTGCCTCCCGTGATGAAGGGAATGGATACTTTCACTGTATTATCGTGCAGCGTGCGAACTTCGATCGGCAGCATTAACGTCTGGCCGTTCATCCGAACCTCTCCTTTGCCCTATAGGCGGGTATCACCCTAGCGTATGCGGAGGTTCGGCGAGCGGTTACGCGGAAACTTCTGCTTGAGCCGAAGCCGCGCGGCTGCCTTGGCCGTAACCGCGGAGCAAGCGCGCGCGTTAAATAATCCAGCTTGAAGCGTTAGTCATAGCGGTCGGTATCGTTAACGTAAGGCAACTGCCTTCGTCGGTATCGGCCGCTTTTAATTCGCCGCCCAGCCGGTCCGCTTGCTCGGCGAGCGAGCGGATGCCGACTCCCCAATCGGCTGCGCTGATCGGGCTACCGTCATACGATAGCCGGAGCTGCACGGACGTTTCCCGCGGGTCCGACCAGACGGATAGCAGGAATAGCCGAACAGGTTCTCGTTGCTTCAGTCCGATGTTAATGCCCTCTTGAAGCGTCTGGAACAGCAATCGCTTCTGCAACGTGCTCAGTTCGCCCGGCAACTTCCCGATCCGTCTTCCTATCGTGCAGCCGGTCGCTTGCTCTGTCTCCCGAATGAGCGCTCCTATCGCGCCAGTCAAATCGTAATGCCCCGCATCCTCCTTAAGCATTCTCACGGACTGACGGATATCCTCCAATCCTTTGCGTAGCAGCTCCTGCGAGACCGCGAGCTTGAGCTCCGCTTGCTCGCGGTCTTGGGAAATTAGCAGCTTGGCATCCTCCAACTGTACGACGGTGTCGCTTAACGTGTGGCCTACGGTATCGTGGATGCTGCCGGTTATGCGGTGCCGTTCCTCCATGATCATCGACTCCGCCAGCGCTTCCGCGTTTTCGCGCATCGATGCGGCCAATCGCTCGTGCGCGTCTTGAAGCTGCTCGGTTCTCTCTTGCAGCTCGTGCGTACGGGTATGGACGACATGCTCGAGCGAGCGATTGAATTCTACCAACTGCCGGTTCATGGCCATGTATCTATACAGGATGACGCGGATCAAGCAGACGACGAAAGCGAATAAACCCCAGAACAGCAAGTCCTTCGGCATGCGATCCACCGCTGTCGTCTCTTCCGCTAGCCACTGCGGAACGTACGAAATAACGACGAACCGGTACATATGAAGCAACGCGATCGCGGCCAGCAAGGAAAATCCGGCCATAATCCAGATCGATTCCAAGTCTCTCCGTTTGCGGTAAGCGACCCAGATCGTCCAATAGACCGCGGCGAAAACAACGAGGAACACCGGCGTATAGACGAGTATGGCGAGACTGTACCAACGCTGGCTGATCAAGGCGCCGATGACGGCTAACGCCGATACGGCGAGCGAGACGTACCACAGCACCCGAAGCGTGCGCCGGTGCACGCCCGGGAACACTTCCCTCATGGCGCCGACGAAAGCGAACGTCGCGATCGGCATGCAGGCATCCTGCCAGTAACCTAGCACGGGGTAGTCCACGATCGCCTGAAGCAGCTCGTTGCGCACGAGCGCTGCGTATCCGCCGAAAAAAGCGAGCAAGCTGAAGTAAATATATAGCCGGTTACGCTGCGTCTTATACAGCCCGATCGAGATTCCGCCGCTGAAGAGCAGCAATACGCCAAGGACCAGGTTGTCCATATCCTGGCGCAGCATAAGCGCGATGAAGTCGGATTTATTGCCTAAGGCTGCATCCGCCGTTATCGGACCGTGCGATTTGTAACGCAGGAGCATATCGATGTAGGGCGGAAGCGGCGAAGGAAGACTCGCCATTTTCCAATGGTAGGAAATATTGATCTTGGCGAGCAGGTAGGAAAAAAGCTCCGAGTGTCCGTCGTATACTTTCAGACTGCCGACGTTATTTACTTTCAGGTGAGGGTCTAGTAATCCGGTTTGGGGAAGCGGTATTCGCACCCAATAGATGTTCGTTGGCACGATCGATCCGGGCTCGTAGGCATGCCAGCCTTCCGAGGGGGCGCCAATTTCGTCGTAAGACGTTGCCGGCGCCCATTGCCAAGTCGCTACGTCTAGGCGAGCGATCGAATCGTCCTTCGTCTGCGCGACGGATAACGTCCAGCCGACGCCCGATAAGAGCACGAGAAGGATGAGGAAAGTGCGGACGAGCGGAATATGCGGCTGCCAGGCCGATCTGAGGCGGGATGTCATGGAAGGCTCTCCTCTTCGTCTTGTACGTGATTAGCTCAGCGCTCTTCGATCCGATAGTCCGTACGGAAGCGACAACTCGAGGATGCATCCGGGCTGACCCGGAGAGATTGCCATCGTGCCGCCCAAGTTCGCGACTCTCTCCGACATCGCTTGCAAGCCGAAACCGAAAGCGGACGGGGCATAGGTTCTTCCGTCGCTTATGAGCTTGAAGGCAAGCGCGGAAGGCCCGACGCGAAGCGAGAAACGGAAATGCTGACAGCGGCTATGCTTCAATCCGTTCGTGATGCCTTCTTGCAGCGCTTGAAACAGGACGCGTTTTTGAAGCGTCGTAAGGTTGTCCGGCAACGGGTCGATGCGATGCTCGATCGATACGCCCGTCGCGTTCTCCGATTCCTCGATGAGCGAGACCATCGCCTCTTGCAGGTCGTATTGGGTAGTGTCGTCGCGCATGAGACGCGCCGATTGGCGGATCTGCTCCAAGCCGCGCAGGACCAACTCTTGGGAAGCGTCCAGCTTATTCTCGGCAAGCCGCGGATCTCGGGCAAGCAGGCGCTTGGCCGCTTCCAACTGTACGATCGTCGCTGTGAGCGAGTGCCCGATCGTATCGTGAATCGTACCCGTAAGCCGATTCCGTTCTTCCAGCACCATCGTGGAAGCGAACGCTTCGGCGGTTTCCTTCATCGTATGGGCGAGACGGGCATTCGCTTGTTGCAGCTCGAGTCCCTTGTCCCGAAGCTCGGATGTCCGCTTCGCGACGTTCAGTTCCAACGAAGCATTGAACGCTTTCAACTGTTCGTTCATCTTGCCGAACCGATGAATGATGACCCGAATCAGACATATAAGGAACAGGAATAACCCAATCGATAGAATATCGAACGGGAGATTGTTCAGGAGTGGGATATTGCGTTTGGCTACGTTGAAAAACGCCGGCAAATACGTTCGGAGCACATGAACGAGAGCGACGGCCGTCATGACGAAAAATCCGGCAAGCATCCAGATCGATTCGATGCCTTGGCGATCTTGGTAGGCGGACCAAATCGACCGGAGAATGATGCCGGCGGCGACGAGAAACAGCAACAGCAACGGATAGCCGAGCAACCACTCGAACCACGCTATTTTCATCCAGACGGCGCCCATTAACGTTACGATCGCGAATCCGAGGACGATCCATCTGAGCTTGCGCAATGCGCGGGTATGGTCTTCGCCGAACACGACGTTCATAAGGCTGATGAATCCGAAGACGCCGAGCGGGAAAATACCGAGCTCCATATAGCTGAGCCAAGGTTGGTCCCATAGCCATTGCATGAGATAGTTCTGGACGAATGACTCGTAAGCTCCGCACAAGGAAAGCATGGCAAAGTACAGATGCAGCCGGTCGCGGCGAATGGTGTATAGGCCGGTGGCGAAGAAGAAGCTGAATAAGAACAGTCCGCCGATCAAGAAGCAGTACAAGTCTTTTTGGATGAGATGGACGAGGAAGTCGCCTTTGCCCACGAGCTGGACATCGGGCTCCGGGTTGAGGCCGTTGCGATTGTCCAGCAAGAGGTATACTTCCGCGGGAAGCGGTGAAGGGAGGGGCGCGAGATTCCAATGGTAATTCAGATTTACGCGCTCGCCGTTCGCCGCGGGATCGTATGCGTACAGCAATTTACCCTCCCCAAAGACGGAGAGGGTCGTGGCGTTCAATATCCAGAGCTCCGGCTCGCGCACGTCCGCTCCGCGAAGCGGGATGCGCAGCCAGTAAGCTTGACGGCTATGGTAGGGGTCGGAATCTTCGGCGATCGTGAGCCAGCCGGTTTGCGGAGGCGCAGTCGATGGCGATGCGAAGGAGTCGGTGGCGGAAGCCCATTGCCATAGGGCGGGTTTCAGGCTATCGCGATCGTAGTGGCGTCCGAGCTGGAAAAGTGCCCATGCGATGAATACCAGAAGGCCAAGCAGTATCCCCAGCACGCGCATTAAAGGCAGATGGTTGGTGAAGCCTCCTCGAGCCAATTCCGATTCCTCCCGCCTGTAGATCCGTTGACTTTCATTGTAACGGGCCAAGGGTGATCGTCACAGTGACCGCCGTCATATGACGGTCATATCTTTGAGCCAGATGACGGCTTGCGTGCGATCGTTCGTGCCGATTTTGTCGTAGATGGCGCTGACGTAGTTTTTGACCGTGCCTTCGCTCATGAAGAGCAACCCTGCGATGTCTCGGTTGGTACGGCCTTCGACCATGAGCGCGATGATGCTCATTTCCCGGTCGGTGAATTTGACGTCGGCTATTTTGTTGCGCGCGTGAGGGGCTTGCGTTCGCGCGTAAGAAGCGGGCGCGGCTAGGCGCGCGGCAAGCTTGACGGCGATCGAGGAAGGCAGCATGATTTCGCCCTTGGCGGCGTCGCGAACGGCTTGCAGCAGCTTGTCCGTCGGGATGTCTTTAAGCAGAAACCCTACGGCACCGCTGGCTAGAGCATCGATTATATAATCGTCCTCGTCGAACGTCGTGAGCACTAACGCTTTGGTGCGGGGGGACTGTTCGCGAAGCTTCTTGACGGCTTCGATCCCGTTCATGACGGGCATGCGGATATCCATAAGCACGAGGTCGGGATCATGGATGGCGACAAGCCGGCAAGCTTCTTCGCCGTTCTCGGCGGTCGCGACCACTTCGATGTCGTCTTCCAATTGCAGAATGGTCTGCAGTCCGTCGCGCATGAGCGTCTGGTCGTCGGCGATTATAATTGTAAGCATGAGGCACGTCCCCTCGAAAAGTTCTATATACGAATGATTATAGTTGGAAATGGCAGCAATTAACACCGCGTATTATTCATGACCTGAACGATGACGGGCGTCACTGGTCATATGACGCGCGGTTTTCGTACGATGGAGGCATGAGACGGGGACGAGCGGACAAGCCCCGGGAACGAAGGAGCGTGGCGTTATGATTATTATGCATACGAGTCAGTGCCAAGCGGGAATGAAGCTTGGGCGTTCGATTTATACGGAGCAAGGACACGTGCTGGCGGGAAGAGGCTTCGTGCTGACGGAGTACGCGATCCAGAAGCTGCAGCAGCTCGGGCTGCCTTACTTGCATATCGAGCAGGAGGGCACGGAGGATATCGCTCCGGACCAGGCGATTCGCGACGAGACGACTATCGTACTGCACGGCGCTTTGACGCACGTCATGGACGAGCTTACGAACGGCAAACGCGAGACGCTGTCTACGCATGTCGTAAGATTCTGCTTCGACGCGACTAAGCTCATGGTGGATGACCTGCGTTCGCGAAGAAACCATCTGTGCTTGCCGGTCCACCTTAGCACGACGTTGGCCGACGGGGACAAGCAGCACTTCCTGGAGCACGCCATGAACGTCAGCGTGTGCGCGACGCGGCTCGGCTTGGACGAAGGGCTGGACAGCGGGGACTTGCATGCGCTGGCCATGGGCGCGATGCTGCACGATATCGGACGGCTGTTGCTGCCTAACGGGCTTCAAGCCCGCGCGATGCAAGGCGACAGAACGCAATATATGAAGCATGCGGAGCTTGGCTTCCGCTTGCTCCGGGATAGCGGGTTCCCGGTGCTGACGGCGCAATGCGCGCTATTCCATCACGAACGCAACGACGGAAGCGGGTATCCGTTCGGGCTGACGGCGGCGAGAATTCATCCGCTTCACCAGTGGATCAGCATCTTCGATATGTTCGATACGATGGTGAACGGACGGGACAACGGAGTGCCGATGCTTCCGCACGAGGCGCTGGAGGTGCTGTACGGAGGATCCGGCAGCCTGTACGACTTGGACAAAGTATGCAGATTGCGCGACAATATGGCGTTGTTTCCCCTCGGAACGACGGTACGCCTATCGACCGGAGAGATCGGCGTCGTATCCGGGTTGCATGCGGACAGCAAGCAACGCCCGATCGTGCGCATCATTCGCACGCCGGAAGGCGACGCGCTGCCTCAGCCTTACGAGGTCGATCTGAAGCGGCAGCTACATCTTATGATCAGCGGTGTGGGCAGCGACAAGCTCGCGGTGCAAGCGATGATCAAGCCGGAGACGCCGGCGGAGAGCCGTTCCAATCGCGTATTCCATTTCGCGTAGCTGGCTGCGTAAATGTGTCGATACGCGTAAGGAAAAAAATACCTAGGTCCAAATCCTTGACTTTTGTCCCCAAACTTTATATTCTAATAAAGGATTTGCTGATGTAGCTCAGCTGGTAGAGCAACGCATTCGTAATGCGTAGGTCGGGGGTTCGAATCCCTTCATCAGCACCATAACAAATCGCATAATGGCGCGGCTTCCGAGGTTTTCGGAGCCGCGCCTTTTTCGTTCTAACGCGGGTTCTTCTAACAATCTTCTAACCTTTAGTCCGCTAAAGCGCATTTTTTCAACGCTTCAGCTTCAATTCACGCATGAAATTATCAACTGCATCGGACTTTATGAATGGGGCAAACTCAGCCTGCACATACCCGTAGTCGAATCGACTGCCTGGATTCCATTCTAACGCACGTAACGCTGTTTGGCCGGCATTCCATAACCCTTAGCTACACCAACAAAAGCCGCCACGAGGGCGGCTATCGTCATAATATCTTGATCCATGCTAATCGACCTCCAATCGATCGAGCCTCTTGTGCGCTTGCTTGGACGATTCTTCGACTCGGGTGACGCGCTCCGATAACGCGGCAAAATGTTGTCCTTGCGCCCGTTGCTCAACACGCAGATCATCAACACCGTACTTAATGCTCTCCACTGCGGCTTGTAGCTTGGCGTCGCGCTATGCCGTGGCCACCGTATCCTGACGACTCGTCCGATTTCTCCCCATCCAACCTAATAAAATACCGCTAAGGGCGGCCGCTACCGATACAAGTGCAATTACCGACGACTTGTCCATCCCCACACCAACCTTTCAATAAGTAAAGAGCCCCGCTAAGCGGAGCCCTCGTCTACTTTTTTCTTGGATTTTTACTTATCAATCTGAGGAGGATCAACCAATGACGAGCGAAGAGAAGAAGGCGTTCAACGAACTTATGGCGCGAGTGGAAAAGACGGAGAAACAAATTGAGGAAGCGACGCAACTCGTGCCGGCGCCAGCATGGTTCGTGAAGGAATTCGGTAGTGCCGACCTCGGCGGACTGATCCACGAGCCGAAGTTTACGGCGGAAGGCTGGCGCTTGTTGGCGATCGGTCTACGTTCACGGAAGTAATAATCTCTTGCATGAGGGCTTCAAATCTAAAACTAATTTTTGTCAAATCTTTAAACATAACAAAGAAAAATGTGGGAAAATAGTCTATTAATTCTTGAAATGGGCCTGTATTATTGGATAGCGAAGAACTATCTAATCGTAATATAACATTGGGAGGTTTTTTTATGAGGAAAAGTAAGTTTGTTATGGTTTCAATGGTTTTCTTGCTTGTTATATTAGTAATTCCGATGCAGGCGTTTGCTGCTGGAGGTGACATATTAACAAATCCCGCAAATGGTTGGACGCGTTATGATGATCGAGACAATAACTTTTTTAATTATTCTTCTGGTACATGGCATCAAGAATCGTATACACCATATTATAATGGCACAAATAGTAATTCGGGATCACAAAATGCAACTGTGTCCTTTACGTTTACTGGTACCGCTTTTAGGATATTAGATTTTACTGGATCGAATAGATCGTCACAGGTTCAATATAGCTTAGATGGTAATGTTATTCAGACTTATAATTGGCACACATCTACATATCCTAATTATCAAACCGTTTTAATTGAAGAAGAGTCTCTTCCATTTGGAACTCACACAGTTACTTTAAAAAAATTAGATGCGACAGGTTCAACTGCATTGCTGGTTATTGACGCCGTAGATATTAAAAATATCCCTCCAGTTGAGTCTACAGGACGAGCATTACTGGAAATCACTTATGTCAGCGGTCTACAACAAGAATACGATCTTTCTGAGGCAGAGATAACCGCTTTTATCAATGCCTATAACGCACACGCAGTAGGCACCGGATCGGTACTGTTCATAGTTGAAAAAAACTTTAACAAAGGACCTTTCAACAGCCGGAAGAATTACATTGTATTCGACAAGATCGAGACGTTTGAAGTGAACGAATATGATCCGGTAACACAATAAATAAACAGCCCGGGGCTTCGGCTCTCGGGCTTTTTTTTTATATTTTACGGTGAAAAGTTAAAAACTGAGGAAATTTGCTCAAAGTTTATTGTTTTGGTTGATTAGCATGAAATCGTCTATAGACGATCTCATAAACTTCTGCAGAGAGCTTCGTTTTTCTTCGTTTTTCGTGGATTGACCTGTCTATAGACGCTTTTGTTATAGTCGAGGCAAGGAGAGGAGGGGCGATCTATGGAGAGAATTTTGACTAAAGTAATTGCCGGTTTGACTATCTATTTAGCGGTAGTGTCGATTCAGAAAAACCTGCGTAAATTGCTATAATGAAGTCTGTTGCCCGGGGGATATGCCGCCACCGGGCTATTTTCTTTTCCTCTTAATTCTCTTGCCGGTTCCGGGTGCGATCTCATAGAATTTCTCCAATCGACCCAGTGTCTTTTATTCTGATTTCCGCGCCCTCTTTGGATTCGCGCGTATGTTTGATGATCCTGCCGGTACCCATTAGTTCGACCGCCTCGACATCTCCGCGGCCAAAACGGTGCTCATATGTCCGCCAAACCTCAACTTCCCATCGGTGGATCATTGCTTCGTTGATCAAGCTAGGATTCATGAGGATACTCCTTACTTATTTGGCTTTTCCCAAGTTAGACCTTTATCTAGAGCAACCTTCGTTAATTTTTTATCAAATAACTTACCTTTAACTTTGTGCTCAATTGTAAGCGCATGTTCACTAAACCGCATACTAACTTCGATCTTCTCATTTGCCTGTGTTCTATATCTGATATCAACTTCGTCATGCAAAGCAAAACCCGGGGGCATCTTCAAATCAGCTAGACATAAGAGAACAGTCTCATCTTTCTCAATGAAGTCAACAACAGTTTCAAATGTCCTATCATAGTCAGGTATATTGAAGTCATCAGCAGCGACCCTAACCTTTGCATATAAATGACATTGCAAGATAGTACCTGGACCGATATTTTTCACAGATAAGAATGGCAACTTTGGTAGTACAGGGAATGCACTGCTATTTGAATTAACTTCGTCTCTAATATCAGAATAATTCCGCGTTACAATTAGACGTGCCTTTTCACTCTTATAGACATCATGAAAATCTTTGAAGTAAACAATGCTGATTGCTGCAAATGATCTGTGAGCTAAATTAAATTGCTTTTTCTGAAGTCTGGTATTATAGATCAGTCCCAAACAGAAAGAAAATATTGCCGACGAGATTCCAATTATAAACTTCAACATATCTTCACTGGACATCACAATCCCCCATTCCATAAGAAATATACCACGAGTTACCAAAATTAAGGAATAGAATGAGGGGGATTACCTTGATAAGAATGGCAGTTCTTTTCATAATACAGGAACAAACGTTCTCACACGGAGGCGAAACGAGATGCTCGACGTGATCCACATTGAATTGCTACCGGAATTGTTGACACTGTCATTTAACTTTAACGAGCCGATCGGTATCTTAGTTGGCACACAAACGGTCACCGGCATCATTGAAGACCTGACCGATGATTGTTTTATGGTGGAGGGCAACTGGTATCTAATCTTGGATGTGCAGGGAGTGGAACCATGAGGTTGGATGATACTTCGCGCAAGCTGCTGCGTATCATCTATAACACCAATTACGTGCCTACGATCGCTCAGCTTGTAAAAATGGCCGGGCGGACAAGGGGGCAGATCCAGACTGCATTAAGGACACTTACAGATGAAGGATATATTTTGTACGATTTAAGTAAGCATCAGGAGATGAAGGTTGTCCGCGGGTGGGAAGAGAGTCGAGCGACTCAAAACTCGAACAATAGAAGGCAGACAGAATATGAAATGTATCCAGGGCACTTCTAACGATTCTTCTAACGTGATGCGGATTTTATAGGAAATGAACGGAACGCTAAAGCCCGAAATGCTTAGAAGGATAAGGGATCGGGAACATAGTGGAATCCTAAAGAAGTGTATTCGAACGCATTCGTAATGCGTAGGTCGGGGGTTCGAATCCCTTCATCAGCACCATTTTCTTACCAGACGAACAACGCGCCCCGCGAGGGACGCGTTTTTTTGTTGTTTTTATGCGCAGTTTGGGTAAGTCGAACGGTAGCCGGCAATATGTGTCCGATCGAGCGCGCAGTTTGGGTTACCCGAACTGTAGTCGCTTTTTATCGTAACTACTCTCTGCACTCCGATCGATAGCCTTCGTTCTGTTGCGGTTCGTCAGCCAGTCGAGTAACCTCGTCAAGCTCTTCTTGATTACTCAACGTTTCCGGCTCGTCGCTCCGGTACTGGGGAGCGATCGGAGGGTCGAGGAATTGATTGTTCTCGGTCATCGGCAAGTCTCCTTCGAATGGATTGCTTTACCGAGTCATCATTGGCTTGCGGGTATCGTTTTATTCGAGTGATAGCTGCTACCATAAAGACAAAGCCCCGAGCCTGTAACCGGCTCGGGGCTTTGCGTATGTACGCCCAGCATGGGCGTCATCTCTACGGTGAAAGTCCGGAATGGGGGCTGGCAAGCGCCT
>NZ_JBHSNC010000013.1:0-76844 GCF_042655785.1 Cohnella yongneupensis
GATCTATCTTCTTCCATGCGAGCTGTCTTTTAGCGAGCTAAATGACCTTTTGGGACAGCCCCTTTTTGTTCCGTGGAAATGCGCAGCTTTTTCCGTAGAATTGAACATCGAGATATCTTTTTCATTATGGTACCCTTTAAAGGAAATAAATGGTCTTATTTCTAAAGCTGAAAGGGGCATATTTATGAAGAAGTTAGCCATGCTGTTGTTCGTATTAATCCTTACCCTAGTCTCGATGTCTACGGGATTCGCGGAACAGGGAAAACCGATAATCGAGTCGAACCCTGCGTCGTTCGAGGAGGAGAATCGCCAACTTACTGACGCGAGAGCAATCATCGGCGATTATGAGGCGTACGGCACCTTTTACGTGGATAAGGACCGTAGTTTTGTACTGGCGATAGCGAAGCCGGATGCAGGCACGGATCGTATCGCCAAAGCGCTGAAAGACAAATTTTCAGCGCAGAAAGTCCAGATCAAAATAGCGAAGTACGCCACGAAAGAGCTAAAAAAGGTTAGCAGTGAAATTTATGCTAGCTTCTCCGAGCTGGAGAGCGCCGGATCGAATTTAGTCAGCACCTCGATAGACGAAGCGCTTGGGAAAGTAGTCGTCGAGGCCAAAGCTATGAGACCCGAAACGCAGAACAAGCTGCAGCAAAAATATGGCGATATACTCGATATTCGAGTGGACGCGGCTACTCCTGAAGAGGTCGAGACAATTTCCAGAACGGATAACTTTCCGGTTATTGGCGGAGGCATTGCCACTAGCGGCTTTTGCACGTTAACGGCTACCGCGAAGAAAGGAACCGAACGGTATATTATTACAGCGGGGCACTGCTTGAGCGGAAATGGGACAACGGATATCTATCAATTTTCTACGAAGGTAGGCGTCGACTGGGCCAAAGCCGTGTCTCACGATATCGGCCTTATTAAAGTGACGGAATCCGGAAGGAAGATAAGCAACAAAATTCTTAGAAACTCAACGACCGCGTATGACTATAAATATACGGCGACGGCCAATGTTACCCAGGGATCCAGTTACTGCAAAGCGGGGATGGCGACGGGTTATACTTGCAGCGAGGTAATAAGTACGAGCTACAACGGTCTATATCAAGATACGATTAAGCTCAAAAACCCCAACTGGGCTTTCCAGGATAACGGGGATAGTGGCGCTCCTTTGTTCAGTTCGCTTTCCGTCAATTACGTCCTGTTCGGAATTATGTCGACAAAATCTTCGACGAACGATGCGAATGCTTTTGCAACCGCGACGAAAATTAGCTACTTAAACCACTATTGGTCGGATTACACCTTGTACACGTCCGATACCGATTATTAGTATGAGAAGCTTCATCTGTTTGTTGATGGGGATAGCGCTTCTGACTGGATGCGACAACGGCGACGAAGCGAACGGGGGCGCAGGAATGGTAGGTTTTATCGTCAAGAAGGCGACGAACAAAATACTCGTCGTTGCCGCGGATCCGTTGCGCGAGCGCCATTACGATGCCGTTTGGGTGAGGAGATCCGATCACGAGGAACTGCTTATCGGCCAAAAGGTGGAGGTGTTCTTCAAAGAGGACGAAATCGAAACGTCCAACCCTGGTCAAGGCACGGCGAGACGCATTCGCGTATTAGAGGCAGAAACGTCAGGAAGCTCCCGACTAAAGCCGGAGGAAGCGATTAGGTCGGCATTAAATCGAGTTGCCTACTGGGAGATTCCGGTCATTACGAAGGCCGAATATATTTCTGCCGATCATCGATGGATCGTAACGATGTTCGATGGTACGAATGCAGCAGAAGAGGTACAAATTATCGTTAAAGAATAGCGACTCTCGCGACATCGGCGAATGGAATAAGGCGGGTCTAGTTGAGCTAGAGGCACCCTGATGGGTGCCTTTTCATTTTTCATCCTAAGTTTATACAAAATTAAGATTTGTACGATATATTTGAGCTTACAAGGAAACGATAGTGCCAAAAGGAGAGGTTTAGCCCATGAAAAACACAAAAAAAGTTTGGATTCCGGCAATCGCAGGCGCAATGGTGGCCTTGATGTTATTGGCTTATTACTACTATACGAACTCGCTAAATAGCGGCGAGCACTTTCGCCCGAGGCGTCCGGAGGGCGGAGCCTTGTTCACGACGATGGGGACCATTGCTTTGTATGTCGCGGCCGCCGGGTTTTCTTGGTACTGGTTCAAGAAGAAGCTCAAGTCGCCTTCCGCGATCGTACGCTATGTCGGCAGGCTGCTACACAAGGTTCACAAGTGGCTAGGCTGGGCAACGCTTGCGCTAGGCGCAACCCACGGTACGTACTTGCTCGTAACGAGAATCGACGATAACAAAATTTACTCCGGACTCGCGAGCTTCGCTATCTTGCTGTTCTTGGCGGGCTACGGAATATATATCCCCAAAATCCGCAACAAATGGATGCGCGTCGTGCACCGTACGCTTGGGATGGCTTGGGTTCCCGTATTGTTCATTCATGCGGGCGGATCCGTCCTATTGGCGGCGATGGCGGCGGTCGCGGTGAACGGGCTGATTTGGTTGTTCGAGAAACAAGCGGTTGGGGCAACGCAGCGCGGTTGAATCGCCGCCTAGGATGCTATTTTACTAGCTATCGAGTGGTATTAGCTCCCGACAGTTTAAGATAAAATCAGGTTATAAATCCTTAAGCATAGGGGAGCGATAACCGATGAACGACAACAACTTGCAAGTACGCGCGCTAACTGACATCGATCATCTGAAAGTACATGGCAGAACGACAGGGCGTCTGTCGCCGTTGACGTTATTTTGGACAGGCAGCGCCTTGGAGCTCAATGTAACAGGGTCAGAGCTGTGGGTCGAAGTCGAGGCGGATTACAAGACGTACGAGCCATGGATGACTATCGTCATTAACTCCGTCCCCGTAAGCAGATTAATGCTAACGGCGGGAAGGTACTGGGTTTGCTTATTCAGAGGGATGGGCGGGGACACCGTCAAAAACGTGCGTATCGTAAGGGACGTACAGGCGATGAGCGGAGATTCCCGCTGCTCGATGAAGCTTCATGCCTTGAAGGGTGACGGAGCGTTTCTGCCCGTAGCCGATAAAGCCTGCAAAATCGAATTCATTGGCGATAGCATCACTTCCGGAGAAGGAGCCATAGGCGCCAAGCCCGAGGCGGACTGGATCTCGATGTGGTTCAGCGCCACCCGCAACTATACCGCGATGACGGCGGAAGCCTTGGATGCGGACTATCGGGTCATCTCCCAAAGCGGGTGGGGCGTGCTTACGAGCTGGGATAACAATCCGCGCGCGAACATTCCCGACTATTACGAGCAGGTGTGCGGTTTGCTTACGGGAGAGAAGAACGAAGCATTAGGCGCGTTCGAACCGAACGATTTCGATTCGTGGCAGCCGGATTTCGTGGTCGTGAACCTAGGCACGAACGACGGGGGAGCTTTCCATTCGCCGGAATGGAAAGACGAGGCGAATCAAACCACGCATAAACAGCGTCTTAACGAAGACGGTACCTATAACGAGGAAGATATCGGAGCTTTCGAAGAGGCAGCCGTGAATTTCCTCGTTAAGCTTAGGCGGCATAATCAACGCGCGCACATGGTCTGGGCGTACGGGATGCTCGGCACGCCAATGATGCAGGCGATCCGACGCGCAGTAGCGGCCTATTTGGAGCAGACCGGGGATACGAAGGTGTCCGTCGTTGAGCTTCCGAATATGACGGAGGAGACGGCGGGGGCAAGAGCCCATCCGGGCGTAATAGCCCATGAACAGGCGGCTCGGACGTTAACGGAGGCTATTCGGCGGATAACGACGAGTTGAAAACTTAACCGCGATTTAACCTACCGCAAGCTATTATTTTTCTTCACATTGAAATTTGGGCGGTGATGGCGCTGAAAGTATTGGTCGTCGAGGATGGTTTATCGATGCAGAAAGCAATCGGCACGGGGCTAAGAAAATTCGGATACGCCGTAGATGTCGCATCGGACGGAGAACAGGCGCTGCAGCTTGCGGAGGTTAACGAATACGACGCGATCGTGCTGGATTTGAATTTGCCGAAGCTCGACGGGTTAGACGTGCTGCGAGCAATCCGCGAGAGCAACCAGGAGATCAAGGTGCTTATCTTATCGGCGCGTTCCGAGGTAGAGGACAAGATCTCCGGGCTCGACATCGGCGCCAACGATTATATGGCGAAGCCTTTTCACTTCAGAGAGCTCGAAGCTAGACTTCGAGCTTTGCTTCGTCGTAAATTTATCGTAACGAACACGCAGGTGTCCCACGGACACCTAAAAATCGATAGCGCGTTAAAGCAAGCCTACGCGAAAGATAACAAGATCGACTTAACCAAGAAGGAATACGGTATTCTGGAATATTTGCTACAGCACAAGGATAAGGTAGTGAGCGCGGAAGAGATTATGGAGCACGTATGGGACAGTCAAACCGACTTGTTTTCCAACTCGTTCAAAGTCCATATCAATTCGCTCAAGAAGAAGCTAGCCGTACACCTTGGCGATCAGGAAGTGATCAAAAACTTACGGGGTATCGGCTATTTTATCGCGGAGGGGAGCTGATGCGGGTGAATTTCGAGCCGTGCCTAATGGATGACGTTCAGCAACTCATGCAAGATTATCTTCGGGGTTTGTCCTCTCCGTTCGACTCTTTTCTGGAGGAGCATATTGTTTCGTCGGCTTTCTATCGGATTACCGAGGAGCCGGGCGAGATGGGCTACTTCGCGATTCACGAGAACGGGCTTCTGACGCAATTTTATATCCGGCATGCTTTGCAGATGCACGCTCAAACGTTGTTCGACAGGGTCATCGAACAGTACGCCGTAAAGTCTTTATTCATACCGACAGGCGATGAGCTCTTTGTCAGCCTAGCGTTGGACAAATCTTATGTCGTGAACAAGCAGGCGTACTTTTTCCAAGATAGCGGTACCTATACGAGCGGAAGCCGGGTGCGGGATAACGAGACGTTCCGGCTTGCCGTCTTGGATGATCTGGAGCAGATTCAGCGGGTGTGCGGGGATTTCCTCGACGCCTATGAGCGGCGAATAACGAGCGGGGAACTCTTCGTCTATTATAGGGAAGCTGATTTACTCGGCATAGGGATCGCCGAGCGATCGAAGCTATTGCCGGGGCTAGCGAGCATAGGCATGTTCGCGAACGAGGCTTTCCGGCGGCAAGGGGTCGGGACGACGATCATCGAAGCGCTCCGGCAATGGTGCGCCCAGCACGGGATCCGGCCGATCAGCGGCTGTTGGTATTACAACGACGGCTCGAAGAAGACGTTGGAGAAAGCCGGAATGGTCTCTCGGACAAGACTACTGAATATAACGACGCACCTAGGTTAATTCTCCGGTTACCGTCGGCGCTCACGCTCAGCCCTCATAATCCTGGTAAGCTCGACCCTATGCGTATACGCCAACAGGATGATGCTGCCCAACCACACCCCTAATATCGGTCCCGCATACTTCCAACCATACAAGTACGCGCCGACTACCGCCATACCGGCAACTACCTGAAGCGCGTCCGCTTGCCTAGAGGGGAACGCTCCCTTAATGAGTAAACGGAAGATCGCTACTAAGATTGCCATCGTCACGGCATAGACCAACGACGCTTTGAACCCCGTTAAAGCGCTCCATACACCGAAAGTAACGGCAATCGCTTTGCCCCCTTTTCCCCGTAAGAAAGGCGAGAACGCATGTCCCGCAATCGGGGCAAGAGCCAGCGGCACGATCGCATAACCGTCCGCGTAATCCATGAACAAGAGGACGGGCGCGTACCCTTTCATAAAGTCCAATACGATGCCGATCAAGCCGAATTTCATGCCGGAAGCTTTCCATAGGTTCAATGCCCCCGGATTGCCGTCGCCGACGGAAGTAATATTCTTCTTAAGCACAAGGCCCAGCCAGTAAGAGAACATGAGGGAACCGGATAGGAACGCGCCAACGGCGAGCAGACAGACAACGATCATCGGTCCCTTTTACCCCCCACTTGAATGTGTCGTCCTTTCCAAGCTACGCGCCTCAGAACAACGACTTGATACAGCGAGTACAGCATTATGACGACGAAAAATAACGAAGACAGCGCGTGCAGCACGGGAATAAGGACGCCGAATTTTCCTACGTACCTAATGAAATACGCGATCTGCAGCATATACAACGCATAACCGATCCATAAGGGCCATGCCCAAGCGTTGCCGAGCAAGAAGAGCGCGGATGAGGAAACGAGCAGTCCTAGCGTCCATAAGGCGGTCGGAACGATCGTCCAAGGGCGGAGAGTCGAAGTGCTTAACACGGCGCCTTTGCTGAAGCCTTCGAGCTCGCTCCGAATGCCGTGCGGATACATGCGGAACGAGACGAGACCGTACCCGATATAATTCGTGACGGGAATGCCGGCCTCCATAAATTGAGACCCCAGGAACAAATCGTCGAGCACTTCCGATTTGATGCTGGAATGTCCGTTAACCCGCTCGTAATCGTCTCTCGAGGCCACGATGCAGGCACCGTACAGTCCTTTGCTAGCATTCGTCCGCTCGAACGGAGAAGTGAAGGCGAACACGCCTAGTATATTCGTGATCATGGCTAGCTTCTCGTATAGGCGAACGGTGTGATGATAAGGAACGACCGAGATAACACCGGACTTTCGCTCCATCGCCTTCATCAAGGAGGCTAATGCGGTGGGTGCCAGACGAATGTCGGCATCGAGGAAAACCAAATGATCGCCGGCAGATCGGGTATACCCGTTCCATACCGCCCAGTTCTTGCCCGTCCACCCGGGCGGGGGGCTAGTTCCCGCGATTACGGTTACCCCATAGTTTTCGGCGATTTGTCTGGTGCGGTCTTCCGAGCAATCGTCCACGACGATGATTTCGAACGGGTGAAGCGTCTGTTGCAGGAGGGATTCCAGGAGATGGGGCAAGTTGATTTCTTCGTTCCTGGCCGGAATGATGACGGAGAGCTTGAGGGGCGAATCCGAGCTAGGCCCCTGATAAGAAGGTAGCCTGTTTCTTCTGAAGAGAATGAAGCCGCACGCGCATCCAAAGACGATTACGAATAAGATTACGAACCCCATCGTTATCACTCCCTGCTTGTATTCCAATATATGAGGGATACGAAGCGAACAACCTCATTTTCATTATACGGCTAATACTTACCAAATAGTTAAAACAGATCCAGCATTCCGTCGTCGAATTAGAATCGCAAATTCAAGAAGTGTCCGCGTCGTCGCGTCAAATTTCCAGCGGAGCGGAGCAGACGATCGCAGCGATGGACGACATCTACCAAGTCGTGGAAAATAGCGCGGCGGCCACGCAGAACGTATCTTCGGCGGCGCAGCAGCAGCTTGCTTCCATGCAGGAAATCGCGGCGTCTTCGGAATCCTTGTCCAAGATGGCCATCGAGCTGCAAGAGATGAACGAGAAGTTCGTGATTTAACGCTGTCCCAATGCAATAATCGCCGAAAGGCACCCGATCGGGTGCCTTTCGCATGAATAATAGCGATATTTTCATAGATTACACATAGGTAACAATACATGAATACGCGATTAACAATACGCCGTTATGATGTAACAAAAGACGCTAAGGAGCGAGTTAAATTGATAACGATAGCCACCGGGCAACGGGAACCCGCCAAATTACCCGAATTTCGCATCAGCAACAGCGAGACGATGCAAAACAAGCTAGTGTACCAAATCCGGACGGGCAATATGGACGCCAACGGGCTGAACCGACTACAATCCCAATGCATGAACGAGCTTCACCAGCTTCGCTCCGAGCTTGATGAACTACTGCAGGAGCTACGCGAGATCGCCAATCCAACCGGTGACCATAAGAACAGGGAACGCATCGCTGCCTAACGGGCTCGGATGCGTTTTTTTATTGGCTCTGTAAACGAAGGACAACTCGTTATTTCTCCCAAAGCTCGACCAATCGACCGTCAGGATCTTCAATCCAAACAAACTTTCCAAATTCGCTGATCTCTGGTTTCTTTGCAAGAGGTACACCTATATGTTCAAGATGCTTAATAGTTTCGTCTAGATTATGTACTTGGAAATTTAACATTACTTGTTGTTCTGTTGGAAAATAACCGTCGTTCTCGGTAAAGAAAGAAAAGATAGTCTCATTTCCGGATTGGGGCGTAATCACGGTCCCATTCCAATTTTCTATTTCAATTTTCAACGCTTCGCTGTACCATTTTTTTATACCTTCAAGATTTTTAGTTCTCCAAAATATGCCCCCAAAGCCTTTAATCATCGTATCTAACTCCTATCCGTTATCATATTTTAACTACCCGATAGTAGTAGAATTCGAGATTTATATTTAAGTTCCTTTTTGAGAAATTTGGGAGCGCCGGCTGATAAAATAGAGAAAAGAGAAGGAGTGATTGTCTTTGGCAGCCCACACTGATGCACTGCAAGCAGCGATTCGCGATAATATGGTCCAGTTCTACGTCGAAATCGGGACAAGCAATCCGCAAGTCGAGTATGTGCATGACGACCGGATTACGCTGTATATGACCGGGATTCCGTATCCGATGTTGAACCGCGTTATTGAAACAAGGGTAACCTCCGTTCCAGAGCTATCGGACCAGGTTCGCGACACGGCAAATTACTATCGGCGAAACGATATGCCGGCGATCTGGCTGAATTGGTCGCTTAACGAACCATCGGAGCTGCCGGGGTTGTTAGAAGCTCAAGATTTTCAGAAGATAGGTACGATGCCCGGGATGGCGCTTCGGTTACGGGATTTAGCTCAAGAGAGAGCTGACATTCCGAATTTCGAAGTTAAGCAGGTATGCGATAAAGACGATCTCGAACGGTATGCTCGAATCGTGCAAGCCGCGTTCGGATTTCCTGAGGTCGTATCTCAGGCTTTTCAGCAATATTTTATGGGAGTCGGTTTCGGAGAAAATGCGCCGATACGCCATTATCTAGGCTGGCTTGACGGTGTTCCCGTTGCTACGGTAAGTTCATTCGTCCATGACGGTACGGTCGGGATTTATAACGTGGCGACTCTCGAAAGCGCGCGCGGAAGAGGCATAGGCGGAGCGATTACCCTGCATCCGCTACTCGAGGCAAAAGCGATCGGCTGCGAGGCCGCCATCTTGCACGCAACGCCTCAGGGCTATCCCGTCTATAAGAAAATAGGGTTTCAAGAGCTTGTCCAAGTGGAGATGTACCTGATGCAGAAGGGGTTGTAGGAGAAGCTGGCGCGCGTTTGGCAATCCGCTCTCTATAGATGCATAATAGAGGGAGACTGGGTAAAAGGAGATGTGAGCTTTTGAACGCAGAAATCCACCAAGACG
Organism: Cohnella yongneupensis; assembly: GCF_042655785.1. NCBI lineage: Bacteria > Bacillati > Bacillota > Bacilli > Caryophanales > Paenibacillaceae > Cohnella > Cohnella yongneupensis. Next base: position 9,298 of record NZ_JBHSNC010000013.1, read on the forward strand.
GCTCTTTCAATCGTCAGGTAAATAGGTTCACGACGTCATTCGGAGAGCTTCCGGGCGAGCTACCCGTTCAAGCGGGGCTATATCGTCTCATCTGGTGCGCCGCGTGCCCGTGGGCGCACCGGGCCGTCATTGTCCGCCAAGTGCTGGGGCTGGAGAGCGCGATTAGCTTGGGAACGGTGAGCCCGATGCGGCCGCGACTGCCTCGCGTCGATTGGGAGTTCGCATTAGACTCGGACGGAGTGGATCCCGTTCTGGGCGTTCGGTATATAAGCGAGCTCTACTTGAATGCGGATCCAGACTATTCGGGAAGACCGACGGTTCCCGCGATTGTCCGGATCGCCGATCGGAGCGTCGTGAACAACAACTACTTCAAGCTTACGAACGATTTTGAAACCGTCTGGGCTCCGTATCATAAGAAAGATGCCCCGGACTTGTACCCGGAGCATTTGCGCGCCGACATCGATGCTTTGAACGAGACGATTTTCCGTGAAGTGAATAACGGGGTGTATAAGTGCGGCTTTGCGCAGTCACAGGAGGCGTACGAACAAGCTTACGATACGCTGTTCGCTAGATTAGACGCGCTGGAAGAGCTGTTATCCGGCCGACGGTTCCTGCACGGGGATTATATTACGGACTCGGACGTTAGACTATACACGACGCTAGTTCGCTTCGATGCCGCCTACTATACCGCGTTCCGGACGAATCGCAGCCTGATTCGCGAATTCGCGCATTTGTGGGCTTACATTCGCGATTTGTACCATACGCCGGGGTTCGGCGATACGACGGATTTCGATGCGATCAAACGCCACTACCACCTATCTATAACGATTAACCCGGACAAACCGGAAGTCCATCTGCTGCCCAAAGGACCGGATCTATCGGCTTGGGATATTCCGCATGACCGTCATCGGTTGAGCGGGCAAGAGGGCAAGTACCTCATTCGCTAGAAAAGTCGAGAACAAGAAGGGGGCGAATAGACGCATGAAAATACGCGAAGCCAGACAGGATGAATTGGCGCACGTTCGGGAGCAACGGATCAAAGCTTATCTTCCTTATGCGCGGCTCATTCCGGAGGGTCATTGGAAAGCGTTAGAGGGATCATTGGCTTCCGAAGCCGATCAACAATCCGGCGCACGGCTTTTCGTGGCTGAATCCGGAGGCGAACCGGTAGGCAGCGTAGTGTTGTTTCCGGCCAAGTCGGATGCCTATGACGGACATATCGAAGCCGTGGACTACCCGGAAATTCGGATGCTTGCCGTGCATGAGGACTACCGGGGGAAGGGTGTTGCCTCGGCACTGGTCACGGAATGCATCGCGCGAGCGCGAGCCGAAGGGCATCGTTATATCGGTTTGCATACCGGCGAGTTCATGGAACCCGCTATCCGGTTGTACGAGAGAATCGGATTCGAGCGGGTGCCGGAGAACGATTTTCAACCCGCGGGCGACGGGGTTAATGTGAGAGCGTATAGGCTACCGATCTAGAGCCGCGAATAGCGGCTCTTTTGTATGTTGCTTACAATCCCGTCGGTGATCGGCAGAGTTAACCGGTTCATGGCATACAATACGCCTCCGGCGACAGGCGGCAACTTCGGTTGTACGACGTTGTACCGCCTGTTGTTGCCTTGCAGCAGCGTTTCGCTGACCGTTCGAGCGAAATAGGCGCTATTGATCACGCTTCCGATGAACGCAACGTCGACCGTATCGTTAGCAAAAGAAGCGGCCAGCAACTCGATTCCGACTTTGATCTGGCTAATGGCGCGGTTACATACTTTTATAGCGAGTGAGCTTCCATGCTCGGCTGCTTCCGTTACGGTCGGCGCGAACCGTCCGAATAGTTTGTCTCGCTGTTGCCGTTCTTCCGTGAACCCTTGCCGCGCCAGCTCGAACAGATCAGAAAGAGACTGTACGCCCCAGTGTCGCAGCATAGACTGAACGAGCGACTCGTCGGTTTCATCGGTGTTGCCGGCAAGCACTTCAAAGACGGCATCGTAGGCGATGAATCTGGCGGCACTGGCGGCATAATGATGGAAGTCGTAATTACGCAAATACTGCCCGTTCTCGTTAATGCCGACGACGATGGATCCCGTGCCCGAGATAACGATGATCCCGGGATTCGCGAGATGTGCTCCATAATGCGCGACTATGGCGTCGTTAACGTGCCACTTGGGACAGGCCAACCCGGGTAGTTCGGTGAGAGGCACGATCCATTCCAGGTCGGATTCCGAATCGTATCCGGCGATCCCCGCCCCGACTCCTCTAACGTGATGCCTTTCTTTTCCCGCCAACTCCAATGCTTCCGCTATTGCCCCCTGGACGTTATGCGATGCGTTTCTGTCTCTATAGACGGACGCGGATCCCTTCTCGCAATAAGCCAGCACGTTGCCAAGCAGATCGCAAACCATGACCCTAGTGCGGGTCCCGCCTCCGTCGATTCCGATGATTACGTCTTCCGATAACATCTGCAGCGCCTCGCTTGTTGGTAGTTGGATGGCATATTGGTGATTCCTATCAAGACTATCCATTTTATATATTAGACCAATAAGTGGTAGGGCTCTATGATGTAAGTATATCAAACAGACGCCCAAAGGAGGCTATCCCGATGTCGATCTATGATTTTCAAGCGAATGCCATTGGAGGCGAGTTGGTTAACTTGTCCGTCTATCGCGGCAAGGTTTTACTCATCGTCAATACCGCTAGCCGGTGCAGCTACTCGCGTCAATTCGCCGATCTACAGCGGCTTTATGAGAGCTACCGCGAGCAGGGGCTCGAAATTCTCGGATTTCCGTGCAATCAGTTCAACGCGAAAGAGCCGGGCGGCAATTCCGAAGTGCGGCAATATTGCGAGAGTACCTTCGGCGTGACGTTCCCGTTGTTCGAGAAAATCGAGGTGAGAGGCTCCGATGCGCACCCTTTATATCAGTATTTGACGCGGCAAGCGCCGTTTCAAGGCTTCGACACTGGAACCGTTAACGGTAAATGGATGAACGATTTTCTGAAGGATAAGTATCCGGATATTTACGAAGGAGACGGGATCAAGTGGAACTTCTCCAAGTTCTTGATCGACCGCAGCGGGCATGTCAAAGCTCGCTTCGAGACGACGGCGGAGATCGTGGAGATAGAGCCGGTCGCTAAGTTATTATTATAGGATTATGAATGGTGAGGGGAGTCTTGGGTATGAAGAAGGGCGCTCTAGGCGAGCGCCCTAATCCCGTCAAACTATTAAATTCAAAGCTTCTTGAAGTCCGGTAACTCATCTAACGTAATTACATAATCGTGATTGTACACTTTATCGACGTATACGGGAGTATTCTGTTCCATGATGTGAATCGTATGCCAAGTCATGAACCAAGCCCATTTGGCGCCGTCTTTAATCATTTCGTCCGGATCCGGAATCGGGCCGTTCTCATGATAAACGATCGGCATCTCGGTTCCGATGGATTGAGCCAACTTGTTATATTTGGCGACTTGAGTTCCCTCGCTGTAATTGTCCGCGCCGATAATATCTACGTAATCGTCGCCCGGATACCAGCCATCCTTAACCTCTCCGCTATAGCCAAGCACCCAAATCAGGTTGTTCAATCCGTGGACGTTAGTATAGCGGTCGTACATTAAACGCCATAGCTTAATAAAGTTTTCGGAACCGCCCTTGCCCCACCAGAACCAAGCGCCGTCAAATTCATGGAACGGCCTCCACAGCACGGGAACGCCGGCGTCTTGCAACTTCTTCAATTCCTCCGCGACTCTGTCCATCTGGGCGAGCATGCCTTGGTTTAACTCCGTGCCCGGAGTGAGCGCCTCTTCTAAATCTATCGTGCCTTTGCTGGATTCGTACCCGACGCCGTTGGGTGGGGTGCCCCAATGCCAGCAAATCGTGACGATACCGCCTTCTTGCTTCCACCAATCGATAGCCCGCTGGGTAACCCCGTCGAAATCCTCGTTGATGTAATCCAGCCCGCGAATGGCAGGCAGCCTGCCGGTTATGTCCTTAATATAATTCATTTCGTAATCCGGAGTACCGTTCCAAGTGGATTCCTGTTGACCGCTAATCGTGTAATCCCCATGAATGTCACGAATATAGTTATATAAAATATTGGCTTCTTTCGTAGCTTTCGGATTCGATAGATTGTTCGTTTCGGACAAAACGATGTCCGGCGACACGATGGAAATTTCCTTCGGTTGTTCGCTAGCTAATGGCTGAGATTCCGTCGGCTGCAAGCTGGTTGCTTGCTGCGTTTGGGTAGGCTCGGAGTTGGCGGGCATTGTCGCTTTCACGGAGGAGTCACCTGCTTTGTTTTTATCGTTATCGCTGCATCCCATCGGAATTGCCATTAGCAAACAGATGGTCAAACAAAAACTGACGAAAGGCGTTTTGTTCATTATTTTCCCCTTTCTTCTTCTTCTTCTTGGTTCTTTAATTATAAGAAGCGCGATTCCTAGAAAAAACCTTAGTAAGAGGAGAGATTGCGTGTAAGCATACTGAGCGGTATATCGTATTAGAGGGGTCGATTGCATAAAAAAACCGAAGAAAGCAGGCGTAAATGACAAATGCACCCCGCTGGGGTGCATTTAATTTCTCCATTATGTTGATTACGTTGAGCGAAATATTACAAACCTCCTAGAGGCAAGCATACTTCTACGCACGTCCCGCGGCCGAGCTCGCTATGGAACGTAATCGTGCCGCGGTGATTGGCGATGATCTGCTGGCTGACCATGAGTCCTAGTCCGTTGCCAGTAACCTTCTTGGTGAAGAACGGCTCTCCTAGGCGACGAAGCTCTTCCGGCGCGATGCCGCAGCCCTCGTCCGTGACTTTGACAATAAAGCTCTCGTTCGGCCGATGAACGATCTCGATCTGAATTACGCCACCGTCTTCCATCGCTTCCATGGCGTTTTTCAAAATGTTGAGGAACACTTGCTTCAGTTGATTCGGCTCGCAGATCAGCTTCGGTACTGGCTCTTCCGGGAACGCGGTAACGAACTGCACGTTGCTCATGTTCGCCTGGGAATCCAAGAACAAGAGCAGGTCTCCGACAATCCCGGTCAGATCCGTCGGCGTAAAGCGGCTGACTTGGGGTTTGGATAACACCAGAAACTCGCTAACGATGAAGTTGATGCGGTCGAGCTCGGACATCATGATATCCATGTGCGCCGGCGAGAGCGTGCTCTTCTGCTTCATAAGCTGGACAAAGCCGTGCAGCGTTGTAAGCGGATTGCGAATTTCGTGCGCCACGCCCGCGGCCAATTGGCCGATAAGGCCAAGCTTCTCCGAACGGCGAATGACTTCTTCCGATTGTTTCCTCGCCGTTATATTACGGGATATCGTGGCGATCGCCATAATCGCCCCATGCTCGTCGCGAATGCCAGATACGGTGATGCTAAGGTCGATCGGCCGACCGTTCTTCCCGTACCGGATCGTTTCAAAGTCGGCGACCGGTTCGCCTTGAAGGACACGAGCGCGAATATCGGCGTCCTCGGCATGTAACTCGCGCGGGATATTGTCCAGGCGTTGCCCGACAAGCTCGGCGCCTGGCCAGCCGAACATCGACTCGAACGCTTTGTTAACGGATAGGACGTTGCCGGCGAGATCGATAACGTGAATGGCGTCGGACGTATTGCCCACGAACGATTCCAAGTATTCCTTCATGCTTCGCAGCTCTTCGGAGGTTTCCTTAATCCGGCTCGTATACTGGTGAAGATTGCCGGACATCAGGTTCACGCGCGATGCGAGCATCCCGAGCTCGTCCTTGCTCTTCACGGTTACGGTCGTCCCGAAGCGGCCTGCCGCGATTTCGTTCACTTTGCTAACGATACGGTTCAAAGTCTTCACCATGAACCCGGATAAGATGTAGCTAGCGATTAGAGTAGTGAGGATAAGGCTTAGCGAAATCAAGGAATGGTCGATCAACTGGCGTCTGAGCGTCTGGTCGATCACCTTGCGGTCAAAGCTGACGCTAACGACGTAGGGTTTGTTGCTGACGATCGGAAGGAAGCTCTTGATGACGCTTTTTGTAACCGTATGTCCGCTCTGCTGCTCGATCGTTACGTCTTCGTTCGAGTTGATCGTCGTTCCTTGCTCGGTAGCTAGCCTAACGCTGCTGGCATCGTTCGTTTCGCTTTGCAGATTATACGTCCCGAAAGGTACTTGCCGCACGTCGAGGTTTTGGATGCGCTTGCCTTGCTTCACCCTCCAAATGGTCGGCTTGCCGAAAAACTCCGGATCGATTCCGGTAATCTCGAGAATGTTAGGGTTACTGCGTAAAATCGATCGGATGACGGCGTTCGTGCCGCTGTTCTCCTCGAAGTCCAGAACGGGCTTGGCGTCTACATACGGATTGATCATATAATCCGTCGTTCCGTCGAAGTAGTCGCCCCACTTATTGATTTTGGACGGATCGGAGGTCGCGAAGTTAATCGGTCCCGTCCAGTAGTGAGACTGGCGCTCTCCTTCTTTGACGGTCAGTACGTCGTGATAATCGAACAACTCGTTAAAAGCCGTGAACCAGAAGCTCCAGGGTTTAGAGCTCATGCCTATCTCTTTGGGAGCGGACGATTTCGCCACGACGATATCTCCGTCTTGACGTCTTGTCCATAGCGTAATGCCGTCGACCCCGAGTTTTCTGCTTAAGGATGCAAGCTGCTCGTTCGTTACGTTATCGATATGGGGGTCCAGCTCTTGCTTCGCGGCAATGGCGGCGAGATGGATTTTGTCCCCGAGAGCGTCTTCCATATGTTTTCTGAATTGTTCGGTTGATTGCACCGAAGCTTTGATCTGCAGAGCGACGTCTTGCATTTGCTGCCTGGCGTTATGCTGCATGTTCTGTTTAGTAGAGTAATAATAGATCGATATATTGAGCGATAATATGATCGTCACGAAGACGGTGATGAGCAAAGTGAGCTTGGTACGAATGGACACGGAACGTGCCTCCTGGCGCAAAGGATGCGGTTCTAGTTGGTTATCTAAATATTTCGACAGAATACGACATAATCCTTTCGAGATAACAATGAAACAAGGCATCCTCGGTCATATTAAATGACCGAGGGATGCCCCAAATCGGAATCAAGAATTGAAATGCAAATTGGAATGAGAATCTAATATTGTCCGGTTAGCGCAAGACTATAGGCGGCGACCTCATATACAGAGGCAGCACAAAAACAGCGGAACAGGATATTCCCTGTCCCGCTGTCTCTATGGAGCGTTCACCCAGCGAACGTCAACGATTAGAAACCGGCTGCTGCCGTTGCCGTTGCTTTCAAGCCTTCGGAGATAATCTCCGCGGAGCGATCCTTGAATTGGTTGTGACCTTCGATAATGACTTCCTCGGTTTGGATACCGAACAGTCCGAGCGTCGCTTTGATCGGTCTGATCGCTGCTTCCATGGATGCCATCGGCTCCGTGGAGTAGACGCCTCCGCGTGCGCACAACAGCGTCACTTTTTTATCGCCTACGAGCCCGACCGCGCCTTTATCCGTATACGTGAACGTTTTGCCGGCCTGCGCCAAGTAAGAGATGTAGCTGATAACCGGCGACGGGGCGGTGAAGTTCCATAGCGGGAATGCAAGGACGACCTTGTCCGCCGCCAAGAATTGTTCCAGGTAGCGATTCGCGGTATCGGCAGCGCTTTGTTCCTCCGGCGTCAGGGGATAGCCTTGAGCCAGTTTATAATTTCCAGTCATTGCGTCGTTGCCGAAGTGAGGAATGTTGTCCTCGTAAAGGTCCAGTTCGGTAACGGTGTCGTTAGGGTGCGCTTCTTTATAAGAATTCAGGAACGCCTCGTACATTTTAACGCTAACCGCCTGATCGGCGGGTCTGTCATTTGCTTTAACGAATAGGATGTTTGCCATGATGTAGTTGCTCCTTTTTATCGTATGTGGGATCTAGATGAGTGTAAGTCGTTATTCTCTTGCGAAGCTCGGAATGGGTTATCCGTTAGTTAAATCCAGGAAAATTGGACAGGTCGGAGGCGTAGTAACCGAATACGATCCAGGCCAGAACGCCGGCCAATAGAATAGGAAACGTTTGTTTGAGCGAATCTTTGATCCGGACGTGCGTCAGAACTCCGCCGATCGCCGTAATGCCGATAATGAGCGCTCCGAGAGCAGTCCAACTCGTATCCCAGTAGCCGACGATAAGCACGGCAGCGCCGATTAGCTCAACAAGGCCTGTAACGACGCGGAACCCTTGCGGCAAGCGCCAACGATCAAAGTTGTCGACATGCATTTTCGAACCGGAAAGCTTGCCCATTCCAGCCATCAGAAACATAAGAGCCAATAAACTCTGCAAGACGATAACGACGACTTCCACGAAGATCCCCCTTTTTAATATGTGCTTAAGATAAGCACACTATGGTCAAAAAATTAGTGCAATCTTTAACTGCAACTAATATAGCACAGTATAACGGATATTTGTGCGTTTGAGAACCACTTTATTAAATAAAGTTACTCTATAAATTTTTCTACTCGTTCCATAACGTCCGCAATTGTAAATTGTCCAAGATGTTCGATCGCTCGCTGTTCGGCTTCGTTCAAGATCTTCTCGATCTCCGCGTCAAGCTTCATGCCGGCCTCTCCGCAGTCTATGTCGATCTCGGACTCGGACGGAGTCGGGCGCACCGCATTATAGATTTCGCCGAGCGTAATTTGATCCGCCGATTTCCGCAATAGATATCCGCCTTCACGGCCGCCCTTCGACTCTACGATCCCGGCGACCGCCAAAGCCTGCATAACCCGACGCATGAAGGTGGCATGGGATTGAACCTGGCATGCGATCATCGCGCTGGATAGGATACAGCCGCTCTTCGCTAACCAGACGATGGAATGCACGGCTATTTTAAATCGGGGGGGACCCATGTTAATTCCACGGTTTGCGGTGCTCATTATTCAGTGCTCCTTTGCCGAAATGGCAACTATATCTCGCACATTATAGAGCAATCCCAAAGCCTATTCAAGGGTGTGTATCGGCTATACAACCGAAAGGGCACTCCTACGATGGAGTGCCCTTAACCTGTCGCAAGGAGCTATTCGTTCTGGTCGCTCGAGGCCGTGGCATTCGCGTTATCGAAAGCTTCGGCGGCATCTTCGGCCGAGAATTCGACCTCGTCTTGGCCAGGTACCGGCAACTTGTTAAGAGGCGTTGTCTGAACTTCCGCCTTCGTTGCTTCATTAGATGACTTGTTCATGGAAAACACCTCCTTCGTGTGCGCGCACAAAGGGTATTGTTAACATCCCGCTAAGGTTTTAGTCATGGATCGTTCTTAAAAGCAGTTAATCTATCGGTCGCTTGATGTCGTCTTGATAGTAATCGAAGAACAGCTTGTTCTGCGTGCCGCGTACCGCGTAGAAGACGTCGGGCAGCGTTTTGTTGCGCTTGCCGAGCTCTCTCTCGAGCCATTCCTTCGTTAATCCGTTGCGGGCGAGATTGTCTTCGATGATTTTCCCGTCCATGATCAGCTCGACAGGGAACGATTTGACGGCTTCCTCGTGCAGCTTCAAATCTTTGCGGGTAACGAATTCATATTCGCTTTTCTTCTTAACGGACAGCTTGCCGTGGTCTTCCAACACCGCGTATTCGACTTCTTCCAGATTGAAAATGTTTTTCTCCCTCAACGATTGAGCCAAAGAATCGAGCGTGTAACGAATCTTCCTCATGTTGCCCTCGAGAATTTTGCCATGCTCGATAACGACCGTGGGCGTGCCGGATGTCCATCTGCTCCAAGTTCTGCTCTTAAGCGCGAGCACCGACACGAGGTAGGAAATGCCGAAGAATACGAGCAACGCGAGAATCAAAGTCCAAGAGGAGACCTTATGATTGAACGCTAAATTCGCCGTAATGCCCCCAAGCGTAATACTGCTGACGAAGTCATGGAAAGTCATGTTGGAGATCGTCTGCTTTCCGAGAATCCTCGATATGATCAACAAAATGACGAAAGCCGCAACGGTTCGTACGATCGTCTCCAAAGATCCTGCCACTAGATATCGCACCTCGTCCTGATTCCCGCTTATCGCTTTATCACTATTGACCGATAACGGCGCATCTATAACTTGCGAGCAGCTATCCTAGGTTCAAATGCCTGAGCTTATCCGGATTGCGTACGAGATAAATACGCCCAATACGATTGTTTTCGATTTCAAGGCTGATGACGGACGGAGGCGGATTGGTAGGGCTGCTGAGGACAAAGCCCAATTGACCGTTAACCCGCACGAGGCGCACCTCGCCAAGTCCATCGTCTTTCGTTGCCAGCCCAAGAATGAAAGCAATGACGCGCTTGCTGGATACGATCGGGTTAATCGCCGCGAACGCCTTGCCGCCGCCATCGCTGTAAAGCACGATATCTTCGGCGAGCATCGCGAAGAGGCTCTCCATGTCTCCGGTAGAAGTCGCGTGGAGGAACCGTAGCACGAGTTCGTCGGACTGCGTTGGCGCGGGCGGTTCGTCCGTCGGCTCGACTTGGATTTTACGGTTGAGACGGCTGTAAATTTTACGGCAACCCAGCTCCGTCTTATTAATGAATTCCGCGATTTCGCGATAGTCGTAGCCGAAGGCTTCCCGGAGAATGAATACCGCCCGCTCGACGGGCGTCAGCCGATCGAGCATGACGAGGAACGCGTACGAGATCGTATCCTCGAGGACGACCGTTTGCAGCGGATCTTGGGTAGACTCGCCGCCGTAGGTTTGCACGAGAGGCTCCGGTAGCCAGGGGCCGACGTACACCTCCCGTTTTTTGCGGGCGGATTTCAAGAAGTCGATGCAGCGGTTCGTGACCGTTTTGCAAAGGTAGGCTTTCAAGTTCCGGATAGGGTTGGTGTTCTCGTCGACCTGCTGCGCCGTCACGAACGTATCCTGCACCAAGTCCTCGGCATCCGTAACCGAGCCGAGCATGCGATACGCGATGGAAAGCAGAAGCGGCTTATACGTTCGGTACATGGAATCAAGCTCCAAGATAATTCCCTTCTTGTCCCTGTTCTATATGAGTTATTATACATTGCGCGGCCGCTTTGGCGCTTGTTAATGATGCATTGAGCAGTATGCCCTCCGATCCGACCCAATCGCCGGCGACGTACAGACCCGTCCGGCCTTCGACGATCGGTCCGGGTCTGCCCGCAAGGCCGCCGTCGGCAGCCGTTACGATCGCATGCGAGACGAGCATACGCGGCAGGTAACGGCGTTGGATCACGTAATCGCGCCAGCCAGGTTGCAGTAGGTCGAGGAAGCTTTCCAGCTCGCGCTCATCCTGCGCGGCGTCGCTGTTTTGGGTAGGCGACAAGTATTTCATAAGATGCACGACCGCGTGCTTCGGATTATCGGTGAAAGAAGCGACGGCGGAATGGTTGGAGTAGTAGAGCGGGCTATCTGCGCCTAAGGCGAATTTCGTTCGCGGCTGCGGCAAGCCGGATACGACAAGATCGAGGCATGCCGCGCGAACAGGAACGAGCCGCTCGTAGCTCGCGGCTTCCGCCGGCAGAAGCGCCGGATTAAGCAGGACAAGCGTGTCCGCCGGTCCGGCGGTGGATAGTACGCGACGCGCTGAAAGCCGCTCGCCGTCTTTCAGTATAACCGTCATCTGGGGATAGGCGCCGGCAATTTCGCGCGCTAAGACTTGCGAACGAATAGTTACGCCCGCTAGCTTGGCTTGCTCGGTTAGTTGGTTCACTAGGGTCTGCCAGCCTTCGTTGACGTACAGTACCTGGGCTTGCTTGAGCTGCTCGAGTACGGCTCCGGCGCTTAGTAAGGCAGGAGCATGGCAATACGTGGATACGCGAACTAGCGCAAGCGCGATATCTCGCACTCGCGGGCTGGAAATATGGGTTTCCAGATACGATTGCAGGCTAACGTCGCTCAACGCGGAAGTATCAGTCTTGCGAATGCCGGCGTAGAAACGAATCAGCTCGGTTTTCTCCGACCACTTGAGGAACGAGCCGAGCAAGAGCTTGAAGAACGGAACGGCCTCGTCTTTGCCGTCGAGGCCGCGAAATACGAACGCGCTCGTCGGCTTCGGGCTCGCGCCGGTCGGCGTAACGCCGACTTCCCGCAGAATAGGGAGCGTGCTCTTGTAGAGCGCATGCGCACCTAGGTTTACGCGGGCGTCCGCGATGGCTTGCGTCGCCGCCCTGCCTCCGGGCTGCGCGCCTTTGTCTAGCAACAGCACCTTCTGTCCTGCCCTCGCCAAATAAATAGAAGCCGTTAGCCCGGCGATCCCGGCGCCGATCACGACAACGTCCCATGGTGCTACTTCCTTGTTTTGTTCCATATCCATCCATCCTCTCGGTTCTGATGGTAATAGGACGATTAACCGAGTGGATCTGTGACACCGACGAAAACGAACAAAGACCGCCGGTGTTCTCCCGGCGGTCTAAGGTGAAACAAATGTCCAAGATGGTACTACAAAGGTTCATGAATGCTTATATAATATGGAAATATTAAAGGAAAGAATCGGTATTTGTCGAATGGTACATTACAATCGATATTTTTGTAACCGGATAACGGTGTTGCAGACTAGACAACAGGGGAGATCAGGCGTTGACTATTCCGGAGACGAATACAACTTATTCTTGGACTCTGTCCAGCCACCAATCAACGCGAATTCAAAGAACAACTTTCCTCGTTTTAATCCTTTTGTATTTTGTGATTGCCGGTTTGACGATTCCGTTCGGTAGTATCGGACTTACTCCCAGTCCTTCTTTTGTGCTCATTATGTATGCGGCAGTCGCATGCTTCGATTTAGTAACGGCCATTATTTTATTGAATCAATATCGCTCCCATAACCATCTTTCGAATCTTATCCTATCCGGGGCTTACCTTTATTCTTCATTAATTTTAATTCCAGCCATTCTAACGTTTCCGGGTATTTTTCCCGGCTTGCTTCGTGTGGGAACGCAAACCTCTGGTTGGCTCTACATTTTTTGGAGCTTGGGCTTTTCACTCCTGATGTGCGGATACTTGGCCGTTCATTTTCGTAAAGATGAGCAATTAAAGGACGATCGACAAGCCGGGAGGCTAGAAAAATACTTATTAATCACGATCCCGTTAGTTGTCATTGCATTAGGAATCGTTGCCATAAACGCGGACTCGCTGCTTCCATACGTCTTTACCGCTAACGGAACAAGAACGAATTTTTACCGCTATGCCTTAGCTCCGATCGTCCTGGGAATCAGCTTTATTTCTTTCATAGGGATAGTCCTTATTCACAAAGGCAAAACCGTTGCGAGCCTCTTCCTATCTCTTGCGGTATTGGCCTCGTTTCTTAACGTTTTCTTGAATGCTCTCTCGGGGGGCCGGTTTACCCTTGGTTGGTATGCAGCCATATTTAACAGCTTTATGAATGCGGCCATCGTGCTTATATTTCTCCTTTATGAAATTAATCAACTGTACTTGCTGCTAAGGAAATCTTCCAACGCCCTAGTTGCTGCCAAGGAAGCAGCGGAATCGGCCAACAAAGCTAAAAGCTCGTTTCTGGCGAACATGAACCACGAAATCCGTACTCCGATCAACGCTATTATGGGGCTCAATTATTTGTTGCGGCAAACTAGCTTATCGGATGTACAGATGGGCTTTGTAGACAAGTCCATCGTGTCCGCCAAAACTTTGCTGAATCAAGTCAACGATATTTTGGATTTCTCCAAGATCGAAGCAGGTAAAATGGAGCTGGAAAAAATCGATTTCGATATTTTCGAGGTTATCGACGACATCTTCAACATTGTCAGCTTGAAAGCGTATGAGAAAGGGATAAAGCTTCACGTCTCCATAGATCCACGTGTCCCTGAGATGTTCATAGGAGATCCTTTCCGGCTTAAACAGGTCTTGCTTAATCTAGTCAACAATGCGCTGAAGTTTACGGATAAGGGCGAGGTAACCGTTTCGCTGGATGTAAAGGGGAATAATGATGGAGCCTTTACACTCTTATTCCGTGTCCAGGACACCGGAATAGGGATGACGGAGGAGCAACTGAATTTGTTATTCCAAGAATTCACCCAACTAGACATGTCGAATACCCGTAAATACGGCGGAACAGGGCTTGGACTAGCCATTAGTAAAAGTATTGTAGAAGCAATGGGCGGCACTCTTGTGGCTTCAAGCCAGGTTGGAATAGGGAGCTGTTTCTCATTTGATGTACCCTTCGTTGCAAGCCAAGCAACGTTGAGCGAGTATAAAAATATGAAATTTATGCGAGTCTTGCTCATTTTCGATGATGAAAGTATGCTGCAAGTGCTTAAAAATCAGCTGCAGCAGTTTAAATTCATCGTACATGTATCGCATTCCGAGGAAGAAGCGATTCGTCAAATTCGTCAGCATGGACGATTCGATCTCATTATGATCGACTGGAGTCTAGGAAATTCAGATATAGAGCGTCTGGCCGAGCGGATTAAAGAACAGTACCCAGCGGTTCCGCTGCAAGTGATCGTACTGATTAGCGCATACCGAGAATTGGAGCTTCAAGCGAAAATTCAGTCCGATACCTTCACGAAGGTGCTATTTTATCCAATCAGTCAATCGCAGTTGTTTAATGAATTGCTCTCTTTACTGCATCCGCAAATCGAAACTCGAAAGCTTAGTCTCAATAACCCCGAACAGCAAGACAAATCTGCGGATCTGCACAATACTTCTATTCTAATAGTCGAAGATAACGAAATTAACCAATTGGTCGCCAAGGAAATATTGAAGGAGATGGGGATAAAGGTGACAGTCGCGGACAATGGGTTGGAATCGTTGAAATGGATTGAGCAGGAACGATTCGATGCCATTATCATGGATTTGCAAATGCCTGTCATGGATGGCTTCGAGGCAACGAGACAGATTCGAATGCGCGAGAATATGAAGGATATTCCGATTATCGCCATGACGGCCGATGCAATGGTCGGCGTAGAAGAGCAAGTGTTAGCGGCCGGCATGAACGGTTACGTGACTAAGCCGTTTGATCCCCTCCAGCTCTACAGTGTCCTTCAACGTTATGTACAACATCCTCGCGAAATAGCGTTGGCTACGGATGAAGCGGCCACGGCATCCGATGCAACATCCTCCTCTTATCAAGGGTTGCATGTAGAAGAGGCTTTATACCGATTAGGTGACAATAAGGACTTATATCGGCAGCTCCTTCAGAAGTTTATGATTCAGCACCAAAAGGGCTCATACAACATAGGTCTTGCGATGGCGTCGGGAGATCACAAGGAAGCGATAAGGAGAGCGCATTCTCTAAAAGGAGTTGCCGCGGTTCTTGGTGCCATGGAGTTGTCGGACTTAGCGTCGATGTTCCAGCAAGAGCTTGAGAATGATAATGAAATCTTGTCCTCGCATTTGTGGGTTGAATTAGATAAACAAATCGCCATTGTGCAACAATCCATCTCGTCCTACTTGCTTGTCTAGATATCAGAACAAACAAAGGGCACCCCTCGCTGGGGTGCCCTTTGTTTGTTAGAACGATAACGTTTAGATAACGCCGTGAACAAGCATGGCGTCCGCGACTTTGAGGAAGCCCGCGATGTTGGCGCCGACGACCAGGTTGCCCGGGTGGCCGTATTCCGCGGCCGCTTGCACGCTGTTGCGGTAGATGTTCGTCATGATCTCGTGCAACTTCGCATCGACTTCTTCGAACGTCCAAGCCAGTCTCATGCTGTTCTGGGACATTTCGAGCGCGGATACGGATACGCCGCCGGCGTTAGCCGCTTTGGCCGGTCCGAACAGCACTTTGTTGTTCAAGAACACGTCGATCGCTTCGAGCGTGGACGGCATGTTCGCGCCTTCGCCGATCGCTTTGACGCCGTTAGCGACGAGAATTTTAGCCGATTCTTCGTCGATCTCGTTTTGCGTAGCGCATGGAAGGGCGATATCGCAAGGAATCGTCCAGATTCCGGTGCAGCCTTCATGATATTCCGCTGTCGGATGTTCTTTGACGTATTCGGAAATCCGTTTTCTGTCGACTTCTTTCAGTTGAATAACCGTATTCAAATCGATGCCGTGCTTGTCGTAGATGTAGCCGTTGGAATCGGAGCAAGCCACGACTTTAGCGCCGAGCTCCATAGCTTTCTTCATCGCGTAGATCGATACGTTGCCGGAGCCGGACACGACGACCGTGCTTCCTTTGAAGTGTTTGCCTTGGTCCTTCAGCATCTCTTCCACGAAGTAAACGCAGCCGTAGCCGGTTGCTTCCGTGCGGGTCAAGCTGCCGCCGTAGCCGATGCCTTTACCCGTCAATACGCCGGCTTCGAAGCCGCCGCGGATGCGTTTGTATTGGCCGAACATGTAGCCGATTTCGCGTGCGCCTACGCCGATATCGCCGGCAGGTACGTCTACGTCAGGTCCGATATATTTGCAAAGCTCGGTCATGAAGCTTTGGGTAAATCTCATCACTTCGGCATCGGATTTGCCTTTAGGGTCGAAGTCCGATCCGCCTTTGCCGCCGCCGATCGGTTGGCCGGTCAAAGAGTTTTTGAAAATTTGCTCGAAGCCGAGGAACTTGATAATGCTTGCGTTAACGGACGGGTGGAAGCGAAGGCCGCCTTTGTAAGGTCCGATCGCGCTGTTGAATTGAACGCGGAAACCGCGGTTGACGCGCACTTTGCCTTGGTCGTCTACCCAAGGTACGCGGAACGAAACGATGCGCTCGGGCTCGGAAATACGCTCCAAAATGCCGTTTTTCATATATTTCGGGTGTTTTGCGAAAACAGGTACGAGGGAATCGAAAATTTCTTTTACCGCTTGGTGGAACTCGTTCTCGCCAGGGTTGCGTTTTTTGACCGTCTCGTAAACTTCGTTCACGTACGCTTTTGCGACTTGCAGGCTGTCTTGTAGAACTTTTTGAACGCTTGTGGTCATCTGATTCTCGTCCTCTTCCTATAATGTAGTCGTAAAACGATAGCATCGTGCGTCTGGCACGAACTATCCCATGAGAGTATAGATAACATAGTATCAGAAAAAGACAAATAATCAACGTAAAAATGCAAACATTCCGTATAATTTTCACAATTGATTAAATAAATATGCAGATTTACCGCCCTGTAAACTGTTGGATGTCAACAAAGGTGTGAAGGCGAAAAACACTCAGAATTGTTTCAGAATCGGCCGCTTGCAAATTCCGAAGGCGTTCCTCGAATCGATGAACGTAGATGGTAAAGCGGTTTTGTCGTTCGACGGGAAACGAGTGACCATCGGTCCGCCGGAATGATGCGGTTAGGTGGGAATACCGCTCAACCCGCCGGTTGTAACGGAAGCAGAAGCCGTTATTCGGCCCCAAATCGACTATTTCAGAAGCTAACGGAACTGAGCGACCTTAATGGAGCATTAATTGGTGTTGGAGTGCCTTGCGGCTCCGGATAGCGTCTCCCAGTTCCGTTAGAAATTCCAGAGCCGCGTTTTCCGCAAAATAAGGTCTTCTGCAGCCGTTAGCCGGTCGGGCGGATGCGGAAAAAGCCGGTAACATTCAAAGGAATCGAATCGGAATCCTAGCAGAAACCCGGACCCCAATGAAAAAGAGCCCGAAAGTAGCGCGGGTGCGCTAATTCGGGCTCTACTTCGGGTTAATTCACCAGCAAGGCTAGCAAGGCGATATTCAGAAACTTATGGGTTACTTCGTGCATTAAGTAGTGTTTCAGCAAGCCTTCCTGTTGGAAGCCGAGCTTCTGCAGCAGCTTTAGCGACGCTACGTTCTCCGGAACGACTTCGGCTTGAATCCGATGCGGTCCAAGATGTTGCTTCGTATAGTCCAATGCGGCCGTGAGCCCCTCGGTCATAACCCCCGAGTTCCAATATTCTTCCCGCAGGTCGTAAGACAAGGTGAGAGGGAAACGCGGAACGTCCGCGAAAGTGCCTTTCATAGGCATAACCATGATCGTACCGATGAGGATGGGGCTATATCGGGTCGAAATTCCCCAGGGGATCAACAGGTTATGCTGGAAGCGTTCATTCCAATGATTGATCATGCCGATACATTCGTCAATCGACGACGGACCGTCCCAATCCAAATATTTCGTGAAATCCCGACCGCTGTAAAAGCCGTAGAGATCGCCCGCGTCACGGGTCGTGATTTGTCGCAACCGTAACGTGTTCGTCTCGATCGTCGGAAAAGCATCAAGTTGTTCGTCGCTCGGCTGCATGGTGTGCGCTATCCCCTTTTTTGGCCACGATAACTTGATCCTACACGAAGTTTCTTAAGTTCAGCTTAAGCCGAGATAAAAAAAGCACCCGCAAGGGGTGCTTAGTCGCGACTTATGGAAGAATGTTGCCCGCAGAGCGGAAGATGCTATACCACTCTTCGCGCGTCAGGCGAATATCGGCCGCTTTGCAGCAATCCTGCAGGCGCTCGATGTTCATCGTGCCGATGACCGGCTGCATGTTTGCCGGATGGCGAAGCAGCCAAGCGACGGCGATCGTAGTGTTGCTTACGCCGTATTTTGCCGCGATCTCGTCGATCGTCTTGTTAAGCTCCGGGAACTTCTCATTGTTGCCGAGGAACACGCCTTCGAAGAAACCGTATTGGAACGGCGACCAAGGCTGGATCGTAATGTCGTTCAGTCTGCAGTAGTCGAGAATACTGCCGTCGCGGTTAACGGCTGCGCCGTTCTCCATGTTGACGTTGAAGCCTTGCGAGATCATCGTGGCGTTCGTGATGCTAAGCTGCAGTTGGTTAGCTACGAGCGGTTGCTTCACGGATTTTTTGAGCAACTCGATTTGCATCGGATTTTGGTTGGACACACCGAAGTGACGGACTTTGCCCGAGCTCTCCAATTGATCGAATGCCGCTGCTACTTCTTCCGGCTCGACGAGCGTATCCGGACGGTGCAAGAGCAGAACGTCCAAGTAGTCGGTTCTAAGCCGCTTAAGAATGGCGTCTACCGAGGTAAGGATGTGCTCCTTGGAGAAGTCGAACATGCCTTTGTCCGGACGAATGCCGCATTTCGATTGCAAAATGACTTGGTCGCGCACGCTCGGGCTCATTTGGATCGCGTCGGCGAAAATTTCCTCGCATTTGCCCGTTCCGTAAATGTCCGCGTGCTCGAAGAAGTTCGCGCCCAGATCAAGCGCGGTCCGCACGAAACGTTCGGCTTGCGGCTTGTCCAACGAGTTGATGCGCATGCAGCCGACCGCGACGACGGGCACGTCTAACGTGCTTGTGCCTAGCTTTATCGTTCTCATGAGTATGTACCTCCGTAATGGAAATCGAATGATGGGATGATGCGCGGATGCATCCTTACTATTGTGGCATACGCGACCGACGGTTTCAATGTTGGGAACCGCCACGCTTACTCGGAACAAACGCCATTAACAAGGTTAACAGGTATAAGGTTAGAGAATCCGGGCATTCGTGTGATAAGATAGTTAAAACTTAGTTTCCATACGGAAAGAGGACTGGACCTGCGATGATACTGATTAAACCCCCTACGCCCGATGTCACCATTACCAAAAAAATCGATCCCCAAGAAAGCAACATCTACGGATTTACGGAGTTTCACTTGATTTCGAGAGAAGTCGGCGGAATCTTCATGTTCTACAACGCCCAAGACGAGCTGCTGTTCGTAGGGAAGGCAAGAAAGCTTAGACCGAGAATCAAGAAGCATTTCGAAGACTCCGTATCCCCGATCAAGAACCATAGGGATGAAGTGACGAAGATCGAAGTGTGCCACGTCGAAAATCCGGTCTACAGAGAGATTTACGAGACGTTCATCATTAACGAAGGCAAAGCCAAGTATAACGAAGACAAAGTTTTCTTCAAGTAATAGGCTTTGGATAGCAAGATCTCCAGTCTTTCGCGGACTGGAGATCTTTTTTTGTTTTCGCGCTTGACTCTCCCGTTACGTGAGACCGTATCGTGTGGTTAACAATGCTCACGTGATTTTCGGTACCGGACCGGTCGGCATGGCCGACATGCGCGAATTGAGAAGAAGAGGCGTGCAAGACATTCGTATGGTGAATCGAAGCGGTCGTCTGCAGGGAGAAAATAATGTCCGCGTCATCCGGGGCGACGCGTCCAACGCGGCCGAATCGATCGCGATTTGCGAAGAAGCCGCCGTCGTCTATCATTGCGCGCAACCGGGGTACTTGAATTGGCCTAAGCGCTTTCCCGCGATTACGAACGGCATTCTGGAGGGTGCGGCTGCCGCGAACGCGAAGCTGGTCTATGCGGATAACCTGTACATGTACACTGGTAATAACTAGATCGTTCTTCCAAGCGGGAGGGAAACGGTGTCGGACTTGGCAACCGGCACTTGAAGCTATGGGCTAATGCAGGTATTCCGGTGAGTGACCCCATGGTGAAGGAAATACCTGCACTAATGCAGGTATTTCACCTAGCACAAGCCCGGGGCATAAGCGCCAACCTTAGTTCAAGAACCCTTCCAACGCGATCGTCGGCTTCATGTCCGCCTGCCAAGCTCCCAAGTTGTATCCGCCGTTGTAACCCGGCGTCGCTTCGGGCTCCCAGTAGAAGACGCCGAGGCCTTTGCCGCCGGAGATGTTCCGGATCTTCGTCTTAATGTCGGAGACGAAGCTCTTCGCGGTGGACGGCGAATTGTAGGCCATGCCGATCTCGGTGATCATGACCGGCTTGCCGTAGCGGGAAATCATATTGTTGGCGTTGCTGATCGTCTGCGTCACCTTCGTCGACCAATCGGAGGTCGACGGGTACAGCGACATGCCGATGATATCGAACGTCGCCCCGTTCGCGACCAGCCCTCCGATGTTCCATACGAACACGGAGTTATCGTAACCGTTCGCCAAGTGGACGATCGTCTTCGTGCTGCTCGAAATCGACTTTACGGCGTTATTGCCCGTGTTGACGAGCCAAGCGTAGTTTTTCATGTTAAGCGACGCTTTGCCGTCGTTCCAGAGCATGCCGTCGTTCGTCTCGTTGCCGATCTGTACCCAGTCGGGCGTGACGCCTTTGCTCTGCATCGTGGTCATGACGTCCCGGGTGTAGTTGTAGACGGCATCCATTAGCTGCTGGAACGTATAGCCCACCCAAGCGGCGGGTTTAGTTTGTTTGCCGGGATCCGCCCAGGAGTCGCTGTAGTGCAGCGTAAGCATAACGCTCATACCGGCGTTCTTCGCCCGCAGCGCCAGAGCGGCCGCGCGGTCCTTGTTCAGATATCCGTTGCCGTAATTGCTCGAAGGGTTGACGAAGACGCGGATTCGGACGGAGTTGATCTGATAGTCGTTTTTCAAAATATCGATGATATCCCGCTGTACGCCGTTCTTGTCTTTCCACTTGTAACCTTGGGCTTCCATGCCCGGAACCCAGCTAATGTCCGCCCCTTTGGCGAAAGCCGGAGCGGCCTCCGCCTCTCGCGGGGAGCCGGCGGGCACGATCAACGCCAGTACGAGCAATAACGCGGTAACGAACAATCCGATCCTTGATTTTTTCACCATTTCAAGTCTCCTTCGCTCTTGGATTGCAGTATTTTCTCCCTACCTGCTATGCCGCTCGCTCCCGATGCCCGCCTCCTTTCCTCTTTTCCCCCTCATTGTAAGTTCGCCGCCGAGACCAATACAGGATAGATTTGCAACAAAATGGTTCCTTTGAAAGCGGAATAAAGTGCATTCCTATCCTGCGCAGACAAAACTCCTTAATAAATTACACCATCCCGCCCTCGAGGCGGTTATTGTGCTTGATATAGTACACCAACATCGAATATAAAGCGGTTTCATGGCGGGGCGATCCTCCACATAATGAAGGTATCAACGCAAAAGGAGCATCCCATGGCTACGAGTAAACTATCCGCTACAACGGCGCCGATCGCCCGCACCAAGCCGCCGGGGGCGACGCTTCAGAAGCTATGGAAGTATCGCGCGCTATTCGTTCTGGCTTTGCCCGCTTTTCTGCTGCTGCTCGTTAACAACTACTTGCCGATGTTCGGCATATTCCTAGCCTTCAAAAACTTGAACTACTCGAAGGGCATCTTAGGCAGCGACTGGGTCGGATTCGACAACTTCAAGTTCATGTTCGCCTCTAATGACGCTTGGATGATCATTAAGCACACGCTGCTGTACAATTTCACGTTCCTCGCTATCAACACCGTGCTCGCCGTCCTGTTGGCTGTGCTGCTCAACGACGTGAAAAATCGGGTCATGTCCAAGTTTTTTCAGAGCACGATGCTGCTGCCGCACTTCATCTCGATGGTTATCGTCGGGTACGTCGTGTACGGCTTCCTTAATCCGGAGCTCGGGTTCGTCAACAAGTCGATTCTGGAGCCGATGGGCCGCGAGACGGTAGCCTGGTATGCTTCTCCGCAATATTGGCCTTATATCCTAACGATCGTGAACACGTGGAAATCCGTCGGGTATTTAGCGGTCGTGTATTTGGCCGCGATCGTCGGCATCGATCAAGAGTATTACGAGGCCGCGAGAATCGACGGGGCCGGCAAGTGGAAGCAAATGACCAAGATCACGATCCCCCTCATCATGCCGGTGATCGTCACGTTAACGCTGCTGGCCATCGGCCGGATTTTCAATGCCGACTTCGGACTGTTCTACCAAGCGACGATGGCTTCCGGCATGCTGAAGAGCACGACCGAGGTTATCGACACTTACGTATACAACGCGTTATTGGTAACCGGAGATACCGGCCTTGCTTCCGCGGCGGGATTGCTGCAAAGCGTCGTAGGCTTCGTCTTGGTCATCTCGGTGAACCGCATCGTCAAACGCTTCAGCAAAGATAACGCATTGTTCTAGGAGGAGAATATGGCTACGAAGAACCGCACGAACCCGCTCATACTGCTAGTCTTGATTCTCTTCAGCTTGGCGTGCTTGATCCCGTTATGGCTCATCTTCATGGTGTCGCTTACGAGCGAGAATGACATTAGCACGTACGGTTATCGCTTCTGGACGAACCATTTCGACTTTACGGCATATGGCTACTTGCGGCATGACGCCGAGACGATCGTCCGGGCTTTCGGGGTGTCGATCCTTGTTACGATCATCGGAACGGTGGTCAGCTTGTTCGCTACTTCGGCGATGGCCTACACGTTGTCGCGCAAAGACTTTCCGCTGGGAGGCTTTCTAAGCTTCTACGTCTTCTTCACGATGCTGTTCAGCGGAGGCTTGCTACCTTGGTATCTCGTCTATACGCGGATGTTCCATCTGCAGGATACGCTGGCGGTGCTTATCATTCCCGGACTTATCGGGGGTTTCAACATCTTCATCATGCGGACGTTTTTCACGAACAGCATTCCGCCTTCGTTAATCGATTCCGCGCAGATCGACGGCGCAAGCGAATACCGGACGTACTTCAGCATCATCCTGCCGCTGTCCTTGCCCGTGCTGGCGACCATTGGACTATTCGTCACGGTGTCCTATTGGAACGATTGGTTCACGAGCTTGGTGTTCATCAACAACGACAAGCTATTCACGTTGCAATACTTCCTAAACAAGACGTTGATGAACGCCTTATTCCTGCAATCGATCGCGAACAAAGCTTACAGCTCAACCGCGATCATCATTCCGCCGCTCGAGTCGATCCGGATGGCGATGGCTATGCTGGCGATTATCCCGGTCTCGCTCGTGTTCCCGTTCTTGCAAAAGTACTTCGTCAAAGGTTTAACCGTAGGCGCCGTGAAAGGCTAAACTCGGACTCGCATTATACATGATTGATAGGAGTCGACCCTATCCATCTCTGTATAACAATCGACATAAACGCTCTACCGCCATCCCTAGGGACGCCGGCAACCGTTTATGCTTGGCCGATTTAGTAATAGATGCAAAGCCATTATCCATTCCTTAGGGGGAAATCAAGTGACCAGATTACGTAAAGGCTCTACCCTCGCGTTATCGACTTTGCTGGTGGCAGGACTCGCTTTGACAGGTTGTTCGAACAATAATAACGATTCCGCGGGCAATTCGCCGGGCGTTTCTCCAAGCGCTTCCCCGACTGCAACCGAGACGGCGCAGCCTTCGGCGTCCGCGACCCCGGAGACGAAAGCGCTTGATCCGTACGAAGTCGTTATGGTATATCCGGACGCTCCGCAAAAAGACGATGCAGCCGTTCAGGGCGCGATCAACGATTATTTGAAAAGCACGTATCCGGACTTGAACATGACAGTCAAATTGAATCCGATCGACTGGGGTTCGTGGGGCGACAAGACGAACTTGATGATGGCTTCCGGCGATAAGTTCGACCTGTTCTTCACCGCCGGCTGGCTCGGTTTCGAGACGCAAGTGAACAAGGGCGGCCTTCTGCCGCTGGACGATCTGCTGGCCCAATACGGACCGGACATCGAGGCGGTAGAGAAAGACTACCACGACGCGGCTCGCCGCCAAGGCAAAATTTACGGCGTCCACACGCACCAAGAGCTCGGCAACCAACAAGGCATCGCGTTCAACAAAGAGCTCGTGGACAAATACAAATTCGATCTCAGCGTGCTGAAATCGGGTAATCTCAAAGATTTGGAGCCGATGCTGAAGACGATCAAGGAGAACGAACCGGGCGTAACGCCGTTCGTAGGACCGGCTTGGCCGCTCGACGCGTATTTCGGCTCCAGCACGCTGGACGAAGTAACCGGCGGCTACGGCATCGACGTAAACACGGACGCATCGAACTTTACGGTAACGTCGAAATACGACATGCCTCGCTTCAAGGAGCTGGCGTCGCTGACCCGCGATTGGTTCCAAGCCGGCTACATTAACAAAGACGGCACGACGCAAGGCCTCGACATTTGGCAGAAGTTCAAAGCGAAGAAAGCGTTCGCGACGATGGCGGACATGGAAATCGTAGCGGACTCCAACATCGGCGAGCCTAAGCCGATGCCAAGCCGCAGCGCTCAGACCGGCATCGATATCATCCAAGTGCCGCTTAATACGGACAGACTGCAAACGGGCAAACTGACAGCTACGATGCAAACGATCTCCAAAACGTCCGAAGATCCTGCCCGCGCGATGATGCTGCTGAACCTGTTCTACAAGGATCAAAAGCTGCTGACGTTGTTCAACTTCGGCATCGAAGGCACCCACTACGTGCTCAAAGACGGCCAAGTCGCGCTGCCGGACGGCAAATCGCAAGATTCGGTCGGCTACTATCACGACATCATGTGGCAGATCGGCAACCAAATGCTTAACTACACGAGACAAGGCGAAGATCCTAACAAATACAAGAACTACGAAAGCTTTAACCAACTGATCGCGCAGAAGCAATCCCGCCTGTTCGGGTTCGTCTTCGACTCGGCGCCGGTTCAAAACGAGCTGATCGCCATCGATAACGTGAAGAAGGAATTCGAGGACGGCATCAAATCCGGCCAGATGGATCCGGACAAAAACCTGCCGAAGTTCATCGACAAGATGAAAGCGGCCGGTTCGGACAAAGTCATCCAAGAAGCGCAGAAGCAAGTCGACGCATGGCGCGCGGCAAACGGCAAATAATAGGTACGAGAAGACATCGCCCAACGGGCGATGTCTTTTCCCGGTTTTCATTGGGGAACAGAACCCTTATACGATTAAAGATATCGCATAACCACGACAATACGACTGTGTTCGCCTATATGTGATATAAAATATCGGATAAAGATGCCATTTTGATATTTGGAGTGGAGTTTTCGTCCTATACGATTAAAAATATCGCATAATCGCTGTAATCCTGTTAGTAACCGGCGTATCCGATAAAAAATATCGGATAGCGTCGGTGAGCGTGCGCCATCGGAAGCGAGTAAGGCTGTTGTACAATAGTCTTGGGGTCCCCGCAAAGTAATCGGACTTGGTTTCAAAGCTTATCGTCACTTTGTGGGGAATAGAAATGGAGGGGCGCATCATGATGATCGGCAACATACGTATTTTCAACCGCTTTGCCACCAAAATGATCGTCGCTTTCGTGGTCGTCATTTTGTTGCCGACGCTGTTCACGAGCGCTTCCTTCTATTTCGTGTCGGGCAGCACGGTGAAACATAACGTAAGGGAATCGTCCGTGCAAATCGCGCAGCAGGCCGCCGATTCCCTATCCTTCATCCTCAACGCCGGCAGCGACGTCGCGGATTTGATCTCGAACGACCTGCGCATCCAGAAGCTCGTGGCCAGCCAAGGCAATCCGGGCCCCGAGGACTTGAAAACCTGGCTCGACACTGAGGAGTATTTGAAGAGCTTTCTGAACAATCTCGTCTATACGAGCTCTTTTATTAATATCGTGTACGTGCTTAAGGATCAGAACAACAGCTGGGGCAGCGGGACGTTCTCCAAGGTGAAGCTGTCGCAATACAACCTCGAGGAGCTGGATTGGGTCAAAGAAGCGAAGCTGAAAAGAGGCGGATTGGTCTGGAAAGCACTTCAAGAGGACCGGTTCAGCGGGGGCGGCGACAACACCGAGCTCGTGCTGCCGATCGGGCGCGTGCTCGAAGATTATCGGACGATGAACGGCATCGGCTACATCCTCGTTAACCTAAACGGCCGCAAAATTCTCGACAACATCGAGAGAATGAAGCTGGGAGAGACCGGAGGCTTCATCGTCGTGGACGAAGCCGGCCGGATTATGGTGGATTCCGACCGCGGCTTAATCAACACGGTCGTCGCTAATCCGGACCTGCTCCATAACATAACCGGCAATCCGTCGGTAGAATTCGAGTTCAAGAGCGAAGGGACCGCCTATTACGGGGTGAAGCAACGGCTCAGCAACGGATGGCTGATCGTCGGCACCGTGCCTGAACACGAAATAACGGACAAGTTGGACACGCTCCACAACCAGATCTTGCTGTCTTTCATCGTCTTTACGTTAGTCGGTATAGCGATCGGGCTGTTCATCGCCCGAAGAGTTACCCGCCCGATCAAGCAGCTGACGAAGCAGATGAAGCTCGTGCAGCTCGGCGATCTATCGATACGCTCCGACGTGTCCACGAACGACGAGTTCGGACTCATGAGCCGCCAGTTCAACCGAATGATCGCCGACATCGACCGCCTAATGGAGCAGGTGTCGACGGAGCAGCGGCAGAAGCAGGACGCGGAGCTTCGCGCGGTGACGCACCGGATCAACCCGCATTTTCTGTTCAACACGCTCGGCACGCTAAGATGGCTTATCAAACACGGCCAATCGGGCAAAGCGTTCGAAGGCATTTCGTCGCTGATCCGGCTGCTGGAAGCGAACATGGGCAAGAAGGGGCACTTCTTCACGATCGAGGAAGAGATGGACATTATCGAGAAGTATTTGGCTATTCTCGAGCTTCGCTATAGCAAGCTGTTTAAGCTGAGCCTTAAGCTAGACCCCGACGCGGTGTCCTTCCTCATTCCGCGCATGATGATTCAGCCGCTCGTGGAAAACGCGATTTTCCACGGCATCGTTCCGCTCGACATCGACGGAGAGATCGAAATCGAGGTGCGGATGGAGCAAGAGGCGGTCGTCATTACGGTGAGCGACAACGGGATCGGAATTTTGCCGGAGAAGCATTTGATCGAACGATCGATCCGCGACGCCGTACGGGACGGCCATACCGGCATAGGGTTGCGGCACGTGTACGAGAGCCTCGAGCTTTACTTCGACCACGGCTCCGAGCTTTCCTTATACAGCCATGCTAGCGGCGGAACGACGGCCAAAATGATTTTGTACCCGAAGCCGGGGACAGGGGGTGAGACGGCATGATTCAAGTCATGATCGTGGATGACGAGCCGATCATCCGTTTTGGCATCAAAGCGTTGATCGACTGGGACAAGGAAGGCTTCCGAGTGGTCGGCGAGTACGCGAACGGGGTCGTGGCGCTCGACACGATGCTGTCGCAGCCCGTGGACATCGTCATCACGGACATTAAGATGCCGATGATGGACGGCCTGACGCTCACGCGCGAGGTCATGAAGCTGAAGCCGTCCTGCAAGGTCATTCTCGTGAGCAGCTATAACGACTTCGAGTACGTACGCGAAGGGCTGAAGCTGGGCGTCGTCGACTATATTTTGAAGCATTCGCTGGAGCCGGAGGAGCTGTTGGCCGCGCTTCGCAAATGCAAGGATCGGCTGGACGAGGAGGCGCATGAGCATGTGCTTGCGGCAGAACCCCGAGGTGGTATGGCGCCGAACGATCCCGAGCTGCACGCCGAGCATAGTCCGATCGAGAAGGCGCTCGAGTATATCGGCAGGCACGATCTGAAGACGATCACGCTGCAGCAGGTGGCGGACGCCGTTCACGTGAGCCGGAATTATTTTTCCGTGCTGTTCAAAAAGACGACAGGCCACAACTTCATCGATTACGTGATCAATTTGCGCCTGGAGAAAGCGAAGGAGCTGCTCGCCGAATCGCATCTCAAAATCTACGTTATCGCCGAGCAAGCGGGCTTCAACGACGTCAAGTATTTCAGCAAGCTGTTCAAGAAAAGCTGCGGCCTGTCGCCGATCGATTATCGAATGCGCTACGGGCACGGCGGCCGGTATGACTCCGAAAGGGGTGAGCCGCAAGAATGAGACCGACATGGGCGGTAGTTACCCTTTTCGCGCTCTTAATGCTGACGCTCACGGGGTGCTTGCAGTCGGGCATTATCGAAGACAAGAGCAAAGTGCGCAAGCTGGACGACGAACCCGTCAAAACCGTCGTCATCTGGCACACGTACAGCGACGAGGAGACGAGGGTGTTCGAGGAAGAAGTCATTCCCGCGTTCGAACAAGCGAATCCGGGCATTCGCATCCAGTCGGTACGGCAAGCGTCGAACCAAGAGTATCTAGGCGCGCTAATGACGCGGGCGGCGGCGGACAAGACGCCGGACGTAATCCGCCTCGATTATTCTTGGGTATCGAGGTTCGCGGGCCGGGGGCTGCTTGTGCCGCTCGATCCGTTCGCGGATTACGGGGGAGTCGCGCGGGAGCTGCGCGAGCGCATGCTTGAATCGAACCGCGTAGGGGAGCATGTGTACGGCTTGCCGCTCAACATTACGACGAAAGCCGCGATTTTTAATCGCCGGTTGCTGGACGAGGCCGGTCTTGCGACGACTCCGAAATCGTTGATGGAAGTCGTGGAGCTCGCGAGGGAGCAGCATGACGTCATCGGAATGACGGGCATCGATATGTGGGGCAGCTTGCCGTATTTCTTCGGACTGGGCGGGAAGCTTTCGGATGAAAAGTTTACGGCCACGAACGGGTATTTGAATAGCGAGGCCAGCATTTATGCGGTGAAGACGCTGCTGCAGCTGTACCGTGAGGGAGTGCTGAATCCGCACTTGCTGGATGACAAGGGCGACTTGTGGAAGGACGTGTATTCCGACAGCCGGATGCTGATGATCGACGAGGGGCCATGGTATTACAGCATTTTGCTCAACTCGACGAACTTGGACGTCGATTTGATGCAAGCGACCGTTCCGGTTCCTTTTCCTTCGCTCGGAATGTACGGCTCGGTCATCGGCGGGGAAAGCCTCGTCATGACGAAGGGGACGAAGGTGAAGGAAGAGGCTTGGATGTTCATCCGCTGGATGATGCGGAAGGAGACGCAGGCGACGATGTTCAAAGCCGGACTCATTCCGACGAACGCGGAAGCTTTGCGGGCGCCGAACGTGGCGGGCGCGAACAACCCGTATATCGAGCCTTATCTCAATGGGCTCGACAAGGCGTTCTATCGCCCGGCGATCCCGCAATGGAACGACATCGAGCTATTGTACAAAGACGCGATGGAGCGTATTTTCGTAGAGGGCGAAGACGTCAAAAAAGCCCTTAACGAGGCATCCTCAGCCATCGACGCGCTCCTCGCCCGCCAGTGATTGCCGGTACTGGAGCGGGGATACGCCGACGTATTTTTTGAATACTTTGCTGAAGTAATAAGGGTCGTTCAGGCCGGTCAGGTAGCCGATTTCGCCCATGCCGAGGTTCGTCGTTTGAATTAATTCCTTGGCGCGATCCACGCGTACTTTGTTCACGTATTGGACGATCGGGTAGCCCGTCGCTTGCTTGAAAATCCGGTTCAAGTAATCGAAGTTGCTCGCGAAGGATTGTTCGATGTCTTGGCTCGCTATTTTGCCAACGTAATGATGGTGAATATATTCGAGCAGCGCGTTAACCTTCACGAACGACTTCGTGCTCTTGCCGCCGGCTTTGCGAAGCTCTGAGACCAAGTTTTCCCGGGACAGCTCGATCAGTAGCTGGGCGAATCGCAGGCCGGTGAGCGCGCGGTTATAACGTTTGCGATAATACAGCACGAGCAACTCTTGCATCGCGCGGTACGCTTGCTGTAGGGCGGGCTTGTCTTGCAGCGTGAAATGCTTGTTCAAATAACAAATGTTGAAATCCCGGTCGTCGTCGTCCTGTACGCCTTCGAGGATGAACCGTCTGGCGAGCGCTTGAATGTCGTCGATCGGCCGGGATTCGATATCGGCATGGCTAAAGTGAACGTAATAATAATCGCACGCGTGCTTGGCGGTTCCTTCATGGTCTAGGTTAGGCTCCAGCAGGAACGCGTCGCCTCTTTTCAAGACGTACTCCGTTCCGTTCTCTCGAAGGTGAAGCTCCCCGCTCTTGATGAAATAGAGGATGTACTCGTCGGTATTCCGTTTGAAGTGGATCCACGGACTTGTATAGGACACGAATCCGATCAAGCGGATTTTGGGGACGATATCCATGTTCACGGCGAGCAATCGCGTCAGCCTCCTTCGTCGGCATAAAAGTCGCTATCGTACAAACGCGGTCTCTATCCGACATTCCACACGATTGTATCACGTCCTATACTGGGGAGGAAGCCGAAACCCTAGGAGGACGATCGAATTGGCCACTCTTAAAGTTACCGTATGGAACGAATACCGGCATGAGCGTCAGAACGAAAAAGTCGCAAGCATCTATCCGCAAGGCATTCATCACGCGATTGCCAGCCATCTTATAAAAAATGAGGCGTTACAAGTAAAAACCGCGGTTCTCGACGACCCCGAGCACGGGCTATCGGACGAGACGTTGCGCGATACGGACGTGCTCATCTGGTGGGGCCACATGGCTCACGACGAAGTCCAAGACGAGATCGTGGAGAAAGTACGGAGCAGGGTGCTAGACGGCATGGGGCTCATCGTGCTTCACTCCGGACATGGCTCGAAAATTTTTCAGAGCTTGCTAGGGACGAAGACGGGCGCGCTGAAATGGCGGGACGACGGGGAAAAAGAACGGTTGTGGGTTATCGAACACGGGCATCCTATCGCCGATGGCATCGGAGAGTACATCGAAATTCCGCAGGAGGAAATGTACGGCGAGCGGTTCGAAATTCCGGCGCCGGACGAGCTCGTATTCGTCTCTTGGTTCGAGGGGGGCGAAATCTTCCGCAGCGGCTGCTGCTATCGGCGGGGCAAAGGCAAGCTGTTCTATTTCAGACCTGGGCACGAGACGTTCCCGACGTATTACCACCCGGACGTGCTTCGCGTCATCTCCAATGCGGTGTCGTGGGCAGCGCCGACGCAAGGCGCGGCGGTTTCCTACGGCAGAGTCGATCCGATCGAAAAGATTGCCTCGGCGGGAGGAGTACGATGATGGCTTCGAACGCGAATCGAATCGGGTTGATCGGTCTCGGAGACATGGCTAACGCGCATATTAACGGATTCAAAAACCATGCGCCGCACATGAACATTACGGCGATCTGCGACGTACGGGAAGCCGCGCTGGCCAAGACCGGGGATCAGCTACATATCCCTGAGTCGTTGCGATTCGCCGATTACCGCGAATTAATCGCGAACGACGAGGTTGATACGGTCATCTCTATTACGCCGAACGCGCTGCATGCGGAAATTATGGAGCTGTGCCTGCAAGCGGGCAAGCCGTTCTTGTCCGAGAAGCCGTTCGCGATGACGATGGAGGAGGCGGATCGGCTTCTGGCTCTATATAAGGACACTCCGGTTCCCGCCATGATCGGCTTCGGCTATCGGTATACGCCGGCTTTCCGATTCGCTAGAAAGCTGCTCAGCGAGGGTAAGATCGGCAACGTGCGGCACTTCTCCGTGCAGTATTTGCAGGAATGGGGCTCCGCGGCGTTCGACGTCCCGTTCGTCTGGCGGTTCGATAAGAAGGCAACGGGCACCGGAACATTAGGCGACTTGGGCACGCATATGATTGATTTGGCCCATTATTTGTTCGGTTCGTTCGAGGAGTTGGCTGCTAGATTAGTTACGCTCATCGAGGAGAGGAAGAGCCTCGCGACCGGCGAACCGGTTCAAGTAGAAGTCGACGATCTCGCCTGCTTCCATGCGCTCATGAAGAACGGGGCGGTAGGCACCTTCCAGACGACGCGCAACGCGATCGGCTCGGGCAACCAGCTGGATATCTCGATCTATGGCGATGCCGGAACGATCCGCGCCAGCACGGAAGATCCGGAGCATGTCGTCTGGATTCATCAGGACGGGGAGACCGGAAGCCGGGTCGAGAAGCGTCTCAGCGTACCGCATAGCGTTAAGCTGTCGCAATGGGAGGACTTCGCGAGATTGTTGGCGGGTTCGCCAAGCGACGGATTGCCGGGCTTCATGGCCGGCTACGAAAGCCAGCAAGTGCTGGAGGCGATCGTGCGCTCGCATGAGCAGAAGCGTACGGTAACGGTTGGAGAGGAAGGAGCGGATAAGCAATGACAACAGGCGCGTTCTGGCAAGAGGAAGTCGTCTATCAGATTTACCCCCGAAGCTTCAAGGATAGCAACGGGGACGGCGTCGGCGATATTCCGGGCATTATCGGCAAGCTCGATTATTTGAAAGAGCTGGGCATCGGCATCGTGTGGCTAAGCCCGGTCTATCAATCGCCGAACGACGACAACGGTTACGACATCAGCGATTACGAAGCGATCATGGACGAGTTCGGCACGATGGAAGATTGGGAAGCTTTGCTCGAAGGGCTGCACGCGCGAGGAATCAAGCTCATTATGGATCTTGTCGTCAACCATTCGTCAGACGAGCATCGTTGGTTCGAGGAATCGCGGAAGTCCAAGGACAATCCGTACCGCGATTATTATATTTGGAGGCCGGGCAAGGCGGACGGGGTAGAGCCGAACAACTGGGTGTCGGTGTTCGGGGGATCCGCATGGCAGTACGACGAGGCGACGGACGAGTACTATTTGCACCTGTTCACGAGGAAGCAACCGGATCTCAATTGGGAGAACCCTAAGCTGCGCGAAGAAGTGTACAAGATGATGAAGTTTTGGCTGGACAAAGGAATCGACGGATTCCGAATGGACGTCATCAACTTCATCTCCAAAGCGGACGGGCTGCCGAGCGCGGGAGACGATCGTTATGCGTGGGGCGGGGAATTCTTCATGGGCGGTCCGCGCATTCACGAATATATGCGGGAGATGAACGAGCGGGCTCTATCCCGATACGACGCGATGACCGTCGGCGAAATGCCCGGTGTGACGCCCGAGGAAGCCGTTAAGTTCACGAGCCCGGAAAGCCGCGAGGTCAATGTGGTGTTCCAATTCGAGACGATGGACATCGACTCCGGCGAAGGAGGCAAGTGGAACGTCAAGCCTTGGCGCTTGGCGGATCTGAAAGCCGTCACGAACAAATGGCAGTACGGATTGAACGGCAAAGGCTGGAACAGCCTGTACTTAAACAACCATGACCAGCCCCGCATGGTGTCGCGGTTCGGGAGCGATTCCGCCGAATACCGCAAGCCGTCGGCCAAGATGCTGGCCACGTTCCTCCATACGCTGCAGGGTACTCCATACATTTATCAAGGCGAAGAAATCGGCATGACGAACGTCCAATTCGGATCGATCGAAGAGTACAAGGACGTGGAGACGCACAACTACTATCGCGAAGCCGTACGGGATCGCGGCGAGCCCGTCGATCGCGTGATGGCGTCCATCTATGCGAAAGGCCGGGACAACGCCCGCACGCCGATGCAATGGGACGGCAGCGCGCAAGCCGGGTTCACGACCGGAACGCCATGGATCGCGGTTAATCCGAATTATGCCAGCATTAACGCGGAAGAGTCGTTACAGGATTCGGACTCGATCTTCCGTTACTATCAGCGATTGATCAAGCTGCGCAAAGCGAATCCGATCATGATTTACGGCGATTACAACATCGTGGCGGAAGAGCATGAACAAATTTACGCGTATACGCGCGAGTGGCAGGGCGAGAAGTGGCTCGTCGCGCTGAACTTCTCGGCGGACGATGCGCGGTTCGAGCTTCCCGAAGCGTTGCGCGGTTGCAGCGAAGAGAATCTAATTGTCGCCAACTACGACGATGAGCCGAACCGATCCTCCGCGGAGTTGAATCTGCGGGCGTATGAGGCGCGAGTATACCGAATCGTCTAATCCTGCGGCGCCTGGTGGTGTTGGCGAATTTTATTGCTATTTGCGCACGGGGAAATTACAATCTTTCTGAGCTAACCAGTACCGCATACACTAAAGGCACCTAGCGATCGCTAAGTGCCTTTTATTTTTGCCCATGGGGGATATTCATCGCATGAAAGCCATAATCGTAGCAGGTTTGTTTGGAATCATTAGCTTCTTTGCGCTTGGCGGATGTAATTCGGGCACTAGCGAACCTTCGCTTTCCGTAGCCAACTTATCCGCATCGCCGATCGCTGCACCCGCGCCGAGTACAAGTCCGTCCGCGTCTACGCCCCCCTCGGTCATAACGGCTCACTCGCAGATCGATCAAGTAAGCTTTCACAGCGCAGCGCTTGGTAGCGAGATGAATCTGTCCGTTTATTTGCCGCCCGGATACAGCGAAGATGTCCGGTATCCCGTGCTGTATATGCTATATGGCTACGGCGGCAATCACGACTCTTGGTTCACATATTTGAACATCAATACCGTGGCGGACCAGCTTATCCAAGAAGACAGAATCCATCCCGTTATCATCGTATCGCCCGATTACGGCAATAGCTTCGGCGTGAATACGAAGGTCGGGGAAGGCCATGACCCCGGAGGCGTGAGCATCGGTCCGTACGAGGATTATTTGATTCAAGACGTCATCTCCTATGTAGATGGCCATTACAGCACGCAGGCCTCCAAGGAAGCCCGGTACGTCGGCGGCGCATCCATGGGAGGATACGCGGCTTTATACTTGGGATTTAAGCATCCGGAGCTGTTCAGCAAAATCGGCGCCCACAGCGCGGCGATCTGGACTTACACGCCGACGGACGAGTTCACGGACCAACGCGATTGGCTCTATGCGGCCGGGATGCGGCGAGACGAGAGAGACCCGTTCAAGCTGGCTTCAGCGGATAAGCTGAAAGGCATGAAAGTTTACTTGGATGCCGGAGAAGACGATGCGCTAGCGGAAAAGGATAAAAGCCTGTACGATCTGCTGCTGACGATGAACGTCGACGCGAAGTGGGTGCTTAGCCCCGGCGGGCACACGGTGTCTTACTGGAGCGGGCAGCTAAGCAATTACATGCTCTTCTATGCGGGCAAGGAATAGCCCCGTCCCGTCTCAATCGCCGAGCACCGATCGGACGGCTTTCCGTATTTCCTCGTAGCTCGTGCACCGGCAAAGGTTAGATTGCAGCCATTGCCGCGTCGTATCCTCGTCCGCATCCGGATGCGTATTAACCAAGGCATGGCATACCATGATGAATCCCGACGTGCAGAAACCGCATTGAAACGCGAACTTATCGATAAAAGCTTGCTGGATCGGCGTGCCCTTCAGCCCTTCGATCGTCGTAATCGCTACCCCGCGGGCTTCGATGGCAAGCATCAAGCACGATTTGATCGGCACGCCGCCGACGAGAACCGTGCAAGCGCCGCAGTCGCCGTTTTCGCAGCCCGCCTTAGCCCCTGTTAATCCCAGTTGCTCGCGCAGTATGCGCAACAACGTGTCCGCATAGCGGATCGTGGCGTGCTGGCGTACGCCGTTAACGAGCAGCTCCATTTCGCATTTTACGCTTCCGCCCCGGTTAGTCATGTGCCCCTCCGATCGAGCTCGAGCTTCTCCATAACTTCCGTTAACGCGCCTTGCAA
This sequence comes from Cohnella yongneupensis, assembly GCF_042655785.1. Lineage (NCBI taxonomy): Bacteria > Bacillati > Bacillota > Bacilli > Caryophanales > Paenibacillaceae > Cohnella > Cohnella yongneupensis. The sequence goes on from NZ_JBHSNC010000013.1 coordinate 45,079, forward strand.
CACGAACGTCCGATAGGCGGCAGAGCTTAGGATGTCGTCCAAGATCGGCACGGGCCACATTCGGATCGCGTTATCCACGCGCTGCTCCAGCGGGACCGATGTATCGTTCAGCACCTGCTCGATTCGATGCGAACGGAAAGGAATGGCGCTGACGCCGCTAAAAGCCGTTCGTATGCCATCCGACGCGCGCAAAGCGCATATTCGGACGATCGGATAGTCGATATACTCCATCTTCGTTTTCTTGACGGTGACATAGGGGAGATCGACGTACGCCTTGTCGGTAACGATCTGAACGAGGAGTTCTCCTCGAGGCAGGCGGGGAACCCCGTTAAGAATGTCGCCGATCGCCACCGTGCGCCTGCCGTTCGGACCGGCTACCGATCGTGCCGTGCTCCGATATGCCTCTCGCGCCGTAGGGGCCTTCCAAGAACGGCGTCTCCACGAACTCCGCCACGTATTTAGGCGTTTCTCCGAATCGGGTAATCTTATAGGAACGCAGCTGAGGATTGAGCACGATTCCCGCATCGTCGAATAAAAAAGCCTCTCGGGAGGCGCAACTAAGCCCCATGTTCATGCCGCCCGTCACTTGTCCGCGAGCCGTCCCCTCGTTAATGACTTTGCCCGCGTCGATGACGGATATATCATCTCCAATGCCCACACACGCCCCTTATGCCGGATGACGTACGGAATCAACCGGCCCCGGTGGGACGGTTCTTCTACATCGTATCGGGCATAGCGGTTGTCCTATTCATCCAAGCGCCTTAAAGACTATCGGGAAGGCCTCCGCGGTACATCTCCAAATCGATTACAACATCGCCAATCGTTGGTGAAGAGCGTAGGGTTCCGAAGTGCAAATAGACAGGTAGATCGCCGGTAGAACGGGTGATACGCTGAGGAAAATAAGCCTAGGGAGCTTCGAATAATGAGCCATAAAAGAAGAACGTTACTCCTTGCCGTCATCGTTGCGATAATCGCAACGGGCTGCGCGAATAATGAGCCGAATGCTTCTCCGACTATCGCTTCGGCAACCCCTTCCTCTCCGCCTACGGAAGCGGCATCGACGGAGCCGCCAGCGTCCTCACCGCCTCAATCCGAAGCGCCGACGGACCCCAAGCAGCTCTATTACGAGCGTTCGATTGTGACCAAAGGCGAGCCTGCGCGCATCGCCGCTGCCATGAAGAGAGCCAAAGCGGGACAGCCCGTCACGGTCGGCGTCATCGGCGGGTCGATTACCGCGGGCAGCCTATCCAGCGACGCGAACAACAAATCGTGGGCGGCGTTAATCCGCAATTGGTGGATCGATCATTTTCCGGAATCCCGGATTACGTTCGTTAACGCGGGAATTGGAGCTACCGGCTCGCTCTATGGCGTGCATCGCGTGGACCAAGATTTGCTCGCGGCCAATCCGGATTTCGTCGTCATCGAATTCAGCGTGAACGACATGGGCATCGCCACGTCTACCGAAACTTATGAGGGGCTTGTCCGAAAAGTGCTCAAGTCGGCCAATAAGCCGGGCGTCGTCTACTTGAACATGATGAACGGGTCCGGCAACAGCTGGCAGTCGCACTTTACTCCGGTTAACGACAAGTACGGTATTCCGACGATCAGCTACAGGGAGGCGGTATGGCCGAAAATTCAAGCTGGTGAGCTGCGCTGGTCCGACATCGCGGCGGACGACGTTCATCCGAACGATACCGGGCATGCGATGGCGGCGGATTTAATCGTTCATTACTTGGACGGCGTGCAAGCCTCGCTCGATACGATCGGCGATCCGGATCTTACGTTGCCGGCCCCGCTTACGGACAACGGCTACGAGAACGCGACCGTCGACAATAATAAGAACCTGACTCCGGCGTCCGTGGGCGACTGGGAAGCTTACTCGGACCCAGGATTATGGGGCGACGGCTGGAAAGCGACCGACAAAGGCAAGCCGCTCGTGCTAGACGTCACGGCGGGGTACGTCACGGTGAACTTTGCCCGGTTCAACTTCGTCGGCAAAGGCGCCCAAGCCTACGTCATGATCGATGGGACGACCCGAATCGATCTGAACGCGGATTTCAGCGGGGGATGGGGGAATTACATCGAATCCCGTACGCTCTTGAAGGAGAAGGAAATCAAACCGCATCGCCTGGAATTCTATTACGACGACGAGCCTTACTCGGAGTTCCGAATTTCCAGCTTGCTGATCGCCAACTATTAGCGGATAGAAGAAGCCCTCATCTGCCTGTACTAGGCGAATGAGGGCTTCCGTATGTGCCAGCTTATACTTTGAATTTGCCGACGAGCGCTTGAAGCTCTTCGGACATTTTGGACAGCGAGGACGCAGAGGAGGTGATTTCCTCCATGGAAGCGAGCTGTTCTTCCGTCGTCGCCGATACGTTCTGCGAGCCGGAAGCGACCGTGCGAGATCCTTCGACAATGACGTCGAAGGCATGAACGACTTGCTCGGCGCTGGCGGACATTTGCTGCGAAGCCGCGGAAACTTCCTGTACTTGGGACGCTACCTGGTTGACGAAAGCTTTGATTTCCTCGAACGTGCTTCCCGCCGTATGCACGACCTGAGTGCCCGTGTGGATGTCCGTCGTTCCGGTTGCCACGGACTGAACCGCTTTGTCGATGCTTCCTCGGATCTGATCGATCAACTCGGTTACTTGCTCAGCGGAGCGCGAAGACTGCTCGGCCAATTTGCGAATTTCTCCCGCCACGACGGCGAATCCGCGACCGTGCTCGCCGGCTCTAGCTGCTTCGATGGCCGCGTTAAGCGCGAGAAGATTGGTCCGATACGCGATGTCGGTAATGGCATTGATAATTTGACCGATCTCGCCGGACAAGTTGCCCATCTGTTGCACTTCGCCGGCCACCACTCCGAAGGAAGATTCGATCGCGGACATTTGCGTTTGCGCCGATTGAATGGCTTCATTCCCTTCTACCGTCTTGTGTGCCGCCTGCATCGATACGGAAGAAGCCATTTGCGCGTTCGCGGCGATTTGCTGCACGCCGGAAGACATCTCGTTCATCGCCCGTACGCTGTCCTCCACGCTAAGCGCTTGTTTCTCGGAGCTCATGACGACTTCTTGGATCGTCTCCGTAATAAGCGTCGAGGCTTGGCTCGTCTGCTCCGCGTTCGCGGTCAGCTCTTCCGAAGAGGTGGCCACTTGCTGGGCGCTTACGGTTACCTGTTGGATGAGATCCCGAAGGTTGGACTTCATCTGGTTGAAGGACGTTGCCAGCGCGCCGATCTCGTCTGTGCTTCTGACGCGAATGTTGTCCGCGGACAGATCGCCGGTCGCGATCCTTCCGGCTACCGACTCCATGGCGACGATCGGCTTCGAAATCGCGCGCGAAGCGAAATAGCCAATGAGGATGGCAAGCACGAAAGCGATCGCGCTAAGCGCTGTAACGACTTTAATGGCGGTGTCTACGGTCGACGCGCTGTTCGCGCTGCCTTCTTTCATTAGTTGCTTTTGCCCCGAGGCGATGTCGTCCGCAAGCGGCAAGAGCTTGTCGCCCAGCGGTTGCACTTCGATCTGGTAGTAATTCAAGAACTTCGCGGCATTCTCGTTGTTCTGAACCATCAGAAACAATTGATCCGCTTTCGCTTTGTATTGCTTATTGAGTTCATCGAGGTTTTTTAGCCTCTGTTGATCTTCTGCCCGGTGCGCCAGCATCAAGGTTTGAATGACATACGCGGATAGCTGGATATGGGCGCTCTGCACTTGATCTTTGAACGCGGATTCTTTGGATACGAGGTAACCGTGAATGCCGGAGGCTTGTTTGGTCGCTTCTAACTGAATGCCTTGGGCATTGGATAGGATTACGGCACGCCTGTTAATCAGATCGGCATCCGCTTTGTTTATTTTATTCAAGTAGTTCAAAGAGATTAAACTTGTAATGCCTAACAAGATTGCAATAACTAAGAATGCTCCAAGCAGCTTTTTTCCGATGGTCAACTTCACGGTGGTGCCTCCTTGTTGTATGTATCCAATGTTATTCAATTGATAACGTTTTCTTCTAGTGAACATTCCCTATTATACACCGAAATATTGGAAGCAGCTACCTGGGCCTGTTCCACCGAATGCGGATTCTCTCTAAGGTCGAATGCGACTTTCTGTCCTGCTGCGAGAAATCTAAACCCCGAAGGAAATCTCGCGGGATCATAATAGATACCGGAAAAATGTACCCATACATCGTTTTCGACCTCAACCGCGATCCATCCGAAGCCTTGTTCTTCGTCGAACGATCTGACCCGTCCATGAAGCATCGGCATCCCTCCCCGTTGTAGGCTATGCTGTCCGAGTGGTTATTTACTGCCCGACGATTCGGTCAGCACGAACATATCGATGAACTCGCGCGCGCTCTTGGACAGATAGCGGTCTTTTAACCAGACTAGTCCGATCTCGGAGTGAAAGTCCGTATTCTCTATATCGCACGCGGCGATGTCCGCCAGAGGGAACGAAGCGATGACCGACTTCGGCAGGATCGTCGCCCCGATGCCCGCCGCGACGAGCGCGATAATAATGGCAACGTTGGAGCATTCGCATAAAATAAGGGGTTCCAGACCCGACTGGTGGAATTCGTGCAGCACTTTGGCATGCATCCCGGTCGTCTGATCCGTCTTGAGGGTGATGAATGGATACTGAGCCACCTCGCGCATGCTAATGCTGCGATTCGGTCCTGTCTTGGCCTTAACCCATGAAGCGGGAAGGATGGCGACGAACGGATCGGGCGCCAACTCCACGATCTCGTAAGGCTCCGGATCGAGGGCCGCTTCGAACGGAAGTCTGGCGATGACCAGCTCGATGGCGCGTTTCTCCAGCTGTTCCGCCAGAAGAAAATGATCTCCTTCACTAATTTTGAACGTCACCTTCGGATAGCGCTGCTGGAATCGTTGAATCGGCTGCGGGAGCAACGAGATGCAGGAGACGACGGAGCCGACCGAGAGCACGCCGTGGATGCCTTCGTCCAGCTCTTGCACTTCCCGCACCGTCTCGTGAAGCTGCCCGAGCAGCTGCTCGGCTCTTCGCCGCAGCAATTCTCCCGCATGCGTTAGCGTGAGCCGTTTGCCGCTGCGATCGAACAACGCCACGTTCAGCTCCTGCTCCAGCAGCTTCATCTGCCGGCTGAGCGGGGGCTGCTCCATGTTGAGCCGCTTGGCGGCGCTCGTTACTTGGCCTTCCTCGGCGACTACCAAAAAATATCGAAGCTGCCGCATGTCCATCCGAAGCACTCCCAACTATACTTAAAAGGTATGTTTATCGAACCAAATAGATATTTCCAATATACTTAACCGATTGCTATGATTCAACTAACAGAATGAGGAGAGGGATGAACGAGAAGATGCTTCCGCCGATCGCCATTGAACTCACGAAATCGCCAAAGGCTAGACCGCCAGCCGATAAGCTCGGTTTCGGCAAGTATTACACCGACCACATGTTTATTATGGATTACGACACGGACAGAGGTTGGCATGAGCCGCGCATCGTGCCTTACCAACCTATCACGCTCGATCCGTCGGCTAAAGTGTTCCACTACGGACAGACGGTGTTCGAGGGGTTGAAGGCGTACCCGACGGCGGATGGCCGTATTCTTCTCTTCAGGCCGAGGAAGAACGCGGAAAGGCTGAATCGCTCGAACGAGCGCCTGAGCATGCCGACGTTGGACGAAGAGATAGTATTGGAAGGGCTGAAGCAGCTCGTGAAGATCGACCGGGATTGGATTCCTAACGAGCCCGGCACGTCCCTCTACATTCGTCCGTTCGTCATCGCGACCGAGTCCGCGCTAGGCGTAGCGCCTTCCCGCGAATATAAATTCATGATCATCCTGTCGCCGGTCGGCATGTATTACGCGGGAGGCATGAAGCCGATCTCCATCTTCGTAGAGTCGAAATACGTGCGCGCGGTCGAAGGTGGCGTAGGCACGGCCAAGACGGCGGGCAACTATGCCGCCAGCTTGAAGGCGCAAGAGGAGGCCGCGCGCCTAGGTTGCGACCAGGTACTGTGGCTCGACGGCGTTCAGCGCAAGTACGTGGAGGAAGTCGGCAGCATGAACGTGTTTTTCCGGATCGGCGATAAAGTAGTGACTCCGGCTTTGAACGGCAGCTTCCTGGCTGGCGTGACCCGCGATTCGGTCATCCAGATGCTGCGTCATTGGGAGGTTCCGCTTGAGGAGAGAGCGATCACGATCGACGAGATCGTTCAAGCCTATCGCGAGGGGCGGCTTACGGAAATTTTCGGAACGGGAACGGCGGCCGTCATTTCTCCGGTTGGAGAGCTATGCTGGCATGGCGAGAGAATGAAGGTCGGCAACGGCTCCGCGGGAGAGCTGTCCGCGCGCATCTACGATACGTTAACGGGCATTCAAACCGGTAAGCTGGAGGATCCGTTCGATTGGACGATCGCGATCGACGGGGCGGAGTGAGGGGCGCGAGTGGGAGGCTACTCGCCGTAAAGCCAGCCACAACGGACACAGATGACGCTATTTATCGATTTAGTAACGAAAAGAGCGCGAAGCGGACCTAGCGGCACTTATTCGACCGCTATTCACTCTAATATCGCGTGTTGAGCACAAATAGGGCCGTGTATGTCCGCGTCATTCAATAAAATCGCTATTTAAATCGAAATAGAGGCTATGTGGTCCACCTCATGAGGGCAGGATTGGCGAAATCAAAAAAGACGGTGTTCTGGGTTCGCCCCAGAGGCACCGTCTTTTGCTGACTACAGTATTCATAACGATAAGTCCCGTCTACGGAACAGCACAACCGCGAGACTGAATGATAGCAGTCCGATGGCCGCGAGCGTGATGGACGAAGCCGTCATATGCGCATCGCCGTTAATAATATCAGCCGGGCGGTACAACGAGAATACGGAGACGTTGCGGATCCACTCGATCTGCACGCTGAGCTTGCCGAGCAAGTCCATGCTGAAGAAGCCGAACGTGATGGCGCCGGCGATGCCGAGCGCCTTTTTCTCGTCGCTGGCGAGCGACGAGACGAGGAACGAAAGGCCGCCGACGGCGAAGAAGAGCAAGAACGCGGCGGCGTTCATCTGAATGAACTTGGTCGTATCCAGCGCGTAGTCGTCGCCAAGGAACCATGCGTTGCCCGCAAACCCCGCGATCGTCGTGACCGCGAGAATGAGAAACAGCCCCGTCGTCAACACCGCCGCTTGCGTGAACGCGATCTGCCCCCTGGTCGTCGGCGTGGATAGCAGATAAGCCATCGAACCTTGATCGACCAGCTTAGCCATGAGCTTAGTAGCCAATTGGACGCACACGATCGACAGAATGAGGACGAGAATGAGGCCGTAAAACTCGCCGGAGATAAACGCCTCGGCGCTGCCGAAGCCGTTCAGGCCGAATGCGCGTCCGACGCCTTCCGGCATGGAATCGACGACCGAATCGATCGCCTCCGCGTTCTTCGCGATGCCCGGGTAGAGCCAGAACATGAGCAGGATGTAGAAGGCAGACCCGAAGGCGTAGTTCAGAAAGCCTCGCATGTTCACCTTCATCATCTGCTTGAACAACGTCATCTTCATGGCGCGATCCCCTTCCGGTCGTAGTAGTTCATGAAGATGTCTTCAAGGTTTTGGGTGTAAATATCGATGCTTCGCACCTTGTATTTAGAAGTCTCCGCTACGAACCTGTCGTAATTGCCTTGCACGGTACTCTAACGCGATTGCCTTCATGCGACTCGATCGGCAGGCCGGAGTCAAGGAAGGCGCGCGCTTCTGCCGCCAGCTCGAACGTAACCTCGAACAGCTTCCGCTGCATCGATTGCAGCTCGTGGATATCTTTGACGGCAACGATGACCCCGTCTTTGATAATCGCGGCGCGGTCGCACGTTCGCTCGATCTCCGGAAAGCTGTGGGAGGACATGAGGAACGTCGTGCCCCGGGCTTTTTCCTCTAGCACGAGCTCTATGAACACCTTCTGCATAAGCGGATCAAGGCCGGAGGTCGGCTCATCCAAAATAACCAGCTCAGGCTCATGCATGAACGCGGCGACGAGTCCGACCTTCTGCTTCATGCCTTTGGACATTTTGCGAATGGGCGTGCCTACGTCGAACTGCAGCCGATCGATTAAGCGGGTGCGCTTGGAAAGATCCTTCAGTCCTCTCATATCCGCCATGAAATCGAGGAACGACTTGCCCGTCATCCCGTCGAAAAAAGCGATTTCCCCCGGCAGGTAGCCGACGTAAGCCTGTACTTTCCCTTGTTCCTTCCAAGTGTCCAGTCCGCCCACCGTGCGGTTCCCCGATCCGGCTTCATGAAACCCATGATGTGACGGATCGTCGTCGATTTACCGGCCCCGTTCGGACCTAGAAATCCGAATACCTCGCCCTTCTTCACCTCGAAGGAGACGTCGAAAATTCCTTTTCCGCCCGCGAACGTCTTCGTCACTTGCTTAACGACTAACATGGCCAACAGTACCTCCCCATTGGAGATATGAAATATGGATATTAATATATTTCATATTTTATACATGCTATACTATACCCAGCAGGCGTTATCGTCAATTACGAAAGTTAGGGTGAACGGCAATGAACGGATTCGAGAAGCGGGCTAATCGGATCAAGGAGAAAATCCTTCATAAGACGCTGGAGATGATGCGGACGACGGACCCTAAGGGAATTCGCATCGCCGACATTTCCAAAGCCGCCGAAGTGTCCCAGGTGACGATCTACAATTACTTCGGAAGCAAAGAAGCGCTGCTGCGCGAGGTGTTCGTCGACTACTTCGACAAGGCGGTTCGCGATTTCGAGGACAATATGAACGAAGGCCATTCGCTCAAGGAGAAGGTCGCGCACATTATCGATCTGGAGAAGTCGGCATATCGGGATTTTCCGCCGGGCCTGATCAAGCAGATGCTGGCCGAAGACGCCGAGCTGGCGCGATATATCGAAGCGATGTACAGGGAGAGAACGATTCCGTTAACCGTCCGGATCATTCGCGAGGGACAGGCTAGCGGGGTCATATCGGAGGACGTCTCGATCGAGAACGTACTGGCATTCATTCAAATTTATATGAACCAATACGAAGCGTTGCTGGATATGGCCGATAAGAGCGCGGACCGGGATAAGTTCCTCGAGGGCATGGTCCAAATGTTCTTTTATGGATTGTCCGGCAAAAGGTAGAGGAGAGACGAGATGACGTTTACGGACGGGAAATGGACGGCGGAGCAAAAAAGGATCATCGATGCCGCGGCAAAATGGGTGCGTGCTAAGCTCGAGCGAGAGAGCAGCGGGCACGATTGGTGGCATATCGAGCGCGTCGTGCGAACGGTGCGAACGATCGCGCAAGCGGAGCGGGCGGATTCGTTCGTCTGCGAACTGGCAGCGCTTTTGCACGACATGGCGGACGAGAAGCTGAACGACGACCCGAAGGCGGCCGAGCAGGAATTGGAGCAATGGCTTGCGAATTGTGGAGTGAGCGAGGCGGACGCCGTACATATCCTCGAGATCATCGGCACGATGTCGTTCAAAGGCGGCGCGCGGCCGCCGATGCGGACGACGGAGGGTAAAGTCGTGCAGGACGCCGATCGGCTCGATGCCATCGGCGCGGTCGGAATTTCCCGCGTGTTCGCGTACTCCGGGGCGAAGGGGCGTCCGATCCATGATCCGGAGTTGCCGCCTCGACAGAACATGACGCAGGAAGATTACCGCGGGGGGCGCGATACGGCGATTAACCATTTTTACGAGAAGCTGTTGAAGCTTAAAGATTTAATGAACACGTCGATGGGTAAAGAGCTGGCGGCGGAGCGACATCGCTTCATGGAGACGTACTTGGAGCAGTTCTATGCGGAGTGGGACGGGCGAAAATAGACGATAGGCACATGGGGAGCCCGAACATCTGCCGCATCTGTTCGATCGGCTGTACAAGGCCGAATCCAGCCGGTCCTCGAGAGGCTCGGGGCTTGGGCTGACGATCGCCCGTCACATTGTCCAAGCGCACGGCGGCACGATCAAGGCGAGCTCGGAGCCGGGCAAAGGCATGGAGATGCGGATCGAGCTGCCTCGATCGCGGATGACAAACTTTTGATACATTTTCCCTGTAGAGTGAAAGAAGTAACAATCTATCACTAAGCAGGAGGGAAGAGAAAATGAGCAAGAAGAAGTTCATCGTAGCGGCGCTTGGACTGGCGCTTACGATCGGCACGGCGCAATCCGCGTTCGCCGCGACCGCCGATGCGTCCGGCGCGTCGGCGAAGAAGACGCAGCATGCCGAGTGGAAGGCGCAGACGGCTGCGCTGAAGAGCGAGCTCGCGTCTTTGCGGGCGGAGCAGAAGACGCTGACCGCGCTAATCGTTCAGCAGCATAATGCGAACAAGGCGGCTCGCACAGGGCTGTCCGCGGAAGCGAAAGCGGCGTTGAAGGCTACGCTGAAGAGCTTGGCGCAGCAGATCAAAGCCGAGCGCGCGAGCATCGAGACGGTCCGCACGCAGAAGCAAGCGCTTTGGATGCAAGTCAAAGCGGCGAGACAAGCCGGCGATACGGCGACCGGCGTTGCGGACCTGGAGCAGATCGTAACGCTCAAAGGCCAGATCATCGATGCGAAGCAGCAGATTGTAACGCTTCAGCAAAGCCTGCAAGCCGCGCTGAATGGCGCTAGCGCCTAACGGCAAAGAAGAGCAAAAACAGGATATGACACACGAAATGGCGTGCAAATTGACAACCAATTTGACACGCCATTTTTCTTTTTAATTTCGATGTCGACGCAAATTAATTTAATGGAAATTTTAAGGATAATTTTATTAGGTGCTGTATAATTGCAATGAGGTGATTCGAATGTATTTTGAGCGCACAAGTCTTGCAAAAATCATTTTAATTGTGCTAGGTGTTTTGTTTACTATTTTGACATTTATATTCTATGGAATGAGCAACTTTGGTGAGCTGATTCATTATGGCATTGCCGATCGATTGATGCGAAAAATAGATACGGTTGTATTTTTCATTTTTGCGGCCATTTCGTTCGCTGCCAGCATCGTGCTTCATGTCATCATGAAAGATGCGCAAGAGGAACTTGATGCTGTGGCAGCTCGAATTTCACGCGAAATCGATAAAGCCAAACACGCCAATTGAAACCCCCAACGGAGCCCGTCAGAGCCCTGGCCAAGTGTATTTCGTACAATTATCGTCTGCAAAGTTCCGGTCCCGCGGCATGCTAGTTGCATTACGCACAGGCGAAATACAGAAAGGATCTCACCTATTATCTATCAGGAGACTCTACTATGCGTATAATGACCTATCGCAAGCTGCGCCGTGCCATAAGCTTTGCATTCGTGCTCGTGATTCTCCTCGTCTTGGCAACGGGCTGCGACGGATCGAAGGCTCCGTCCTCGTCCCCGGCGGTGGGGCCTTCAACGCCAACTGCGACAATCGAAGTAGCGTCCGAACCCGCGGCACCCGAGCGGAAGACATTAGAGCAACTCGTCGAGCAGTACCACTCTCTGGGGCTGACGGACGTTCATAATCACGACGCCAGCGGCTCTGCCTATGCGATAAAGCAGTCCATGTGGGACCAAAATGCCGTCAGCCGCGTCGTGCTGTTCGGGGACGTCTCGGAACCGAGCGCCGTCCTTACGGACGCCGCGGCGTGGGAAGCGTACGTGGGAAATCCGGATCACGTCGTTCCGTATTTCTCCGGCATCGATCTCCACGATAAGTCCGCCATCGATGACGCCCGGCGTCTTCTGGAGCAAGGCTATTTCGGCATCGGCGAAATCGTCGGAGCATCCACCTACTCTCCCGTTGTGTCAAAGGTGGCTTGGAAGGCATTCGATCCGATGGATGGCATTTTGCCGCAGCTCTACGAATTATGTGCGGAGTATAAAGCTCCGGTTCTGCTTCATATCGATCCAATGGCCGGGGAACCTATCGTGAAGCTGGAGGAAGCGCTCGACGCCTATCCCGATACGATTATCATAGTCGGGCACATTAATGCCTACAATTCTCCGGCCAACGTTGAAGCGCTGATGGCGGCGCATCCGAATCTGTACGCCGACTTCTTCGCGGGCTTCACGGATTTGAATCCGGATAGCGGGAATACGCTCGAAGACTTCGTGCCGGTCATGAAGAAGTTCTCGGATCGTTTCCTGCTAAGCACCGACTCCGGCTACGGTCTGGACGGCGAGGAGGCGGCGGCCATCGAATCGATGTACCGGATGGTCGATTTACTGAACCAAGAGGACCCGGAGGTTGCGAAGCGAATCGCGCATGATAATTACGACGCGATCCTTCAAGCCGAGCCGGCAACGAAGACGCAGTTGGAGGCGCTCGGGAAGCTCGATTTTCCGGACGGGCAGAAGCCCGACCTGACCCATTTGTCTAAGCTGGAAGCGGGCCGCCTACTGATTGATGCGCAGGTAGATATGACCCAATAACACGTTGACATCGGAGCGGACACACGAGTCGCTATTCCTGGCCAATTAACGGTTTTAACATTGGTTGCGGATATCAGAAGCCTTATTAGCACCCAAGCGCCGTATTCTAACGAGTTTTGAGGAAAATAGCGTCTTCTATGTCCGCTAGGTCGCCCAAACACGGCTTGTTCGTCAGAATAGCGTCCCGTGTGTCCGTGGAGTCAGTCCCCTACCCCATCAATCGATGCTCATACGCGTAGAGGCTGCCCTTAATCACCTTTCGGTGACTTGTGGGACAGCCTCTATAGTTACATTAGGAGATGAGATGCTTATCCCTTAGCAAGCTCCTTGCGAACGATCGGCGCGACCTTGGTGCCGAGCAGCTCGATGGTGCGCAGCAGCTGGCTATGAGGCATCGTGCTGACGTCGGCATGCAGGAAGAACCGCGTAATGCCTAGGTTGCGCTGCAGCAGCACGATTTTCTCGGCGACGTATTCGGGATCGCCGACATAGAGCGCACCGCGCATGCTGCGAGCGGCATCGAACGCCGAGCGGTCGTAATGCGGCCATCCGCGTTCGCGACCGATCGTGTTCATATGGGCTTGCGTGTGCGGGAAGAACAGGTCGGCTGCTCGGTCGGTCGTATCCGAAATGAAGCCGTGGGAGTGCGTCGCAATCTGCAGCTTGGCGACGTCATGCCCTGCGCGCGCGGCGGCTTGCTTATACAAGTTGACGAGCGGAGCGAACCGCTCCGGCATGCCGCCGATGATGGCGAACACGATCGGCAATCCGAGCGTCCCCGCGCGAACGGCGGATTCCGGATTGCCGCCACTGGCGATCCATACCGGAAGCGGCTCCTGCACGGAGCGCGGATAGACGCCTAAGTTTTTGATCGCCGCACGATGGCCTCCGCGCCAGGTGACCTTTTCCGATGCGCGGATCGCGAGCAATAGCTCGAGCTTTTCCTCGAACAACTCGTCGTAATGGTCCAGACTATATCCGAACAGCGGGAACGATTCGATGAACGAACCGCGCCCCGCCATAATTTCCGCCCGACCGTTAGACAAGCCGTCCAACGTGGAGAAAGATTCGTATACGCGAACCGGATCGTCCGAGGACAATACCGTAACGGCGCTCGAGAGACGGATCCGCTTCGTCACGGAAGCGGCCGCTGCGAGTATGGTGACCGGCGAAGTGCCCGCGTAGTCTGCCCGATGATGTTCGCCTATGCCATAGACGTCTAGCCCGACTTGATCGGCGAGCACGATTTCCTCGACGGCCTGGCGCAGCCGCTCGGCGTGAGTGATGGACTTCCCGACCGTCGCGTTCGGCGTCGCTTCGAGAAACGTGCTGATTCCTATTTCGAATGAAGATGCTTGATTAGTCATGCGGGTTTCGCCCCCTTATTAATACCTATAGTCTACTCATTATTTTATTGTTTCTCAACTTTTGTTAGTTAGGTTACAATCCAAGGGAGGTGAGCTGCGGATGAACATTAGGGTTGACCAAAGAGGACCATCTTTAGTAGCGATCGTGGAAAGCGACGAGATTGTCATTGGCGAAGTGCAAGACGCATTGGATTTAATGGCTACTGTACAATACACGGCGGACTGCACAAAAATGCTCATCGAAAAGTCGTGCTTCACGGAAGATTTCTTTGAGCTCAAGACGAAGCTTGCGGGCGATATTTTGCAAAAGTTTACGACCTATCAAGTGAAGCTGGCGATCGTAGGAGATTTCGGCGCGTACGACAGCAAAAGCCTGAAGGATTTCATATACGAATGCAACAAGGGCACGCAAATCTTTTTCCTCCCGGACCAGGCGACCGCGCTCGATAGGCTTCACCAGTACGCGTAATCGTGCCGGATCTACAGACGTGATTAAACAAATCCAACCGTTGTCAGTTCCAAAATAAGGATGTACACTATCGTTAACAATTACACCGCGCGCAACTGGCGTAGCATGGATAACCATGGGGGAACGCAGCGGATACGGCCGTACGCCTGGGCGAAGCAATCGAACGCGAATGTCGCGATCGGGTGCTTCTTTTTGTTTTTCCAGCCCATAAGGAGAGGCTAGGTGTCTATGATGAAAGTGGCTTACGTGATGTTCGACGGAATGACGACGCTCGATTGGGCGGGTGTACATGAGGTGCTGCCGTGGATGCTCGTGCTCGGGGCTAAGCCGGACTTGTCATGGGACTTCTGTTCGAACAAAGACCGGATTACGGACGATCGCGGACTTAAAATCAACATCGACCACGTTTTGCCGGACTTGTCCAGGTACGACTTGGTTTTCGTAACCGGCGGCATGCCTACGAGACAGCTTAGATTCGATGCCGCATTCATGGCCTGGATCAAGACCGCGCGAGACGCGAAGCTCAAAGCGTCGGTATGCACCGGCGCTTTGCTGCTCGGCGCCGCCGGGTTCCTAGAGGGTAAGCGGGCAACGACTAACCCGTCGGCATATGACTTGCTTGCCCCCTATTGCGCGGAGGTCGTTCGGGAACGCTGCGTTCGCGACGGCGACGTGTTCACCGGAGGAGCCGCGTCGTCTTCGATCGACCTAGGCTTGCTGCTCGTCGAGTCGTTAACGGACGTCGCATTCGCTCGACAGGTGCAACAGAAAATAGATTACCCGTACTATCGTCCGCAATTGTAATGGCCTATTCGATCGAGGATAATGATTAGGTAAGGACTGGTAACCTAATTTCTCGAAGCGGGTGATCATTTGAACCGAATCATTGCGATTACCGGCGCATCGTCCGGGATCGGTCTGGCAACGGCGCTGAAGTTCGGACGGGAAGGGTGGACCGTATACGCGGGCACTCGGAATGCGGAAAGAGATAGGCAGCTGTACGCGGACAACGCGAATGTGCATTTCGTCGAGATGGAAGTAACCGACCCGACCGCTCTGCAGACGGTCGTAGACCGAATCGATGCCGAGCATGGACGTCTGGACGTCCTATTCTGCAATGCCGGCTTCGGTTATTTGAGGGCGCTTGGGCAAGCGGATCTCGCGGACATCCATCGCGTGTTCGACACGAACGTATACGGCGTCATGCATACGATCCGCGCCGCGCTGCCGCTTCTTCGCAAGGGAGATGGCGGGCATATTATCGCGACGTCTAGCGTCGGCGGGCTTGTGGGACAGCCGCTCAACGAAATTTATTGCGCCAGTAAATTCGCGGTCGAAGGTCTACTCGAAAGCTTAGCGACTTACTATAAGCCCGCTTTCAACATCGATATAACGCTTCTTGAGCCGGGCGCGATCGCCACGAGCTTCGTCAGTACGGTCATGTCGCAGGTCGAGAAGACGGGCGGTATTCTGGACGATGAATACAAGCCGGTTCTGATGCGTTATATCGAAGGTTTCAATAGCCGCAATTCCGTGCCGCAGACGTCGGAGTCGGTTGCCGATGTCGTATGGGACGTCGTCCATAGCGATCCGAAGCCGCTTCGCGTCAGAACTTCGGAAGCTGCCGAATCATTCGTCCGCTTCAAGGCGGAGAAAGATCCGACCGGGCTCGAAGGCGTAAAGTATACTCGCAAGCTTCAACTGAATTGGTAAAATAGGGATAGGTAACCGCTGATGGAGCGGCCGACGTCTCGGTCGTTCTCAAACTCATGGAGGTGCACGGAAATGAAAGCTCTTTTTATCGGGGGAACAGGCATTATCAGCTCGGCGATTACGGAGCAATTGGCGAAGCAAGGCTGCGAATTGTACTTGCTTAACCGCGGCAGCCGGAACGATGATTTGCCTGCGGGCGTACGCGTCGTTCAAGCGGATATCAACGACGAGGAGCGCGTGGCGAAGCTGATCGAGTCGATGTCGTTCGACGTCGTCGCCGATTTTATCGCGTTCGTGCCGGCGCAGCTGGAGCGGGATTATCGCCTTTTCCAAGGCAAAACGAAGCAATTCATGTTCATCAGCTCGGCATCCGCCTATCAGACGCCGCTATCGGACTATCGAATCACCGAAGGTACGCCATTATCGAATCCATACTGGGAATATTCCCGGAACAAAATAGCCTGCGAAGAGTACCTCATCAAGCAATATCGCGAGCAAGGCTTCCCGGTTACGATCGTCCGGCCGAGCCATACGTACGACGAACGCTCGATTCCGCTAGGCGTGCACGGTAGCAGAGGAACTTGGCAGGTTGCCCGGCGCATGCTGGAGAACAAGCCGGTCATCATTCACGGCGACGGTACGTCTTTGTGGACGATGACGCACAACAGCGACTTTGCCAAAGGCTTCATCGGCTTGATGGGCAACATTCACGCGCTCGGTGAGACGGTACATATCACTTCGGACGAGTCGGTCACTTGGAACCAAATTTACGAGATTATCGCCGACGCGCTGGGCGTTAAGCTCAATGCCGTCCACGTCTCTTCGGAATTCCTCGCCGCATGCAGCACGGAAGACTACCGCGGCGGCTTGCTAGGCGACAAGGCCAACTCCGTCGTCTTCGACAACGCGAAGCTGAAGCGGCTAGTTCCCGAATTCGTCGCGACGACGCGTCTCGACCAAGGGATCAAGAAGACGGTCGCCCACATTCTGGCCCATCCAGAGCTGCAGCAAGAAGACCCGGAATTCGATGCGTGGTGTGACAAGGTCGTTCATGCGCTGGATGCGGCGGCAAAGGCGATCAGAGGGTAAAAAGGGAACCGAATAGGCATCCGCTGAATATTCTGCTTCGACGACTTGAGCAGAAGGTGGCGGATGCAAGATGATTCCGATGTACCCGTATTACGGTTACGAGACGCATTGTCGTCCAGTCCCGGTGACGTTCCCTCCGCAGCATCAAGATAGGCAGCCGGGTTTGGAATATTTGATGAACCCGACTCCAATCTCGGATAATCCCGCCTATAAGGGAAGCGGTAAGCTGGCAGGCAAAGTCGCCATCATCAACGGCGGCGACAGCGGCATCGGCCGCGCGGTCGCGATCGGCTTCGCCAAGGAAGGCGCAGACATGGCGATCGTCTACTTGTACGAGCGGGAAGACGCGCTGGCGACGAAGGCGATGGTCGAGAAATACGGGCGGCGCTGTTTACTAATCGAAGGCGATTTGCGGCGTCCGGAGTTTTCCGCGGAAGTCGTAAGACGGACGCTCGCCTGCTACGGTTGCCTGGACATTCTGGTCATGGGCCAAGGCGTTCAATTCCCTCAGGAAAGCATCATGAATATTTCCGACGCGCAGCTTGAGGACACGTACCGAACGAATATTTTCCCGATGTTCTACATGACGAAGGCGGCGTTGCCGTACTTGAAGCCGGGAAGCGCGATTATCTCGACGGCGTCCGTTACCGCCTACGTGGGAGCGCCGCTGCTCGTCGACTACTCGTCGACCAAGGGTGCGATCGTCTCGTTCACGCGATCTTTATCGCTGCAGCTAGTCCATAAGGGCATTAGGGTCAACGCTGTGGCACCCGGACCGATCTGGACGCCGCTCATCGTATCGAGCTATTCCGCGGAATACGTGAAGACGTTCGGGCTGGAGACGCCGATGAAGCGAGCTGGGCAGCCGTTCGAGCTCGCGCCGACTTACATTTACTTGGCGTCGGACGACTCGTCGTTCGTGACGGGGCAAGTGCTGCACGTTAACGGGGGCGTTATGACGGAAACCTAATAGACCTAATAGAGGGGCATTCGGGTTATTTAATACCTGGGTGCCCTTTTATCGTTCTTCGATCCGGATGCACTGGTGGGTATTGACAATAGCTCATACGATTATTATTATTATCATTATCGATAATGATAATAAGTTGATAACGGAAGGAGTTTACTCGTGAATCCAACGAAAGCCGACTTGATTTTGCATCCTATCCGTATGCGGATCATTCTAGCATTGATGCCAGAGGGCAACCGCACGACCCAGCAGTTAGTGGAGCGCCTCTCGAACGTTCCTCAGGCGACCTTGTACCGTCATTTGAATACGCTTCTGAAAGCGGGATTGATTCATGTCGCGGAAGAACGCAAAGTGCGGGGGACAACGGAGAAAGTATATGTTCTGGCGAAGAATGCAGCCGACATTACGCCTG
The DNA here is from genome assembly GCF_042655785.1 of Cohnella yongneupensis. Classification (NCBI taxonomy): domain Bacteria; kingdom Bacillati; phylum Bacillota; class Bacilli; order Caryophanales; family Paenibacillaceae; genus Cohnella; species Cohnella yongneupensis. Next base: position 63,474 of record NZ_JBHSNC010000013.1, read on the forward strand.
AAGACATGACGGAAACGTCCCCCGAGCTGCATATGGAGCTGTTCATGAAGTTCGTGGCGTCGATGATCGGAAGCTTCGGTTCCTATGTCGGACAGGACCATTACGACCTGTTTGCGGACGGAATCAGCTTTCGGCAGCACCAGTTCTACTTGGACGACGAGGAGTATAGGGAGATGTTGAAGGATATTAGGGAGCGGATGCAACGGCAAGTCGGCAACGAACCGCGAGAAGGAAGAAGACTACGTAACTTATGGAACGTAGTCATACCGGAGGTGAACGGCAATGAACCCGATAACGACTGAACCGATTATCGTTAACGAAGAAGTAATGGCCAAAGCTTCCGTGCGCTCGCTATTGTGCTTGCCGCTTTACCTAGCTGTTCCGGCCCTGTTCTGGTACGGATTCAAGCTGGCGGGTTACGAGATGGATTGGCAAGCGTTCGGATTAGGGGCGCTCGGATGGTTCATCGCGTTATTGCTACGGGGACCGCTTAGCGCGGTCGTAATGAAGTTGCCTCGGGATCAAGCGGCGAATATTATCGGCTTAAGCTCCGGCGTACTGGAAGAGGGTACCCGTGTGATCCTGCTCGCGCTTACGTCGGTCGCGTCGTCTTGGGCGCTCTCCGTCGGCCAAGGCTGGGCGGCAATCGAAGTGCTCTACGTTATGATTAACATCGTTGCCATTGCTTCTTTGGTGAAACGGACGGATGAGAAAGCGACGCAGGCGAAGCAAATGCTAGACGCGCAAGGGTTGGTTCAGACCAGTCCGTTCTGGGGTATTCTAGAGCGGATATGGGCGTCCGCTTTCCATATCGGCTGTACGCTGATCGTCGCCCGTTATCCTTGGACGGTCGTCGCTCTTATTCCTCTCCACAGCGGATTGAACTGGTTCGCCGTTCGATTGGTGAAAGACTCCGTTGGTAAATCCAGCATACTTATCGCTCTCTTCGGAATTTCCGTATTAACCGTAGGCTTAGTTATTCATTCTTAATCGCTTATTAGGGGGTATTTACATGTCATTAAAAGATGTAGACTGGCAGCTTATTCTGCCGCTTATCGTCGTGCAAGCTGCTTTAATGATCATCGCGCTGATAGACTTGGTCAGACGGGAAAGCAAAGCCGTTAGAGGGCCGAAGCTCATGTGGGTGTTCATAATCGTGCTGGGGAGCCTGCTCGGCCCGGTCGTCTACTTCACGGTAGGAAGGAAGAGCGACTATTGAGTCTTCTTGAAGTGACGGGTTTGGTCAAAACCTTCGGAGCGCAGACCGCAGTAGACGGGGTAACCTTCGGGATAGCCGAAGGTCGCTGTCTTGCGCTGCTCGGACCTAACGGGGCGGGCAAGACGACGACGCTCAGAATGTTGTCCGGCTTGCTCCAGCCTTCATCCGGTACGATCCGGTTCGCGAATGCGGCAGGGAAAGACATTAGAGGCGAGATCGGATACTTGCCGCAATACCCCTCCTTCTTCAATTGGATGAGCGGCCGCGAGTTTCTGGTTTTCACCGCTAAGCTGGCTAGGATATCCGCCAAAGAGGCAGCGACGCGATCGGATGAAATTTTGGAGCGCGTCGGGTTGAAGGACGCGGCGAGGCGCCGTATCGGCGGCTATTCCGGCGGAATGAAGCAGAGGCTCGGCCTGGCGCAGGCGGTCATCCACCGGCCGAAGCTGCTTATTCTAGACGAGCCGGTATCCGCGCTCGATCCGCAAGGTCGCCATGAAGTGCTCGAGCTGCTGCGGGAGATGAAGCGAGAGACGACGATTCTGTTCTCCACGCACGTGCTGCATGACGTGGAAGAGATCAGCGAAGACGTCATCATCATGGATCGGGGGAGAATCGTGATCCAAGGCGACCTGCAAAGGCTGCTACGCGACCACGAGCGTCCGGTAATCCGCGTCAAAGCCCGCGGGTTGCCCACCGGATGGGTGCAAGCCTTACGCGGCAAATCGTTCGTACGCGAATGGAGCGATACGACGGATGGTTTTACGATGCATGTAACCGATGTCTCGGAGGCCAGAAGGTCGCTGCTGCGGGCGATCTCCGATTCGAACGTCGAGGTCGAGAGCTTCGAGATCGGACGGACGTCCCTGGAAGATCTGTTCTTGAAGGTGGTGAAAGCATGAACATGTGGTTGCTGCTCTTCCGTAAAGAAATGATAGAGGGCGCGCGGAATTACAAGTGGTTATGGATCCCGCTCGTCTTTGCGATCTTCGGTATTTCCAATCCGGTAACCTCGCATTTCTTGCCGGAGATCCTGAAGTCTAGCGGCGTTACGGAGGAGGCCGCCAAGCTGATTCCTGAGCCAACCTCCGCAGAAGTCATCGTCAAGTCGTTATCTCAGTACGGTTCGATGGGTTTGCTCGTGCTTGCGCTTGCCTTCATGGGCATCGTCGCGGCGGAACGGCAGTCCGGATCGATGATCATGGTGTTGGTCAAGCCGGTATCGCATGTCAGCTACGTCACCTCCAAATGGGCGGCGATGAACGTCATCACGCTTGCGGCAGTAGCGGCCGGTCAACTCGGGACGTGGTATTATACGAGGCTGTTATTCGAAGATATCGCACTGCGGGCGGTACTGATCAGCGGGGTGGTGTATGCGCTATGGCTTGTCTTCGTCAATACGATCACGCTTCTGCTCAGCTGCGTGATGAAGTCGCTTGCCGGCATCGCCTTCGTGGCCGTGGCGGCGGCGGCATGCCTGACGCTCTTGACCCAATTGCTTAAGGGTGCGATGCGATGGAGTCCGAGCCGACTAACCGCAGAAGCAGGCCGGATCGTGCAAGAAGGGCAAGCGAGCGGAAGTCTGTGGTTGATTCTCTCCGTAACCGTTCTGCTGATCGCTCTTATGCTAGCCCTGGCCGTAACGGCTTCGAGGCGCTTAATCCGGTGATTGCTTAATCGCGATCGGAGCGATGAGTGGTTGACGGGGCTTGGCTTGGGCTTGCGGCGATAACCAAAGCGGATGAAGCTTGAACCTAATTAGGTAATACGCGGCGCCGAACAACACCCAAGAGAACCCTAGCCACAGCGCGGCTGCGTCTAGCAACGACAACAGCCAGCCGATGAAGCTAGCCCCGCATAGCGGGAATACGAGGTAACTGAGCGTCATTCGGACCGTCGTTCGCTGACCTTCTCTAATATACTTTTTGACGATAACGGATAGATTGACGAAGACGAACGCCGTGAGCGCGCCAAAATTAACGAATTTGACCGCGGTATCGAGGTTGATGACGAGAGCTAGCATCGAGAAGGCGGCCACGATGACGATATTGACGGCCGGCGTAAGAAACTTCGGATGGAGGGTGCCGAACACGCGCTTCGGAAGCGGTTCCAGCGGATTGACGCCTCCCGTTAAGTTATGCACCAGGAAGGCGCAGAAGACGCCGATGAACGCGATCTGAATCCATACGAACCATTTGCTAATGTTGGCAGAGAAGCTAACACCTATAATATTAATGGCTGCCAGCGTGACGTTCAGTCCTACAATCCAGACCCATACCGGCACGGACGGGAATTGCGCATGCAGGAAAATACCGAATGTTAAGCAAGCGATGAGCGGAGAGAACAAGTAGTCGAGCAACAGCGCCCAACCGACTAGGAAGCCCGCGTGACTCTCGGACCAGCCGGCGAACGCGCCGCGGAACCCTAGGAGGCAATGCTATGCGATTGTTATGTCAGATAATATAACATTTTTGAATCGACTTTGGAAAGAATTAGCGCAAAATTTGTTTATTTCGTTGACTGACCGATTTATTCATGTTATGTTTAATTACATAACCGAATATTCGTTTACTAGGGTTCCGGCGGTGAAATCCGCGTCTGGTCCGAGAGTAAACCGTTCCTTAAGAGAGCGCGCAAGCGTTGCTGCTTGGGAATGACACGGAAGGATAAAAACCTGGGAGATATCATCAAGGCGCCCCGCCTTGTGGTATTTCCCTTTTTGTTTACCTCCAATCCCGATTAAAGGAGCGATTCGCATGGGAAACAACGCATGGAGTACATTGATCCGCCCGGGAGGCAAGTGGTCGGGCAACATCGGCAGGGGCAAGCTGCTGCGCTTTACCGCGCTCGAAGCCGGAGCGAACGTATCGCTGCTGCTCTACAACGCGGACGATCTGACCGAACGCTACAATATGCCGGATACGCTGAAAGCCCAGCATACGGCTCATCTGACGCGCGGGCATACGCTTATGAGCGATAACGGGCGTGTGCTGGCGGCGATCGTCCAAGACAGCCTGGGCTGGCACGATACGATATCGGCTTACTCGACCCGCGGGGCGACGGACGCCAAGTACGGGCTGACGCGCTATCAAGAGGAACGCAACGAATGGCTGAGAAGCGGGGAAGAGAATTTCGCGGTGGAGCTGATGAGATGCGGTTTAGGCGTTCGCGATCTCGTACCCAACATCAATCTGTTCGCGAAAGTGAGCTGCGACGATTCCGGCGAGATGCGTTACGACGCGTCGCATTGCCCGGCGGGCGCGACCGTCACGCTTCGCACCGAGATGGACGTCGTGCTTATTCTATCGAATACGCCGAACCCGCTCGATCCAAGCGCGTCGTACCCTTCGGTGCCGGTGAAGTTGGAAGTGCTATCGGCGGAAGAGGAAGTCGGGCTGGACGATTATTGCGTCAACTATCGGCCGGAGAATCTTCGGGCTTACGAGAATACATGGGCTTATTACGCTTTGCGGCGGAACGGCTGAGGATTTATATATTCCTATTTGGTACGAGATAACGGGAGGGATCTGCTATGGCTGTATTCAATCGCGTAGAGAGCGCGCGCTTAATCGAGCATGCGATACACGACGAGATCGTGCTTGCCGGAGACGGCTGGATGCGCGAGCTCGCGCCTGGACAGGTGATCCGGATCGTCGACATGGAGGGCAATCAAGCGGCGGACACGTTGTTCTATGACGCAGAGCATCCGGAGGATCACTATAGCGCGGTCCGAACGATCGTGGCGCAAAGCAATATCTATTTGTCTACCGGCTCCGTTATAAGAGCGGAATCGGGCAAGGCGCTGCTCACGATCGTCGCCGATACGTGCGGCCGCCACGACACGCTCGGCGGCTCTTGCTCAGCGCAGAGCAACACCGTTCGTTACGCGCACGAGAAGCTGCACATGCACAATTGCCGCGACACGTTCATGCTGCAGTTGGCTAAGCATGCGGACGGCGACAAGTACGCGAAGCGGGACCTTGCGCCGAACATTAACTTCTTTATGAACGTACCGGTGACCCCGGAAGGCGGACTGACGTTCGCGGACGGCGTATCTTCGCCGGGGGCGTACGTCGAGCTGCAGGCGGAACGCCGCACGATGGCGCTCATCAGCAACTGCCCGCAGCTGAACAATCCTTGCAACGCCTACAACCCGACGCCGATTCGGGTATTGATCTGGAATAGCTGAAGCGACCGACCTATGAATTCGACCTGGGAGTGATCCATATGTTCACTAAGATTCTCATCGCCAACCGCGGCGCGATCGCCGTCCGGATAGAGCGCACGCTGCGCAAGCTTGGCATCGCGTCCGTTGCCGTCTACACGAAAGCCGACCAAGACAGCCTGCATGTCGACAACGCCGACGAGGCGGTTCTGATCGGCGACGGTCCGGCTAAGGAAAGCTACCTGAACGCGGAGCTTATTTTGCGTATTGCCGAAGAGACGGGCGCCCAAGCGATTCATCCGGGCTACGGCTTCCTCAGCGAGAACGCCGGGTTCGCCCGCGCTTGCCGCGAGCGCGGTATCGCCTTCATCGGGCCGACGCCGGAGCAGATGGAGACGTTCGGGCTGAAGCATTCCGCCCGCGAGGCGGCGGAGCGGGCAGGCGTGCCGATGCTGCCGGGAACGGGTCTTATCTCGGAAATAGAAGACGCGACGCGCGAGGCGAAGAGAATCGGTTATCCGGTCATTCTGAAGAGCACGGCGGGCGGCGGCGGAATCGGGATGCGGGTGTGCGCGGACGAAGCGACGCTGATCGCGGCGTTCGATTCGGTCAGACACCTCGCCGAGGCGAACTTCAAGAACGGCGGCGTATTTCTGGAGAAATACATCGCCAAGGCGCGGCACGTCGAGGTGCAAATTTTCGGCAACCGGTTCGGGGAAGTGGTGGCGCTCGGAGAACGGGATTGCTCCATTCAACGCCGGAACCAGAAAGTCATAGAAGAGACGCCGGCGCCGAATTTGCCTGCAGATGCGCGGGCGAGCATGTTGGATTCGGCGCGCAGGCTGGCGGCGGAAGTCGGTTACCGCAGCGCGGGGACGGTCGAATATTTGTACGACCCGGAAACTTGCGAGTACTACTTCCTCGAAGTAAACACCCGGCTGCAGGTCGAGCACGGCGTGACCGAAGAGGTGCTTGGGCTCGACCTCGTCGAGTGGATGGTTCGCGAGGCGGCTGACGAGATGACGGGGCTTGCCGATCGCGTGCCGCAGCCAAGCGGACATAGCATTCAGGCCCGGATCTATGCGGAAGATTGCCTGCAAGGGTTCCGCCCGAGCGCGGGACAGATGGATCAAGCGAAGTTCTCTTCGGATGCCCGCAACGAGACGTGGGTGCGGGACGGCATGACCGTGACGACGCTCTACGACCCTATGCTCGCGAAAATTATCGTGAAGGGCGTAGATCGCGAGGATGCGATTCGCAAGCTGGCCGCCGCGTTGTCGGACACGCGATTCTATGGGATTACGACGAACTTGCAATATTTGCAGGCGCTCCTCGCTAGCGAGGATTGCGTAAGCGGCAACGTCTACACGCAGCTGCTGGGCGGATTCGAGCCGGAAGAGCGCGCGCTCGAAGTGCTCGACGGCGGCGTTCAGACGACGGTTCAGGATTATCCGGGCCGCGTCGGTTATTGGGACGTCGGCGTTCCGCCGTGCGGACCGATGGACCCGCTATCGTTCCGGATCGGCAACAAGCTGCTCGGCAACGCGGACGATGCCGCAGGTCTCGAGATGACGTTGCGGGGAGGTTCGTTTCGGCTACGCAGCGACATGACGTTCTGCGTCACCGGCGCCGACATGCAGCCGACGCTCGACGATGAACCCGTTCACATGTACCGAGCGATCCGCGCTCGCCGTGGGCAAGTGCTTACGTTCGGCGAGGCGAAGGAAGGAATGCGCACGTACTTGCTTATCGGCGGCGGATTAGACATGCCGCGCATTCTGGGCAGCGCTTCGACTTTCACGCTCGGCAATTTCGGCGGTCACGGCGGACGCGCGATTCGGACCGGCGACGTGCTGAACGTGAACGCGAGCTCCGTCGACGGCGTTCCGGGCGTAGTTGACCCTGTCTCGGACTCGGATGAACTCGCCTACGCGGATCGCCCTCTAATGACTAAAGCGTGGACGATAGGCGTTATTCCAGGACCTCATTGCACGGAAGAATTTCTGCGGCCGGGTTATTTGGCTCAGCTGACGGAAACGGCCTGGGAGGTTCATTACAACAGCTCGCGCACGGGCGTCCGGCTGATCGGACCCGCGCCTCTCTGGACCAGAGAGGACGGAGGCGAAGCGGGCCTTCATCCTTCTAACATTCACGATAACGCCTATGCGGTCGGCACGCTCGATCTCACCGGCGACATGCCGATATTGCTTGGTCCGGACGGTCCGAGTCTAGGCGGCTTCGTCTGCCCGGTGACGACGGCGACCGCCGAGCTATGGAAGCTCGGTCAGTTGCACCCAGGAGACACCGTGCGCTTCCGGTTGCTGACGCTGCAAGAGGCCGAAGCGTTGCGTTCGGCGCAGGAGCTTAACCTGCATGCGATTGGCGAAGGCGAGCGGGAAGCGTTCGAGCCTGTCGTGTTGCCGCCATCGGCGGCGTCCGACTTCCGAACCGATTACCCGATTTTGCATCGCGACGTTTCCGAAAGCCGCCGGTATCCGCTGACGATCCGTTGCTGCGGCGATCAATATTTGCTCGTCGAATACGGAGAGCTCGAACTGGACTTGGCGCTTCGCTTCCAAGCGAACGCCTTAATGCAGGCGATCAAAGCCAGCGACGCGATTCCGGTCATCGATCTGACGCCGGGAATCCGCTCTTTGCAAGTGCATATCGATCCTTCGCGAATTACGGCTATGGAAGCATGCAAGCGCATCGTAGAGATCGACCAAGCGCTGCCTCCGTTGCATTCGATTCGCGTGCCTTCGCGGATCGTCCGCCTGCCGCTGTCTTGGGACGACCCGGCTACGCGGGTAGCGATCGACCGTTACCAGCAGAACGTACGCCCCGATGCGCCTTGGTGTCCGAGCAACATCGAGTTTATCCGGCGGGTGAACGGGCTGGACAGCATCGAGGAAGTGCAACGCATCGTGTTCGAAGCGAATTACCTCGTGCTCGGACTTGGCGACGTCTATCTCGGCGCGCCGGTCGCGACGCCGACCGATCCGCGTCATCGGCTCGTGACGACGAAGTACAACCCGGCGCGCACTTGGACCCCGGAGAACGCCGTCGGTATAGGCGGAGCGTACATGTGCGTTTACGGCATGGAAGGGCCTGGCGGATATCAATTCGTCGGACGCACGGTACAAATGTGGAATAAGTTGCGCCCGACGGCGAGCTTTAAGCCGGGCCAGCCGTGGCTGCTACGTTTCTTCGATCAAATTCAATTTTATCCGGTCAGCGCCGAGGAGCTGCTCGTCTTGCGCGAAGATTTCCTGCGCGGCCGGTTCGAAGCGGATATTACGGAAACCGAGTTCGACTTCGGCGAGTACTTGGCGTACCTCGACTCGATCAAGGAGAGCGCGGACGCTTTCAAGCATAAGCAGCAGACGGCTTTCCAGGCGGAGCGGGAGAGCTGGAAGCGGCTTGGTCTCGCCGAGTATGTCTCCGAGCAAGAGACGGCGAAGCCTACCGAAGAGAACGTTCTGCCGGAAGGCGCCGTCGCCGTACGGACGCCGATGCCGGGCAGCGTATGGAAAGTGCTCGTGACGCCGGGACAGGAAGTGAAGAAAGGCGACACGCTCATCATCCAAGAGAGCATGAAGATGGAGTTCGCCCAGCAAGCTCCCTCGGACGGAATCATCGGCTCGCTCTTCGTTACGCCAGGGGATCCGGTGCATTCGGGGCAGCTTATCGCCAGTATTATGAAGTAAAGGACGAGGAGGAGACTTATGGACGCGGCCAAAACACCTCAAGCGCTCAAGATAAATGAGCTTAGGGAGCGTTATCGGAGCGGCGAGACGACACCGGCAGAGGTCGTGGGGGAGATTATCCTTCGCGCGAAGCAGGATCAAGAAATGAATATATGGATCACTCCGCCGGAGTGGTCTCGGATCGAGCCTTTTCTCCTTCGGTTGAACGGAATCGATCCGGCGCAAGCGCCGCTGTGGGGCATTCCGTTCGCGATCAAAGACAATATCGATTGGTCCGGCGCGCCGACGACGGCGGGTTGTCCGGCGTACGCCTACCAGCCCTCCGAGGATGCCGCGGTCGTTGCCCGGCTCATCGAAGCGGGAGCGATTCCGCTAGGCAAGACGAACCTCGACCAATTCGCCACGGGGCTCGTCGGGACGCGAAGTCCATACGGCGAGACGCATAACGCGCTTAGGCCAGAACTCATTAGCGGCGGCTCGAGCAGCGGCTCGGCGGTCGCGGTAGCTCGCGGTCACGCGGCATTCTCCCTTGGCACCGATACGGCGGGCTCGGGGCGCGTTCCGGCACACCTGAACCGGCTCGTCGGCTATAAGCCGAGCCTTGGCGCGTGGCCGGTGCGAGGCGTCGTGCCTGCGTGCGAGAGCTTGGACTGCGTCACGGTATTCGCGTGGGATGCTGCCGATGCGTTCGAGGTCGACCGTGTCGTTCGCGGTCCTCACGAGAGCGACCCTTGGTCCCGACCGCTGCCCTCGCCGACCGCCGCGCTGCCATCGCGCATCTGCGTGCCGACCGCGGGCACGCTGGGGTTCTACGGCCCTTACGCGGCCGAATACGAGCAGGCTTGGCAGGCTGCGGTCGCGACGCTGCGGACGCTGGACATTCCCGTCGAGGAAGTCGACGTCGCGATGTACGGCGAAGCTGCATCCGTTCTGTACGAAGGTCCGTGGGTAGCGGAGCGATGGGCGGGTCTCGGCGCGTTCGTCGAGGCGAATCCGGGAGCATCGCTTCCCGTGACCGAACGCATTCTTAGAACGGGAGCCGACCCCAAGCATTCGGCCGCGTCGTTGTTCCAAGCGATGCACAAGCTGCAAGCTTACAAGCTCGAAGCGCGCATGCGGCTGAAGGACGCGGTGCTCGTCATGCCGACGGCCGGCGGCACTTGGACGCGCGAGCAAGTACGGCAAGACCCCATTGCGACGAACCGCGACATGGGAAGGTATACAAACCACTGCAACCTGCTGGATCTATGCGCGATCGCGATTCCGGCGGGTGATGCGGCGGCGGAGTTACCGTTCGGCATCACGCTATTCGCTACGGCGGAGCGGGAAGATCTGATCCGCGGCTGCGCGCAAGCCGTGGCGCAGACCCAAGCGCGGATCGCAAATCCGCTGTCCCCGATACGCCAATAAACTTCCAGGAGGAATGCCCATGTCAACTTCGGACACTACGTTAGTGGCGGTATGCGGCTTGCATATGCGCGGATTCCCGCTCGAGAAACAGCTGCTGGAACGCGGAGGGACGTTCGTGCGAGAGTCGACGACGGCCGCCAAGTATCGCTTGCTCAAGCTGCCGACGACGCCGGCGAAGCCGGGATTAATCAAGCTCACCAATGGCGGCGCGCCAATCGCATTGGAACTGTGGGAGCTGCCGTTGACGGCGTTCGGCTCGTTCGTCGCCTTGATTCCGAGTCCGCTCGGAATCGGCAAGGTCGAGCTAGCGGACGGTACGGAAGTGCCTGGCTTCATATGCGAAGGCTACGCATCCGAATGGGCAGGCGCGGAAGATATTACGAGCCTCGGAAGCTGGAGAAACCTAAATAAGTGAATAACAAATTTTCCCATGTATATCGTCAAATATAACCGGCGTAGCCAGCGAATAATAAGCCCTGATACGGGAAGGGCTTATTATTCGCTTTTTCAAGCGGCAGATCAACCGCAAGCGGTAATTCGATGAATGAGGCATGGTGGAGATGCTGCGCGACGGGTAGGCGAAGTGTATGCGCATTCATGACGCAAATATGGCGATTACGCCGGAATCGGACGGAAAATCGAGATTTACAGATCGGAGCGAGAGGAATATGATCATTCCATCAACTTCATAATAAAAGCATACGCTGAGTCCTTGAAGTCTAAGGAACGGGGGAACCAATCTGCGACGGGCTTTCCGCTCGCCGCGCGGGGTGAATCGATGAACGCGTCATTAGACCGTTATCGTAGGGCGACTCTACACGCCCGAATCCGTCAGCTAACCTCGTAAGCGTCTTAGAGGAGACACAACTTCGGCACGATTACCGGCCGCAGGGGAAACCTCTGCGGTTTTTTTTGTTGTGTCATCGTATCGACTTCATAACTTTAGACTTGGCGGTGTAAGGCATGCATTCCATTAAAAGATTGTTGATCGGGCGACCCCTTAAATCGAACGAATTAGGGGAGCAAAAGCTGATCAAGACGAAGGCGCTGGCCATCTTATCCTCGGACGCCTTGTCGTCGGTTGCTTACGGTCCGGAGCAGATCCTGCTTGTCCTGGTCACGATCAGCGCTGCCGCAATGTGGTATTCGGTTCCGATCGCGATCGGCGTATTGATCCTGTTGCTGGCGTTAATTTTATCTTATCGGCAAGTTATTTTCGCCTATCCTCACGGGGGCGGGGCGTACGTCGTATCGAAGGAAAATTTAGGGTTATCGGCTGGACTAGTATCGGGCGGTTCATTGCTCGTCGACTATATTCTGACCGTAGCGGTAAGCGTATCGGCCGGCACGGACGCCATAACGTCGGCTTTCCCGAGTCTTCATCCCTACACGGTCATTATCGCGGTCATATTCGTTGTTTTCATTACGATATTGAATTTGCGCGGGCTTACGGAATCGGCCTCGATACTCGCGTATCCGGTTTACTTGTTCGTGCTAGCGCTGTTCATCCTGATCGGCGTAGGGATCTACAAGATCGCTACGGGCGACGTGTCGACGGAGCTGCATACTTCGGTCGGCACGCCGGTTGCGGGCATCTCCTTGTTCTTGCTCTTGAAGGCGTTCGCCTCGGGTAGCTCGGCGCTTACCGGGGTCGAAGCGATCTCGAACGCCATTCCGAACTTCAAATCGCCTGCGCCCAACAACGCGGCGAAGACATTGATCGCGATGGGCGTGTTGCTCGCGATCTTATTCTCCGGCATCGTGATGCTGGCGTATTACTACGGCGTAACGCCGAAGCACGACGTAACGGTCGTCTCCCAGATCGCCGAGCACACGTTCGGACGGCACTTTATGTACTTCTTCATTCAAGGCACGACGGCATTGATCTTGATTCTCGCGGCGAATACCGGCTATTCGGCTTACCCGCTCTTGGCCGTCAATCTGGCGAAAGATAAGTTCATTCCGCGCATGTTCACGATCAGGGGCGACCGGTTGGGTTATTCGAACGGAATAATTAGCCTAGGCTTTCTGTCGATCATCCTAATCATTGCTTTTAAGGGTCAAACCGAGCAGCTTATCCCGCTATATGCCGTCGGCGTATTCATTCCGTTCACGCTCGCGCAAGTGGGCATGATCGTGAAATGGGTTCGTCAGAAGCCGAGCGGCTGGATTCCGAAGCTCATCATTAATACGATCGGCGCGATCATTTGCTTTACCGTCACGATGATGTTCTTCGTTACGAAGTTCAGCCAAGTGTGGCCGGTTCTCGTGTTCATGCCGATGATCATCTTTATTTTCCAACGGATCAAAAAGCATTACGAAGCCGTAGGCGAACAACTGCGGTTGGCCACTTGCGAGCCGACCGTGCCGATCAAAGGCAACGTCATCATCGTACCGGTATCCGGAATTACGCACGTCGTCGAGCATTCGGTTAACTATGCGCAATCGCTTAACGCGGATCAAATTATCGCGGTCTACATCCCGTTCGAACGGGAAGACGAGGCGCTGTTCGAGGAAAAATGGAGCAAGTGGCGGCCGGACATCCGATTGGTGACGCTGCACTCCCACTACCGGAGCATTATTCAGCCGCTTAGCAAGTTCATCGATACGGTACAGCGCAAGGCGAGCGAGTCGAACTACCAGGTGACGGTCATCATCCCTCAGTTCATCCCGAAGAAGGGCTGGCATAACATCCTGCACAACCAGACCAGCTTCATGATTCGCGCGCATCTGCTCTACCGCAAAGACGTAATCGTCACGACGGTCCCTTACCACTTGAAGAAATAGAGCCTTTCTAGCCCGGCTGAAGTGCACCCCTTATAGTGGACATTGTATAAAACACCCTGGTGTTTTACCGATGAAAACTATAG
>NZ_JBHSNC010000014.1:0-3979 GCF_042655785.1 Cohnella yongneupensis
TTCATGAGTTTTTGATCTTCATGAGTTTTTGATCTTCATGAGTTTTTGATCTTCATCGGCTTTGGACTTTCGCTATCTCCATAATGGAATTATAACCCAGTCTTTCAAGATCCGCACTTTAATTCGACATAAAAAGAAGTCGCGGAGCCGAAGTTTACATATCCCTCGGAATCACTCGCGACTATCAAATTAAGTTCTTAATTCTATTAGGTTTTTGGACGCCCTTACGCTCTCGGAGATTTCACCTAACGTTCTTGTATTCACGACGTCCCACCACCTTAAGCCCCGAAGGGGCGGCCGCGATGCGGTTAGGTGGTAGGATGTGTCCGGCTGATCCAGCTTCCCCGCTACTGAAAATGCCTCTCCGAATCCACTTCTATCTTCGTGCCGGACCGAGGCAGCTTGTCTGCCGTAGCGTGAATATGGTGTTAGATGATGCCGGTGACCTCTTTGATTCACATTCAAAGCTTTAGATATTAAATCGTTATTTCAATTACATTACCTTCTGGATCAAGAATGCTACTCTCAAAATAGCCATCTCCTGTAACTCTTGGTTCACTGTAAATTGTGTATCCATCAATTCTTAATGTTTCTGTAAGTTCCAGTACCCTTTCTTTACTCCCAACGGAAAATGCTATATGTGCATACCCAAATAAAGATAACTTGTTTTCTTGTTTTATTAAGTCCGGTTTCCTCATCAATTCGATTCTTGCTCCACCTTCGAAAACTAAAAAGTAAGACTCAAATTGCTTCACTTTATTCGTATATTTATCATTAGAAATTCCTTTGAAGTATTTCATATAGAAGAATTTCATTTGTTCAATGTCCTTTGTCCAAAGGGCAATATGTTCTATTCTCATATTAACTACCTTCTTTTCTTTTCATTTTTTTAATTACGTTTTACACCGGTTTCATCTAACGTCCGTGGATTCACGACGCCTCACCACCTTAAGGCTCAAAGAGCCGGCCGCGACGCGGTTAGGTGGTGCAGGTGTGTCCGGCTGAGTTCGCTTCCCCGCATACTGAAATGCTTCTCCGAATTACTTCGGACTTCTGCCGGACCGAAGGGGGCTTGTCCCCCGAAGCGTGAATCCTATGTTATACGCCGTTGCCTGCTTCCTCGAGTCATCCAAGAAAGATTCGTTGCTCTCGCTCTTAACTCGTGCTCTTAAAGTCCTTGATTCTTTGATCAGTACTTGAGGTCTCGTTCTGACCGTATCATCTAGCTCGCTGTACCATTGGTGCAGCGAGCTAAGGGTCGGAATGAGGCTTTACAAGTACCTGATCTGGTTTATTGAATCAAGGCCTTCATTAGAGTTAAGAGCACTTAACGAATCTTTCGGTCCCGACCCAAACGATCTGAAACCTGCACTCATACAATTCATATTGCACCTTAGTATCAGTTCGCTCGCGAATTGAAACTAATTAATATGAATTGTCTGAGTTCTTCCTCGAGATTCCTCTCTGAAAATGCAGGTTTCAGGTTTGGGTCTGGGATGGATGTTCTTACTTAGGCAATGGCGTATAACGTTGTTGTATTCACGACGTCTGAGAGGCTTAAGGTGTAGAAAAGGATCCGCGAAGCGATCCACTAAACCGGCTGCGCAAAGCGCAGTTAGTCTCTCGGATGTGTCCACCCGAATGGGTGGACCGAGGCAGCTTGTCTGCCGAAGCGTGAATATGGTGTTATCGGAAGTTCTCGTCTTCTTGTATCGCGCACAAAATCAGAATTTGATCTTCCTAGTGTCCTTGATCTAGAACTTCACCTGTCTTTGATCTTCATCCGCATTTGTTCTTCAATTGTCTTTGTTCTTCATACGTCATTGTTCTTCATACGTCATTGTTCTTCTTCTGACTTTGTTCTTCATCTGTCTTTGTTCTTTTTCTGTCTTTGTTCATTATCTGTCTTTGTTCTTTTTCTGTCTTTGTTCATTATCTGTCTTTGTTCTTCATCTATTTTGTACTTCTTCTGTCTTTGTTCTTTTTCTGTCTTTGTTCTTCATTTGTTCTGCCTGTATTCTTAATGGAATTATAACCCAGCCCTTCTAAATCCGCACTTTAAATCCGCATAAAAAAAGCCGCGACACCGAAGAATATCAATTCCCGGACTATCTCGCGACTAATTGGTTAGTTGTAGTTTTGGTTCTTTAAGCTTTATTTGAACGCTCTTATTGCACTCGAGAATTTCCGATAACGTTGTTGTATTCACGACGTCCCACCACCTTAAGCCCCAACGGGGCGGCCGCGATGCGGTTAGGTGGTGCGGATGTGTCCGGCTGATTATACTTCCTTGCTGCTGAAATACCTCTTCGAATCAACTTCTAACTTCGGCCCGGACCGAGGGCGAATGCCCGATGCGTGAATATGGTGTTATAGGATGTCAGCGCCTTCTTTGAAATACTTAACTTTATAATTTGGGAGGCAGGCTATAAATTACATTGCCTTGCTCATCTAAAAATTCCATTCTAGGTATATCTTCTTTATCAATTACCATTCGAATCCTTTCCTTTCCATTGCTATCACTTAACCTAACAGCTATATCTCCGTTCAGGTTCTTGCCCATAAAGATCCTCTGATGTTGACCTTTAGCTAATTTTTCTAAAGCTTCTTTCTTTTCGGATTCATCAGTAATATTTTGAATATTCTTAAAGCGTTCAACTACTTCTGGAAGGGGAATGTTGGGTCTATCATATATTTGAATACCATAGTTTTGATCACCATTATTGTCATCTACGTATACTTGAATTATTTGATCCTGTTTATACTGATCAAAAGTGAGTGATAATCCTGAATGATATTCTCCACTCTCATTCCTTTTACTTCCAAATATCAATCCTCCGCACTCATCACCCTCACCGTTGTAAAACAAAACTCCTGAGAGCGGTTCATCCTGCCGATGACCTGGTAAAATATCCTCACCGTCCATTATTGCAGGTGGTATATTCCCCTCACCAAATAACGTCATCTTTATGTTTCCGTCTTTATCAACTACATTGAGCTTCTCAACATTAATTTTTTTGATTATTTTATCTTTGTTATCATCCATTCGTATCATCCTCTAAAGGTTTTTTCTTTAAAGCTCTGCGCTGATTTCCTATAACGTTCTTGTATTCACGACGTCCTACCGACTTAAGGCACCGTAAGGTGCCGGGCGCGATGCGCTTAGTCGGTGCGGATGTGTCCGGCTGCTATCGCTTCTCTGAATACTGAAATGCCTCTCCGATTCAACTTCTTACTTCGTGCCGGACCGAGGGCGAATGCCCGATGCGTGAATATGGTGTTAGGTGAAGTTACTCGCTTCGAAGCTTGGCACCCAAATTTCTCTCTGTGTTATAATGTATTAAAATCAATGATCTTGACCATATCCTTAATAAGGAGATGATTCTGATGGCAATCAGTAAAAGAGAGCTTAATGAGTTAATTGATAAACTATCTGATAATGATATTCCTCTAGTCGCTGATCTAGTCAAAAGGCTAATTCATCCTGCAGACTATCATATTCCATTTGATGATGAACCGCTTACGGAAGATGACATCCAAGCAATCAATGAAGCACGCAGAGACTTCCTTGAAGGAAAAACCATTAAATTCGAGGATATTAAACATGAATTACAAAATTGAATTGTCCAAAAGATCCTTAAAATATCTCAACAAACTGGATCAAAACACTAGAAGGCGAATCTCTGTTCATATTGAATTGCTCTCTGATAATCCTCGAAATCCTGAACTTAATATTAAGAAGATACAAGGTGAATCCTCGTTATATAGACTTCGTGTTGGAAATTATAGAATCCTCTATACCATTGAAGACAACCAATTAATAATCGTTGTAATCAACATCGCCCCACGAGGCGATGCATATAATGATCTTTGATATTTGATCTTAGTATTAATTGCTTTCGAGTAATTTCACCTAACGTACGTGAATTCCCGACGTCGATCCCCCTTAGATAGCTCATATCTTAGGGGGATCGATGTG
>NZ_JBHSNC010000015.1:0-695 GCF_042655785.1 Cohnella yongneupensis
TTCGTCGCGTCCTTCTTCGGCTCCTGGCGCCTAGGCATCCTCCGTGCGCACTTATTAGCTTAACCACAACATGACCGAAATCACATTGACGACACTAGTAAGGCTAGAGATGTTTCATTCTTTCGCGCTTTGTTTCGCTATCCAGTTTTCAAGGTACAAGTTGTCTGCCTCTTTGGCAGGAAGTTCATCTTATCACGTCGTTCGTCACCATTCAACCATCAAAAGTTGGTAATTTCGACTGACATGAGGATGAATATGGTGGAGACTAGCGGGATCGAACCGCTGACCCCCTGCGTGCAAGGCAGGTGCTCTCCCAGCTGAGCTAAGTCCCCATGGGAAAATATTTGGTTGGCCTTAGTGGACTCGAACCACCGACCTCACCCTTATCAGGGGTGCGCTCTAACCAGCTGAGCTAAAGGCCATCGTTATTAAGCTCTAAAATGTAAATAGGCTTTTAGCATCTCAATGCTGCTAAGATGTTAAAGGCCCGGCTTGGCGACGTCCTACTCTCCCAGGACCCTGCGGTCCAAGTACCATCGGCGCTGGAGGACTTAACGGTCGTGTTCGGGATGGGTACGCGTGGAACCCCTCCGCCTTTGCCACCAAACCGGATTAACTGAAAGGTTGCCCTTTCAAAACTGAACACCGAGGCGTCATTTACGGTAACGCGCCACTCTGCTTGCGCAGCTGTGGAC
>NZ_JBHSNC010000016.1:0-3146 GCF_042655785.1 Cohnella yongneupensis
AGTGCTGGGTTAAGGCTTTGAAACGTAGCCATTATGTCGCATAACGTTCTTGTATTCACGACGTCCTACCACCTTAAGCCCGAAGGGCGGCCGCGATGCGGTTAGGTGGTGGGATGTGTCCGGCTGATTAAGCTTCCCCGAATACTGAAATGCCTCATCGAATAACATCGAGCTGCTGCCGGACCGAGGGGCGACAACGTCGACCCGATGCGTGAATATGGTGTTATACGCTGTTGCTGACTTCTCTGATTACGCTCTCAAATGTTCTTCTCATATATTATTATTTCTTTTTGATCATCGTTTATTGTTGAATCAATCTTAACGAATCCATTTTTATTCCAGAAATGATGTGCCGGAGTATTCTCAGATATTACACCAATTCTATACTTCGCTATTCCTTTCTCTTTCATCAATTCATTGAATAATTGTAAAGATTTCAATCCATAGCCCTGATTCTGAAACTTCTTCTTAATCAGTAAAAGACCTAACCATGTACTTTGATCATTTGGATTAAAAAGCAAATACTCAAGTATTCCAACAAACTCATTGTTATCCTTGACTAAAAAGCGCTCTGCACCAATATTCTTTGTGTTAGTTATTTCCTCTGCTATCTCTTCAGTTGTAAACTTTTCTTTATTCTTTGATATGAGGTTGAAAAAAGTATTTGAATTTACAATTACTTCTTCTATCTCTATAAAATCAATTGAAGATCTTACTAAAGACAGCATTGTACCACCCTCACTTACGTGTTTTCAGCAATTGCGTATAACGTCTAGGGATTCACGACGCCTCACCACCTTAAGGCTCGAAGAGCCGGCGGCGACGCTTAGGTGGTGCAGGTGTGTCCGGCTGAAAAATGCTTCCCCGTATACTGAAATGCCCCTCCGAATCACATCGGACTTCTGCCGGACCAAAGGGGGCTTGTCCCCCGAAGCGTGAATCCTATGTTAGCTGATGTCTCTCTACTTCCTCGAATCGGTTTTACGTAGCGTCATTTTACACCTTACACCTTCATCTTCATGCGCCGATGGATCTCGTTGCTCTACAACCCTAATATGATCTTCCCCTTCGGAGCAAGAGAGATTTCAGCTAACGTTATTGTATTCACGACGTCCCACCACCTTAAGCCCGAAGGGCGGCCGCGATGCGGTTAGGTGGTGCGGATGTGTCCGGCTGCTTCTGCTTCCCCGAAACTGAAATGCCTCTCTGAGTTTACCTCTAACTTCTGCCGGACCGAGGGCGAATGCCCGATGCGTGAATATGGTGTTAGATGATGGATGTGCCTTCTTGATAAGCTTACAATGTTATTCCTCTGTACTAAAAAATGTGTCATTAGAGATTTCAATTAATTTATTGGTTGCTTCTCGACTTGAAGGATCCTGTGACATAATAAAAAATGCTTCTCTAACTTCGTCTACACGAGCTAACACTTTATCTTTAGATCTATTCTCTCTCAGCGAAATATATAGATTATGCAGACTGATATCTAAATCGTCATTCTTCTTTTCATATGTTGTTAACTCCGACATTACTGACAAGGATAATACGTTTGATATCATATCCCTATAGGTGTAGTCATCAACAATTGTACTAAAACTCCCTAAAACTAAACCTATTTGAGATTTATATTTGAAATCTATGTGATTCTGAAGTTCAATTCTTTGGTTCTGACTTGATGATAATTTCAATGAAAAATAGATTAGGATTATTATTAATGCAAGTATTAAGTAAGTACTTTTATTCTTCATTGATATACTCCCAAAAAATAGATTTGCACATCTTTCATCTAACGTTGTTGTATTCACGACGTCCCACCGACTTAAGGCAGCGAAGCTGCCGGGCGCGATGCGCTTAGTCGGTGCGGATGTGTCCGGCTGATTACGCTTCCTTGCTGCTGCAATTACCTCCCCGAACCCACATCTAACTCCGGCCGGACCGAGGGCGTATGCCCGATGCGTGAATATGGTGTTATCTGATGGCAGGGGCTTCTCGAGATACTTTCAAATATTACTAAATGGCTCTATGAAAATATTAGTATTCCTTGTCTTCAATTCATTAATAAAGATCTCTTTGTCAGTTGGTGATATTATTACGCTTCCTAATAATCCTGTTTTATAGTGAACTTCAATCGCGTCCTTAGAAAATAATATTCTATATCCTACCCATATATTTGGACGTCTTGTTATCTTTGTTATGTCCTTGTATTGAATCCTTGATCTAAAAATGCCCCCTTTAATGAATAAGTGATCTTGTTTGAATGTATATCTGATATCCGATACGATCCAGATCAAAAATGCTGTTACTAAAAGATCAATTAAGATGGCAATTATAAGTTCTACTTGATCCTGGGGCGGGAAAAAGATGAGAGGTATTAAGAAACATAAATTAATGATTAGGACAGTCACCGTCCACAATACAATAAAGAATCGATCTTTTAAGCTCTTGAATTCCATCTCTTCCCCTGCTTTCAGATAACGTCCAGGGATTCACGACGCCTCACCACCTTAAGGCTCGAAGAGCCGGCCGCGACGCGGTTAGGTGGTGCAGGTGTGTCCGGCTGAGTTACTTCCTCGCTACTGAAAATGCTTCTCTGATTCCACTTCTAACTTCCGCCGGACCGAGGCAGCTTGTCTGCCGAAGCGTGAATCATATGTTATCTGCTGTTGCCCTCTTCACCGACTCATCCAAGAAAGATTCGTTATTCTTGCATTTACTCGTGCCTTGAAGCCTTGATTCTTTGATCAGTACTTGAAGCCTCGTTCTGACCGTATCATATAGCTCGCTGTACCATTGGTGCAGCGAAATATATATCGGTATGAGGCTTTACAAGTATCTGATCTGGGTTCTAGTATCAAGGTCTTCATTAGAATTAATGCCGTTAACGAATCTTTCGGTCCCGACCCAAACATTCTGAAACCTGCACTCATGCAATTCATATTACCACTTCAGTATCAGTTCGCTCGCGAAATTTACTAACTAATATGAATTGTCTGAGTTCTTCTTCGAGATGCCTCCTTGCAAATGCAGGGGTCAGGTTTGGGTCTGGGATGGATGCTCTTCCTTGCTCTAGGGCAATTGCAGATAACGTTGTTGTATTCACGACGTCCCACCGACTTAAGGCGACGAATGTCGCCGGGCGCGATGCG
>NZ_JBHSNC010000017.1:0-134991 GCF_042655785.1 Cohnella yongneupensis
GTTCGATTCAGACGATTTATTACCGTAAATTACGCTCGATGTTCAGTTTTCAAAGGGCAAGTTTGTTGCTGTTTTTGTTCTCTTATCTTGCCGCCCCGCGAGGCGACTTAAAGAATATAACACGAATCGAAAGCGGATTGCAACTCTTTTATTGCAGGAATATTAATACAGTTAAATTCAATTTGATATCGGCCGTCGAGTAATACGTACGAACTTCCTATTGCTAATCGGAACACAACCCTCTAAACTAAAGGTAAGTAAACCACTCGGAATAAGAGGTGCTTGTAATGAGAGAAATCCCCATGCGTTATGTGAAGGCTAACCAGTTAGGCATGTTTCTATTCGTTGTCGCCGCCTTGGCGCTGCAAGAGCCGTGGATCATCGCCGTTCTATGGGTCATCCAGGTTGTCGGCATATCGACGGAGGGACGTCTGAATCCGTTCGTGTTCCTTGCAAAACGCCTTTTCTCCAATAAAGCAGTTACCGAGACGCAAGCCGTCGAGCTCCAACGCTTCAATAATACGCTAGCCATCCTGTTCCTGACGCTATCGCTAATCTCCTACGCCTTAGGTTGGCAAATCGCCGGCGTTGCATTCGCGGCTATGCTCCTTATTGCCGCGGGCGTTGCGTTGCTCGGATACTGCATCGGCTGCACGATCTATTTTCAATTCAAGCAACTGATTGCGAGAAGACGCATCAAGCACTCCTAATTGCGCCGCCGAAGAAATACAAAACAACAGGACCGTCTCCCTCTTTGGGTGACGGTCCTGTCTTTATCAAGGACTTATGCCGTTAAGCATCGCCAAGCAGCTTCAACATCTCTTGCTCGTCCTCGAGCACCTCGACGCCGAGTTCGCGTGCTTTCGTAAGCTTGCTGCCCGCGCTCTCTCCCGCGATGACGAGATCCGTCTTCTTGGACACGCTGCCGGACACTTTGGCGCCTAACGCCTCTAGCTTCTTCGCGGCTTCGTCGCGCGTCATGACGCTGAGCGTGCCCGTAAGCACGACCGTCTTCCCGAATAACGGATGACTGGCATCCGCCGAAGCCGCCGCGGGACGTGACGCTTCCGCTTTGACGCCTGCCTCGCGCATGCGGGCGATACTCTCTTGCATAAGCGGGTCGCGGAAGAAGCCGGCAATGCTCTCCGCTACGATGCCTCCGACGTCGGGTAAACTTTGCAGCTCCTCTGCTTCGGCAGCCATCAAACGGTCCAAATTGCCGTAATGCTCCGCCAACATCTTAGCCGTCGCTTTTCCCGTGTTCGGTATCCCTAACGCGTTCAGGAACTGGCCAAGCTCGCGCGACTTAGACTTCTCTAGCGCGGCAAGCAAATTAGCCGCCTTCTTCTCGCCGAAGCGTTGGAGCTTCACAAGATCCTCCAAAGCCAATACATAGAGATCGGCAGGATCGCGCACGTTCAATTCATCGTATAGCTGCTCCGCCGTCTTGCCGCTGAACGTCTCGATGTCCATGCAGTCGCGCGAAGCAAAATGAGTTATGCGTCCGATCGTCTGCGGCTTGCAGCCGAGCCGATTGTTGCAAAACAAGTGCGCGCCGCGCATCTCAAGAGGGGCGCCGCAACCCGGGCACGTCGTCGGCACTTCGATCGTCTGCCCCGATTCGTCGTCCGCTTTGCCGAGTATTTCCGGAATGACGTCGTTGGAGCGGCGGATGAACACGCGGGTGCCGAGCGCGTGCATCAAGTTTTTGCGTTCGATATCTCCGATGTTGTTCAATGTACAGTTCTGTACCGTTACTCCCGCAAGCTCTACCGCCTCAACGCGGGCGAGCGGCGTGATTTTGCCCGTACGGCCGACTTCCCAAGAGACCGACTCCAATATCGTCGTCGTTTCCTCCGCCTCGAACTTGAAGGCGACCGCCCAACGCGGGAACTTATCCGTATAGCCGAGCGCTTGGCGCGTGCGCATGTCCGTCAGCTTGATAACCGCTCCGTCGATCAAATAATCGAGCTGGTCTCGGCGCGCCACGACGCGCTCCAACTCCGCCACGACTTCTTCCACCGTAGAGAAATACGCCGTGTACGGGTTGACGGGGAACCGATTGTCTTTCAAGAACGCGATCATCTCGCGATGGTTCTCGAACGATACGCCTTCCGCATAGCCGATGTTATAGAAGAACGCGTCCAACCGACGTGCCGCGGTAAGCTTCGGATCTTGGTTGCGCAAGGCGCCCGCGGCTCCGTTGCGCGCGTTCTTCAGCGGCTCGGCAGCCGTCTTGTTGTACTCTTCCAGCACCGACAGCCTCATAAAGCCTTCGCCCTGCACCTCGATCGTACCGCCTTCGAACCCAATCGTCAGCGGAACCGTGCGAATCGTCCGCGACTGCACGAGAATGCCTTCGCCGACTTCGCCGTTGCCGCGCGTCGCCGCTTGCGTCAATTCTCCGCCCGAATAAGTCAAATTCAAAGATAAGCCGTCGAACTTTAACTCTACGACATATTCCGGGGGAGGCAGCGGCTGATCCGGATTGCGCGAGTTGTAATCTTGAATGAGCCTTTGCGCTCTAGCCGCCCAAGCAAGCAGGTCGTCCGTGTTCTGTGCCTTGTCCAAGCTCCAAAGCCGAGATAGATGGCGATGCGGCTCGAACCCTTTGAGCAGTTCTCCGCCCACCCGCCGCGTTGGCGAATCGGGCAGCACCGTGCCGCTCGATTGCTCCAAGGCAACGAGCTCGTCATATAGGACGTCGTACTCTTTGTCGCTGATCGTCGGTTGATCTTCCGTGTAGTAGCGATGACCGTGCGCATTCAGCTCCTCGACGAGCTCTTGCATTCTTGCCATGGAATCCGTTAACGCCATCCGCCCTCAACCCCTCTTAATCGTTCTTCTTCCTATTCAACAATAGATAATGACCTATACTTTCGTCACCGGAGCGAACGCTGCGAGCAATCGCTTAACGCCTACCGGCGCCGGGAATGCAATCTGCAATTCCATGTCGTTGCCCGTGCCTTTGACCGCGACGACAGTGCCGATGCCCCACTTCGCATGCTGCACTTTGTCGCCCGCGGCGACGTTTAATCCTTCTCCCGCAGGTCGCGCTGCCGATGGCGTAGGCGATACGGTCGCGGCCGGATGCGAAGCTCCCGCTCCCGCCGAAGCCGGAGTGCCGAGCGCCGGACGAGCGCCGAAGCCGGCTGCGCTCGAACCGCCGCCAAAGGGCCCGCTTCGCGAACCGAATCCTCCGCCGCTAGCGCCGCCACTTCCACTGCTGGATCCGCCCAGTCGAGAGCTATATCCGCCATAAGAGCCGCCGGAACGACCTCCCGCAGGACCCGATACTTCCTTAAGCGAATCCGGAATCTCCTCGAGGAACCGCGACGGCGCATTGTTATTCGTACGCCCGTAGAGCAAACGGCTGCGCGCGCAAGTCAGGAACAGCTTCTTCTCCGCCCGCGTAATGCCGACATAGGCGAGTCGCCGCTCCTCTTCCATCTCTTCGTTATCCTGGTACGCGCGGTTGCCCGGGAATACGCCTTCCTCCATGCCGACGATGAACACGACCGGGAACTCCAAGCCTTTGGCGCTATGCATCGTCATGAGCACGATCGCGTCGCCGCCGTCTTCGTCGTCTTTGTTCATCGAATCGATATCCGCGATGAGCGCCAGGTCGGTCAGGAACGCCACGAGCGATTTGTCTTCGTTGCGGTTCTCGAACTCTTGCGTAACGGACAGGAACTCCTCGATATTCTCAAGTCTCGACTTGGATTCGAGCGAGTTCTCCCGAATGAACTCGGCGCGGAAATCGGTTAGCTCGAGCATTTTTTCCGTCAATTCGGTAACTGACAAGTAGTCGACCATCGCGCTCAAATTACGCATCATGTCGCGGAACTCGCCAAGCGCGACTTTCGCGCGCGTCTGGATGTCCAGACGGTATAACGCGTCGCCGAGCAATCCATCCCCTTCGCTAAGGAACCGCAAAATCGAGATGCCTCTGCGCCCCGCTTCCGCTTGCACTTTCGCCATCGTCGTGTCGCCTAGACCGCGCTTCGGCTCATTGATGATCCGATTCAAGCTGATGTCGTCGTCCGGGTTCGATACGAGCCGCAAGTAAGCGAGAATGTCCTTGATTTCTTTGCGGTCGTAGAACTTAACGCCGCCGACGATCTGATACGGAATTTCCGACTTGATCAGAACTTCCTCTATAACCCGCGATTGCGCGTTCGTCCGGTACAAAATCGCATGATCGTCATGACGGCGTCCGCTCTGGCGGTTTTTGCGTATTTCGCTCGCGACGAAGTAACCTTCCTCGTGCTCCGAATCGCCTTGGTAAACGGTGATTTTGTCTCCGCCATTTTGGTCCGTCCACAAATTTTTCGCTCTGCGGCCGAGGTTGTTTTTGATGACGGCGTTCGCCGCGTCGAGAATATTGGATGTAGACCGGTAATTTTGCTCCAAAAGGATCGTCGTAGCGTTCGGATAGTCTTTTTCGAAATTGAGGATGTTCGTAATATCCGCCCCGCGCCAACGGTAGATCGACTGGTCGCTGTCCCCTACGACGCACAGGTTGTGATGCTTGGAAGCGAGCAGCTTGCAGAGCATGTACTGTGCCCGGTTCGTATCCTGATACTCGTCCACGTGAAGGTAACGGAACTTGTTCTGGTAGAACTCGAGAACTTCCGGCACGTCCTTGAACAGCTGGATCGTCAGCATGATGAGGTCGTCGAAGTCGAGAGAGTTGTTCGCTTTCAGGCGTTTTTGGTATTGGGTGTATACGGTGGCGACGATTTTCTGAAAATAGTCCCCGGCCGTCTGCTCAAGCTTATCCGGCGTCTGCAGCTCGTTCTTCGCGTTGCTGATCGATGCCTGCACCGACTTCGGTTCGATTTTCTTCGTATCGATGTTGTTATCCTTCATAACGTTACGTATAACGGACAATTGGTCGGTAGAGTCAAGGATACTGAAATTCGAGCCGTAGCCGATCCGCTCGATATCTTTGCGCAGGATGCGAACGCACATCGAGTGGAACGTGCTGACCCAAATGTCTTTGCCTGACGGCCCGACGAGCTTGGACACGCGATCTTGCATCTCCCGCGCCGCTTTGTTCGTAAAGGTAATCGCGAGAATGCTCCATGGGGCCGCGATGCGCTTCGAAATCAAATAGGCAATCCGGTGCGTTAGCACTCGCGTCTTGCCGCTCCCCGCGCCAGCCATAATGAGCAACGGTCCGTTAGTCGTGATCGCCGCTTCGCGTTGCTTCGGATTCAGCTTGTTGATCGCCGCTTCGATATCCAGTTCGTTAGATGGTCCTTGTTCAAAAAACATGGCCTTGCTCCTTTATCGTATCGTTAACCGCGGACACTGTCGCCAGCGCGGATTCCAAGTTCGTGTAGATGACGTTGCCGACGACGACCGTATTCGCGACTTCCGCCGCCGCGCGAGCGCGCGCGGGCGAGTCGATCCCGCCGCCGTAAATCAAATGGGCTTGCCGCAGACTATCGCGCACTCGCGCAACGAGCGTCATATCGCCGAACGTTCCGCTGTACTCGAGATAGAGCACCGGCACGTTCCAAAGCCGATCGGCGACTTGCGCGTACGCGACGGCTTGGGCAAACGTTAAGTCTGCTTTGGCTCCCGTCACGCGGGCTACCGTCGAATCGGGATTAAGCACGAGATAAGCTTCTCCTACGACATCTTCCCAGGGGAGCAAATGCCCGAAGTCCGCTAGCGCGGCGGCATGCCGGCCAATGAGCCATTCGGCGGTGCCGGCGTTGAGCACGCTCGGAATGAAATACCCGTCGAACCCCGGCACTCCGCAAGAAGCATCCGACAGCTCCAACGCGCAGGGTACCTCGTACCTGCGAATGCGCGAAAGCAAATCGACCGTGTTGTCGAACGTTACGCCGCTAGATCCTCCCACGAGAATCGCGTCCGTGCCCGACAAACAAAGCCTATCCAGCGCCTCATCGCTAATTTCCCGCTCGGGATCGAGCTTGAATACATGTCTCCAATGTGCATAAAAAGAAGGAATCATTGCGCCTCCGCATAAGAACATATGTTACCTTACAGTTTACAGGAAAACGGATGGCGTTCCAAGCGAACGCCATCCGTTTTTTCGGGTAAATCCACGCTGAAGCTTGACGAATGCCAGGCTTCAAGCCGCCGGTTCTTCATCACCGGTCAACTCAATGCCGTACTTTTGCCTGACATATTGCTGCATGCTCGATATTTGACCCCTATTCAGCTCGAAGAGCTTTTGTGTACTGTCCAGCTTTCCGAGCATAATGCCGATCACTTCCGCCGCAAGAGCCGTATTCGGCTGTATCCGCGCGCTACCGTAAGCAACTGCGGATGCGCCTACTGCTTTGCCGGCGACAATGACATTGTCGTACCCTTTCGAGAGAAAGGCGCGCAAAGGCATGCCGTATCGGTTAGGCTTGCCTTTGCGCAGCAGGACGAATCTATCGATTTTATCCGCGTCTGAAATAGTCATATCCCTCATACTATGTCAGGCAAGAAGAGTACGTAAATGCGATTATATAGCCAAAAATGCCCGCATTTGGCATGCGGGCATCCTCTTATTAGGCTTAGTCCTGTAACTTGTTCTTCAAGTAGCGCCGCACCTCGTCCTTTAAGTCCGGACGCTCTAGCGCGAAGTCGATGATGGTCTTCAAGTAGCCTAGCTTCTCGCCCGTATCGTAACGCGTTCCCTGGAAGTTGTAGGCATAGACGGATTCGTCTTGCATGAGCGTGGATATCGCGTCGGTCAGCTGAATTTCGCCGCCCGCTCCGACGTCCTGCGTTTCCAAAATATCGAAGATTGCCGGCGTTAATATATAACGGCCTATAATAGCGACATTAGACGGCGCGCGATCGATAGACGGCTTCTCCACGACGCCGCGCACCTTGATGATCCGGTCCCCGTCTCCGCCCGTCGCGTCCGGATCCACGATCCCGTATCGCGACACTTCGTTGTCGGGCACTCTTTTGACCGCTAGCACCGAACCTTGAACGTCATCGTATACGTCCATCATCTGTTTAAGGCAAGGCACCCCGTCATTTTGGACGATGTCGTCCCCGAGCAACACCGCAAACGGCTCGTCGCCGATGAATTTGCGCGCGCACCATATCGCATGCCCGAGACCCCGCGGTTCCTTTTGCCGAATGTAATGAATGTCGATCAGGTCGGAAGCCTTCTGTACTTCGGACAGCAAGTCCAGCTTCCCTTTTAACCGCAAATTCTGCTCTAACTCGTAATAACTGTCAAAGTGATCCTCGATCGCGCGCTTACCTTTACCCGTCACGATGAGAATGTCCTCGATGCCGGATGCAACCGCCTCTTCTACGATGTACTGGATGCCCGGCTTATCGATGATCGGCAGCATTTCCTTCGGCATCGCCTTCGTAGCCGGCAAAAATCGGGTACCTAGTCCCGCCGCGGGAATGATCGCTTTACGAATTTTCTTCACAGGCAGCTCATCTCCTCTATGTAGAGCCGCCGGACGCCGTCCAACCGCAACGTCATCCGGGGCACCCGTCCCGCTTACTTCACCAATTGACCGCGCGTAACGCCTAGCTGATTCGTCGCTTTCAGCTTGCGCCATACTTCGCTGCCGCCGATTCGACCGTCGAGCGCGGCGCGATAAAGCGATAGCACTTCGCGTACTTTAGCGGCGTCTTCTTCCAAAAATTCGACGCGATAAGAACGAACGCCAAGCTCCATGAACGTGCTAAGGTATTCGGCTCCCGATTGCTCGACCGCGTTGTACACCGTATTGCGGCAGCCTTCGTCTACGCGAACGGGATGGGACATGCCGATGCGATCCTGCAACGATGCCCGCTTCTCCTCGCAAGGGCGGCCGCAGTTCGTAAAGTTCGTGCCTTCGCTCATGAACGTGCAGTACACGCAATGCTCCGTATGGAACATCGGCATGTGCTGATGGAGCACGATCTCCAGATGGGAGGTGTCCGCGCGGCGAAGCATATCGACCATCTGCTGAATGTTCAGGTCGTACGAAGGCGTCACCCAATCGCAACCCGCTTCGCGGAAAAGATCGACCGTCTTATGGTTAGCCACGTTCAGCGAGAAATCGCCGATCAGCATCGGATGGACGGCGTCCGGCTTCTCCATCCGTTCCTTCAAATAATAGTACAATGCGCCTGTGTTGCGAACGAGCACGGCATCCGGCTGCAGCTTCAAAATGTTCCGGTGATAGCCGTTCTCTCCCGGCATATGAATGCGCGGCGTAACGAGCGCGATCTTCTTGCCCTTCTCGCGGCATAGCTTAACCGCATCCGGGAATTGCTTGATAAATTCGAAGTCGGCGTAGATGAGCGCGACGTCCGTCTCCACGACCGCTTGCACCTGCTCGAGCGTACGGCATAGCGCCGTTAACGCAGCCTGGCCGACGGCAACGGGTTCCGCTTCTTCGTGCGAATCCGCATACTCGTCCACTTGGTGCTTCACGTACTTCGGCGGCTGCTCCCGCAACAACTCCAATTGCTCGGCGGCTTCGCGGCGCATCCGGTTCAGCTCGCTTTTCGGAACGATGACGTCGCCTTTGAGCGACACTTCCAGTTGATCCAAATGGTAGATCGTTCCGCCCAATCGACCTAGCTGTTCGCTAAGCACTTCGTGACCTAACGGACGTTTCTCCGCGCGTTCGAGCGGCATCTCGGACTCGATCGCCACGGTCGTGCCCAGACGAACGTCCGTCCAGATCGTGCGCAGCGGAGTACCTTCCTGTCCGAACACCGAAACGACGACCGGCAACGTGCGCAGCGGCTTCTCCGTCTCGTAAGTCGTGCGCAGCCTGCGGTCGAGCGCAGGGTCGCTCGTCTTCCAAACGCGGTCGCCGACATGCACTCGGTTCAAGTCGATATCGTTGCGTCCCGGGATGATCTCGATCCGGTCGCCTTCAGGCGCTTCGCCTTCCAGCTTCAAGCCGGAGCGACGCACGTCGTATACGCGTCCGCCTTCTTCCTTCTTCGTCGGATCTCCGGCGTCGAATACGATGCCGTCTCCCCGCTTCAGTGGCGCTTCAAGCTTGCAAATAACGCCATCGCGCAAAATTTGCTCGACCGTACCGAGGTAAACGCCCCGGCTCTTCGGGAACGTGCCTTCTACGAGTTGCTTATTGTTCGTGCCGTCCAGGAAGCCGTGCGTGAAGCCGCGCGAGAAGCTTTGTTGCAGCTCTCTTACTTCTTCTTTGGACGGGCCGGATTCATCGCCCTCGAAATACTTATCGATTTCTTTCGTATACTTGCTGACGACGTTCGCCACATACTCGGGACTCTTCAAGCGGCCTTCGATCTTAAACGAGGTTACGCCCGCTTCGATCAACTCCGGTACGATATCGATAGCCGCCAAATCTTTCGGCGAGAGCAAATAAGCAATATCGCCCATCGGTTGATGAACGCCGTCTACCATTAGATCGTACGGCAACCGGCAAGCTTGCGCGCATTCGCCGCGGTTCGCGGAACGACCGCCCCACATCTCGGATGTCAAACATTGACCGGAATAGGATACGCATAACGCGCCGTGCACGAACACTTCCATCGGCAGCTTCGCTTGCACGCCGATCTGCTGAATTTGCTTCAGGTTATTTTCGCGGCCGAGAACGACCCGCTCCAATCCCCACGGCTTAACGAACTCCACCGCTTCCGGCGAAGTGATCGTCATCTGCGTCGATCCGTGAATCGGGAAGTCCGGCGAAATTTCGCGGATCATCTTAACGAGTCCGAGATCCTGCACGATAACCGCGTCCACGCCCGCGTCGATGCAAGCCTCGATTAACTTGCGCGCTTCCGGCAGCTCGTCCTCGAACACGAGAATGTTAAACGTAAGAAACCCCTTCACGCCGTACTTGTGAAGGAATTTCATGATTTCCGGCAGCTCGTTCGTCTGGAAATTGTGAGCCCGCGCCCGGGCATTGAATTTCTCCACGCCGAAGAAGATCGCGTTCGCGCCGTTCGCTACCGCGGCCCTCATGCACTCCCAATCCCCTGCCGGAGCCAACAACTCGATATCTTCACGCCGCATTGCGGCTTTGTCTATCATAATCTCATTACCCTCCAAGCCGCACTGTTGCGGCGATGTACTACCTTACAGTATATCAAAGTCGGCTGATCGGAGCTATGGAAGTGTATTGAAAGTAAAAACTGTCCGATGAGCGGAGGTGAGTTCCGCCCACGGACAGTTTTAACCGCGCGTCTTTAATTTACGGTGAACGAGTCAATCGCATTCTGAAGCATGGTCGTATTCATCGGCGAAGCGAAAAAGTCGTGCATGACGCTCTCCACGATGTAGACGTTACCGTTCTTCGCGAAGAAGTACATGACCACCTTGATGTTGCTTTCCGCCAACGCCGTCGACGAGAACTCCAGCTTCGTGGCAGTCGTGCCCGCGAAAGTAACTTTCGTGCTGGCATCCTTCTTCAGAACGCCGCCTTCCGTAACGTTCTTGGTCAAAATATCCTCGACGCCCTCCGTGCTATCGATCGAATACACCTCGACGATGAAATCCGATTCGTCGCCTCCGAAATGTACCGTATTGGCATCCATATCGGGCGTCCCGTCCACCCAATATTTCGGAATCGTCACGTTATATCCGAACTTCTTGCTCGACTTGGTTACGAGCGTTGTCAAGTCCTTCGTATCGTCCGGATCCGGCACTTGACCGAAGTTTTTCTCGACCGTGGCAAAATCGACCTTCATGCCGTTGCTCATCTCGTACAAGACGTCGAGCATCACCGCCCGTTGTTCTTGCGGGTACGTCAGGCTGATCTCGTATTTATAATTGCCTTTGATTGCGGAAATGCTCGTTATCTCGATCCATGTCTTCTTATCCATGGTGAACACGATCTTGCTTTGCTTCGCCGGTACGCCGTTCCATGTAATATCGATCGTCTCTATCGGCTTCCGGTACGCTTCCGCCGACATATCTTCGAAATTTTTTACGTCCCGTTGTAACCAAGCGTCGAGTGTGTCGTTAGGGATTATGGAATGGACGTCGAAGGATAGCTCCGCCCCTTCGGGACCCGAGTAAGCAAGACCGGTGTTAGCGGGATCTTTGTCTTCGCTCCAAGCTACCGGTAACTGTAGCTTCAATCCGTAGTTGGCGTTCACGTAGGCGATCTTCCCGTTCTTGACGATGGATAGATCCTTGAGCGATTTATTCGCGGCGTCGAACGACGTTTGGAAGCTGTCGAGCAGCCCTTTGTACGCGTCCAGCTCCGCCTTCGACTTAGCCTTCGTTCCGAAAATGACCGTATAGAAGTAACCGTTGTGCTGAATTCCCCGATATTCGTAGAAAAAGCCGCCACTGTCCTTGGTAATGATCCGTTGGAACGTATTGGCCCCGACCTTGACCGAACCGACATCGATCGTCGTATCGCCGTCGCTGTAATCCTTAAGAATGCCGGATTGTTCGCTTGCATCGAGCGCTTCCTCCGCCTTGTCCACGAACACCGCCATGTAAAATTCGCCTTTAACGTCCGCGAACGTAATTTTCGAGCCTTTGTCCCACTGTTCGTCTTGGGCCAAATTCGTCGGCATATTCATCGACCACTTGTAATAGCTGTCGCCAACCTTGTTCTTGCCGGCGTCGGAGTCGATGCTGTTGCCAGCGGCTGCTGGTGTTGCGCTAGCGCCTTTGAGGACGAGCTCCTTCGTCTTGGCGTCCGTCGTTAGCTTAATGCCGAGCGCCTTGGCGATCGACTCGACCGGGATCATCGTTACGCCCGACTTATCGACCGGGGCAACCGGCAAAGTCGCCTTCTTGCCATCGAACGTCGCAGCTTTGCTACCCTTGGTCACGATTAAGATATGTTTGAGATACGTGATCTGAAGGTTTTTGCCCGTCGGTTTGAGCGTTGCTCCGAACCCTTTCGCGTTCGTGAACACGCTAAGAGGGACCATTGCGATTTTCCCGGAATTGTATGGCGGCTGAATCTTGATCTTCTCGGCATTAATAGTCATTTGGCTGCTGCCGACCTTGACGCGGATTTCCGCCTGCTTCACCGTGCTATCTGCCGCGTAAGCAGGTAATGCCGTTACGATAAGAAGAATGAGGGCGATTAATAAGGATAAGGGTTGTTTCATGCGGTTAATCCGAACCATGTATAAGTGCTCCTCTCGAATACGTACGAATGATTGTCGGCATTGCTTATTTCGTTAGCCCTCGGATAGCACGAGCTTATGCGTGACCAAATCCCCGTCCGAAAGGACGGTTACTTGCACGGTATCGCCCGGCAAATACGCCTTCAGCAATTCCGTTAGTTCCACTTCCGAGTACACCTCGTGATCATTAATGGAGAAGATTTGATCTCCGGCGACGATTCCCGATTTGACCGCGTTAGCAGCCGGCACCGACACGACCGTCATCGGTTCTTCGGTTGGCAGACCTACTACGGCAGACCAGCTTTCCTCTAGCTCCAAGCCCAGCGAAGCGCGCTTAACCTTGCCATACTTATAAAAATGGTTCAACACGTATTGGACGGTATCGGCCGGGATGGCGAATCCTATGCTATCAATATCAACGTCGACGAATTTCATGGAGTTGATGCCGACGATTTCGCCCTTCAGGTTAACGAGCGGACCGCCGCTATTACCCGGATTGATGGCGGCATCCGTCTGAATTAAATTGTAATCGGACGCCACGGATCGGTTCATGCCGCTAATAACGCCGACCGTCGCGGTATTCCGCAAAGAGAATGAAATCGGCGTTCCGATTGCGATTGCCGTTTCGCCGACTTGCAGTTGGAGCGGCGAAGGCGCGAACACGGCCGGCTTCAATCCCGTTTTACTGATTTTGACGAGCGCCAAATCGCTTTTCTCGTCTATCTGCTTGCGAGTTCCCGCATATTCCTTGCCATCCGCCGTTACGACGACGATCTTCTTCATGTCTTTAACGACGTGAGCGTTCGTGACGATCCAGCCGTCGCTCTTCACGATGACGCCCGTGCCGTGGGCCAAGGAGAACCGATTGTCCGCGTTGGCGTCATCCGGCTTGCCGATGATGGCCACGACCGAAGGGGATACTTTCTTGATGACATCCGGAACGACCGATTGCGGTGAATAGGTATATTGCTTCGTCTTCGCGTCGTAGTTGCCCGAACCTCCAACTTGGGCTACTAACGACGATGCTTTCACGTACACTTCTCCATTAATAACTTTCGCGTCCAAAGAGACATTGCTTCCGCTAGAACCTGCCGCAATCGCGGATCCAGCCGCTGTCAGCATGACGACGCATGCTAGACCCGCTATTGCGAACCGTCGTCTAAACCTAATCAAATTTGCACTCTCCCCCAATACAACGATTATTAACTCTATCAACCAAACAGGTATACTTTACCATAACTGCAGATTGTTCGGAACCGCTCCTAAGTCTCATTAACCTTATTTTTTCATAAAAAAAAAAGACCCTAGCGCTGTTGCGCTAAGGCCCGTCCAATTCGGTCTCATCTATTTCGTTCGTTACCAGCCGCTGATCATCTTGTAATCCGCAAGCAGGAATACAAGCAACGATACCGTTCCGAATCCGATTGCGAATATGTTTTTGCGAGGCCGCTGCATAAGCAGACGAATCAACCCTGCCGCAATAAGTACCGTGAAGATCACCATGAACACGTCGAAAGGCGTGTATGTGGTGGTCGGTTCCGTTTCCGCTAGAAACATTTGGGAGACCTCCTTTATCTAACCTGCTGAACCCATCTTTATCTATGTTAGCTTCTGGGCGTTCGGGTTGCAAGTCCGAAATTGCGCCCGTAACAACTTTGTCACACTTCCCGCCGCAATTTATGAATTGTCACGCCCTGACATCTATGATTATTCGCGACATTCGCGAAATTTACTCTTAACAAGGCTTCGCTTCCCTTCCGTAATTGGATTAATGATGACACCTCTAGGGAATGGCTTTATTGGAGCTTGTCTATACTAGTGCGGTACGAAATATACATGCATGGAGGATGGAAAATGAGCGAAGACAACTATCCGATCGCTAACCTTAACGCCGACGAGGTTAATGAGATTAAACGATTCGAGCAGCAGCTGTCGGAGAAATCCGGACACCCTATCGCGCTCATCGCTTATGACATCGATAATAGCGACTCGGACTGATTGGAAATGGATTTTATGTCCATACTAATCGGGAATCCAACAATTGGGAGGAACCCCACGTGAACAAACGACTGCTCATACTCCTCGTTGCCGCCTTGATGACCGTGTCGGCACCTTTAATGGTCGCCGCCGCCACGCCGGACGGCGATAAGCACAACGAGCCTCGGCCTTCGCTCGATTGGAAAGCCTACCCTGCCGAGATCCAAGCGTTGAAAGTCCAATTGGACAGCATCCGGGATCAGCAAAAAGGCTTATTCGCGCAAATGAAAAACCAGCATGATCAAATTCGAGAAGCGCAAAAGTCGCTGAACGACAATCAACGCAAAGCCATGAAAAAAAACGCCCAGAAAATCATCGAACAGATGAAGGCGACGCGCGACTCGATCCATACGTTGCGAGATCAAAAACGCACGTCGTGGGAAAACTTCCATTCGCACTCCAAAGATAAACTTTGGAGCGACGCAAAAACTGATCTGCAAACGATAGTGAAGCAGAAACAGCAAATTCTCGATAACCAAAGAAACATTCTAAAGCTGCAGCAGCAGCTCATCGTGTTAATGAAGCCAACCGAAAGCATGCATTACCACGCCGAGGAATAAAAGATAAGACCGCCGAGGATCGCTTCCTCGGCGGTCTTATCTTTTATTCCTGTTAACCATTCACCACTTAAACGTATCGAGCGGACTAGACCCATCCTCTTTCATCGGCATGACGTGCATTACCGCATTCTTCTTCAAATCAACGATCGCATAACCTTCCTGATCCTGGTTGTCGACAGAAAAATGATAAAAGTAAAGGAATCGATCGCCCTCCGGGCTCCACTCCTGCAATCTGACCCATTGATACACGCCATCGATCTTAGCCGGATCGACCTCCCCTTCGAATACACTGCCTTTTGCATCGATTAATCCGTCAATCATATTAGGTAGCACGATCCATTCGTTAGTCGTTAAATCATACACATGCGCGGCTTGCCAAATACGGCCTCCGTTGCCGACGAACAAATACCGGTTATTCGGGGAAAACGCTAAGCTGATAATGCTCGGATCCTTGAAGATCTGTTCGGTATGGCCGTCTCGGACGAGAAATACTTTTCCGTCGTTGAACCTGGCTTCCTGGAATTTATAATAAGCCGCCATCTGACCGTCGGACGAACGGGCGAAAGCTTCGCCTTCGTAGGTAGCGGTTATGAGGCTATTCGAGAAGCTTGCCGCACGCGCCACGTCGGCATCCGGATCGTTCGTGAGCGACGCAATGGCTTGGCGATCGGTATCCGTCAGCCGATCCGCATAGTCGGTGATCTTATAGGCGCAATACCAGCGAATTAGCGGATCGGAGTTGCTTAATCCCGCTACATAATAAGCTAGCGGCTTCTCCTCGAACTCCTGATACAGCTCTTCCTTGAACATAATCTTCGAGGCGAAGTCTTTCCAATAGGCATCGATTTCGTTATCTACCGTGTTTGCTTCGGTCGCGACTGCTTCCGTTGATGAAGGGATTGCCGTAGGGGAAGGCGGGTTTACCGGCGTGCCGGTTGGCGTATCACTTGGCGATTGATGCTCAGTCTCTTCTGCCGCCTTAACGGCCAATTCGCTCCTTGTGTCCCTGCATGCCGCTAAGGCGCTTACTGCAATTACGATTATCAAACCCCGTGTTATCGTTCTCCCAATCCGCATTCCCGCTCCACCTTACTCTTCCAACAATATTTGTTCGAATAGCTCTGCCCTGCGTAACGACTTCAACGGGTCGCCTACCCCGTCCTCGACGCACCACCATGCGGACAATACGCCGAAGCTCATAGCCCACTTGAGAATTCTGTTCCGATCTAGCTGAAGCGCCTCGGATAACGCGTTTACCCGACGGCGCAGCACCTCTAGCTGACCGCTATCCGGCAAATGATTCGTCATCAAAGAGCATACCTCGTACTCCGCTTCGCCGACAACGCCTTTCGGATCGATCGCGATCCATGGCTCGCGCTCTCCAGCCAGTATATTGCCATGATGCAAATCGCCATGAAGCAATAAGGGCGCTCCCGACGTATCCAACAGTTGCTTAAACGTCGTCTCGGCGAGAGCGACTAGCCGTTCGGGGAGCGAACCCGTTCCCCCGTTATTAGCTTGTCTAAGCCGGGCTAATCCCTCGGTCCATCTCTCTACCTTAGGGAACGGATGGGGCTCGGCCGGCGCCGGCCTCCACAAACGCTTCATTAAACGCGCCGCAGCTAGCATCGCTTCCGTGTCGTCCTGCACTTTATGAAGCGTATACCCAGGCAACACGGCTTCAATGAGTAAGATGCCTTTGTCCGGTTCGGACGCGATTACGCGCGCCGCCCCTCTTCCATCGAATAGCCTCAGCGCTTGTTCCTCTGATCGGCTCTCCTTGTTAGGCACGCTTAGCTTCAAAGCCGCCTCTGTTCCGTCTTCCAGCAGAACGGCGGCAACATAGTTAAAGGAAAGCTCGTAGGGATGCCGAATGCTCAACTTCCATGTCTGCTCGCAGTAACGAATTAGCTCATCGAAGTTTTCAAGCCATGCTTCTCCCTGCTTGCCATGTACGCTTCTTATCGTCCGTTTGAACACTTCCGGTAGTTGCAACTTATCTCGCTCCCCTATAAAAATCCCCTTCAAGGAAAACAAACGTATACGAATATGCTCGTAAATCGTCTGTCTTGCCGTGAAGGGGATCTGTTAAGTTATACGTTCGCCATTGCCGCTTCCGTCCGTGCACGGTCTCTTTCCAGCACGGGACCAAGATAACGGCCGGTATAAGACTTCTCGACCTTCGTCACGTCCTCCGGCGTACCGGTCGCGACGATCGTACCGCCGCCGTTGCCACCCTCCGGACCGAGATCGACTAAATAGTCGGCAGTCTTAATGACGTCCAGATTGTGCTCGATGACGAGCACGCTCTCTCCCGAATCGACGAGTCTGTGCAACACTTGCAACAACCGATCGATATCGTCGACATGCAAACCGGTCGTCGGCTCGTCGAGAATGTACAATGTCTTGCCCGTGCTGCGTCTGTACAGCTCCGCGGCTAGCTTAACCCGTTGCGCTTCGCCGCCGGACAGCGTCGTCGCGGGCTGACCAAGGTTCATGTATCCAAGACCGACATCCATCAGCGTCTGCATCTTGCGATGAATGCGCGGGATGTTCACGAAAAACTCCGTAGCGTCCTCGATCGTCATCTCGAGCAGCTCGGCGATGCTCTTGCCTTTGTATTTCACTTCGAGCGTCTCGCGATTGTAACGCTTGCCTTTGCAAACTTCGCAAGGCACGTACACGTCCGGAAGGAAGTGCATCTCGATCTTGATAATGCCGTCGCCTTTGCAAGCTTCGCAGCGTCCGCCCTTCACGTTAAAGCTGAAGCGACCCTTCTTATATCCGCGCACCTTGGATTCATTCGTCATCGCGTACACGTCGCGAATGTCGTCGAAGACGCCGGTGTAAG
Organism: Cohnella yongneupensis; assembly: GCF_042655785.1. Classification (NCBI taxonomy): domain Bacteria; kingdom Bacillati; phylum Bacillota; class Bacilli; order Caryophanales; family Paenibacillaceae; genus Cohnella; species Cohnella yongneupensis. Next base: position 17,524 of record NZ_JBHSNC010000017.1, read on the forward strand.
TCGCCGGATTCGAGCGCGGCGTACGGCCGATCGGAGATTGGTCGATATCGATGACTTTCTCTAGATTATCTATGCCGACGATTTCCTTGTGCTCGCCCGGTCGCGTCTTCGCCTTGTTCAAATCGCGCGCCAACGTCTTATACAAGATCTCGTTCACGAGCGTTGACTTGCCGGAACCCGAAACTCCGGTTACCGCCGTAAATACGCCTAACGGAATCTTCGCGTTAATGTTCTTCAGGTTGTTCTCCTTGGCGCCCTTCACTTCAAGCCACTTGCCGTTCGGCTTACGCCGTTCGAGCGGTACCGGGATGAACTTCCGTCCGCTTAGGTATGCGCCGGTTAACGAATTCTCGTCCGCCATGACCTGAGCCGGCGTACCTTGCGAAATAATAGTGCCGCCGTGAATGCCTGCGCCTGGGCCGATGTCGATGATGTAATCCGCCGCAAGCATCGTATCCTCGTCATGCTCGACGACGATAAGCGTATTGCCAAGATCGCGCATATGCTCGAGCGTCTGGATGAGGCGATCGTTATCGCGCTGATGCAAGCCGATACTCGGCTCGTCAAGGATGTACAGTACGCCCATCAGACTCGATCCGATCTGCGTCGCAAGCCGAATCCGCTGCGCCTCGCCTCCAGACAACGTTCCTGCCGCGCGGGATAACGATAAATAATCCAGCCCGACGTTCACAAGGAAGCCGAGTCGATTGTTGATTTCCTTCAATATAAGATTCGCGATCGTCTTTTCCTTCTCGGAAAGCGATAGTCCGGAGAAAAACCGTTGCGCATCCCCGATCGACAGCGCCGTCACGTAGCCCATGTTCTCGCCGCCGACCGTAACGGCCAGCGATTCCTTCTTAAGCCGTTGGCCTTTGCAAGACGAGCAAGGTTGCGCGCTCATATAGGCTTCGATGAACTCGCGAATGCCTTCGGAGCCCGTCTCCCGGTAGCGGCGCTCGAGATTGTTCACGACGCCTTCGAACGGCACTTGCGCATCGCGGGTATGCCCGAACTCGTTCTCGTAACGGAACCGGATCTTCTCTCCGCCCGTTCCGTTAAGGATGATGTTCAACTGCTTATCCGTAAGCTCCTCGATCGGCTTATCGGTCGCAATGCCATAATGCGCGCACACCGCGGCCAAAAACTGCGGATAGTAATTGGACGTGCTTCCCGCCCACGCCTCGAACGCCCCGTCGTCGATGCTCTTGCTGCGATCGGGCACGAGCAAATCCGGATCGACGACCATCTTCGCGCCGAGACCGTCGCACGTAGGACAAGCGCCATACGGCGAGTTAAAGGAGAACATGCGCGGCGCCAGCTCGTCGATCGAGAAGCCGCACACCGGGCAAGCCAGATTGGAGTTGAACAGCAATTCTTCTTTATCGATAATGTCCACGATGATCTGACCGCCGGACAGCTTAAGTCCGGTCTCTAGCGAATCCGCCAGACGCGAAGCGACGTCGTCTTTCACCACGATCCGGTCAACGACGACTTCGATGGAATGCTTCTTGTTCTTCTCGAGCTCGATCTTCTCGGACAGATCGCGAATTTCTCCGTTCACGCGTACCCGCACGAAGCCTTGCTTCTGCACGTCCTGGAGCAGTTTGCTATGTTCGCCTTTGCGGCCGGATACGATCGGAGCGAGAATTTGCAATCGCGTCCGCTCCGGATATTCCATGATCCGGTCGACCATCTGTTCGACGGTTTGCGACGTAATCTCGATGCCGTGCTCCGGACAATGCGGCTTGCCGACGCGCGCGAACATAAGGCGCAAATAGTCGTAAATTTCCGTGACCGTACCTACGGTCGAACGGGGATTGCGGCTAGTCGTCTTCTGGTCGATGGAGATCGCCGGCGATAAGCCTTCGATCGAATCGACGTCCGGTTTGTCCATCTGCCCGAGAAATTGCCGCGCGTAGGCGGACAACGATTCCACGTATCTGCGCTGTCCCTCGGCATAGATCGTATCGAAAGCCAGCGACGACTTGCCGGAACCGGATAACCCGGTCAGCACGACGAACTTGTCGCGGGGAATCGTTACGTCGATATTTTTCAAATTATGGGCGCGCGCGCCCTTGATTACGATGCTCTCGTTGGCCAACGAATAAAAGCCCCTTTCGCGACAGCGCGGGGGCTTCAGACGCGCCAACCGCAGTCGTTAAGCAAATAGGAATATACGTTCCCATTCATTATATCCGACCGAGGTCGGTCATGCAAATCGATTTTGGCGCTTGCTTGTCTATTTCGTCTATAAGAAAAGGGGCCATCCCAAGGTCATCCAAAAATGACCGAGGGACAGCCTCTTCTTTGATTGTACGCGTTACTTACAGCAGTTCCTTGCGAAGCTCTGCCGCCGATTTCGGAGAAAGCAGGCCAAACGGAACGTCGAATACCGTTTTAGCGCCTTTTTGTCCGTCTTGCGCCATGCGGTAAACCGCGCGAGCGTAAGCGACGAGTACGCTTGCCGTGAATTCGGGGTTGCTGTCGAGCGTCAAGCTGAATTCGACGATTTGTTTGCTGCCTTGGCCCGTGCGTCCGCTGCGGATTACGTTGCCGCCATGCGGCATCGTGCCATGCTCGGCGCGAAGCGTCTCTTCGCTGATGAAGTTGACGACCGTATCGTAATCCGAGAAATAGTTAGGCATGTTGCGGATTTCTTCCGCGATCGCTTCTGCGTTCGCGCCTTCTTCCAAGACGATATAGCATTCGCGCAAATGTTTCTCGCGCGTCGTCAGTTCCGGATTCTCGCCGCTGCGTACGCGTGCTACCGCTTCTTCGCGAGGAATCGTGTATTGAATGCCGTTCTTAACGCCGTTAACGCGGCGAATCGCATCGGAGTGGCCTTGGCTAACGCCTTTGCCCCAGAACGTGTACTCGTTGCCTTCCGGAAGCACCGCTTCCGCAAGCAAGCGGTTCAAGGAGAACAAGCCTGGATCCCAGCCGGTTGAAATTACGCTGACGTTGCCGCCGGAACGAGCGGACTCGTCCACTTTGTTAAAGTATTCCGGAATGCGCGCGTGAGTATCGAAGCTGTCCACCGTGTGGAACAATTTCGACAACGCGGGACCTTGATCCGGCAAGTCCGTAGCGGAACCGCCGCATAGAATAAGAACGTCGATTTTGCCTTTGTAGGATTCGATCTCGGAGATCGACACGAGGCCTTTGCCTGCGGATTCAGGGCTTCTGCGCGTAAAGATCGCTTCGAGCGACATGTCCGGGTTTTGGCGAATAGCCGCCTCTACGCCGCGTCCAAGATTTCCGTAACCGACGATTCCGACTTTAATTTGTTGTGCCATGAAAATGCGTCCTCCACTCATTCGACTGTTATGATTTTATCCGTTTATCTTACCCTATGATGGTTTGAAGAAAAAGCAATTTTGTGGGAAAACAACAACCTATATGTATATAAGTCCATAAAATTAGACAAAAAATCCATCCTTTTTGGCGGAATTATACATGGATCATCGCATTAATCCATATAAAAAGTCGACAAGACGTACGTCTTGTCGACTCGCGATAAAGTTATAATCCGGCCTTCAATTCCAGTAGCGCATCACGAAGCTCTGCTGCTCTTTCGAACTGCAAGCTCTTCGCCGCTTCCTTCATTTCGGCTTCCAACCGCTCGATAACGGACAGTCGATCTTTCTTGGATAGCTTGCCAAGATCGTCTTTGCCCGTCAAATAAGAGCTCTTCGCCTCCGCGACCTTCGTCGCTTCGATGACGTCCCGCACTTTTTTGCGAATCGTCTGCGGTGTAATGCCGTGTTTCTCGTTATAGGCCAGTTGGATCGTCCGGCGGCGTTCCGTCTCCCCGATCGCCCGCTCCATCGAATCCGTAATTTTATCCCCGTACATAATAACGCGCCCCTCGGAGTTCCGCGCCGCCCGGCCGATCGTCTGGATGAGCGAACGTTCGGAACGGAGGAACCCTTCTTTGTCCGCGTCCAGAATGGCAACGAGCGTAACTTCCGGCAAATCTAGGCCTTCCCGCAGCAGGTTAATGCCGATGAGAACGTCGAACGTGCCTAGCCGTAAATCCCGCAAAATGGCCATCCGCTCCAACGTCTTGATGTCCGAGTGCAAGTATCTGACTTTAATGCCGACTTCCTTCAAATAGTCCGTCAAATCCTCCGACATCTTCTTCGTCAGCGTCGTCACGAGCACGCGCTCGTCCTGGGCGACCCGGATGCGAATCTCGCCGAGCAAATCGTCGATTTGCCCCTTCGTCGGACGGACCTCGATGAGCGGATCGATGAGTCCCGTCGGCCGGATAATCTGTTGCACCATCGTCGGGCAATGCTCCATCTCGTAGGGCCCCGGCGTCGCGGATACGTAGATCAGCTGTTTCGCCTTCTCCTCGAACTCCTCGAACTTCAGCGGCCTGTTGTCCTTCGCGGACGGCAGCCGGAAGCCGTGATCGACGAGCACCGTCTTGCGGGCTTGGTCACCGTTGTACATAGCGCGCACTTGTGGCAGTGTCACGTGAGACTCGTCGATGACGATAAGGTAATCGTCCGGGAAGAAGTCCATTAACGTATACGGCGTCGCGCCCCTCTCGCGGAACGTCATCGGACCCGAGTAGTTCTCGATGCCCGAGCAGAAGCCCATCTCCGCCATCATCTCGAGGTCATAGCGGGTGCGCTGCTCCAAACGCTGCGCTTCCAGCAGCTTGCCTTCCTCGCGAAGCTCGACTAGCCGTTCCTCCAGCTCTTGCTCGATGTTGACGAGCGCGCGCTTCATCTTCTCTTCGCCGGTCACGAAGTGAGAGCCCGGGAAGATGACGACATGATCCCGTGAACCGGTAATCTCGCCCGTTAGCACGTCGATCTCGGTAATCCGTTCGATCTCGTCGCCGAACATCTCGACCCGGATCGCCTGGTCGCTCCGCGACACCGGGAAAATCTCGATGACGTCGCCACGTACCCGGAACGTCCCGCGCGTGAAGTTAATATCGTTGCGCTGGTACTGGATGTCGACCAGCTTATGCAGGATCGCGTTGCGCGAGCGCTCCATTCCGACGCGCAAGCTGAGCCGCAAATCGCGATACTCCTCGGGCGAACCGAGACCGTAGATGCAAGAGACGCTGGCCACGATAATAACGTCGCGCCGCTCGAACAGCGAGGAGGTCGAGGAGTGACGGAGCTTATCGATCTCGTCGTTAATGCTGGAGTCCTTCTCGATATAAGTATCGGTCGACGGAATATAGGCTTCCGGTTGATAGTAATCGTAATAGCTGACGAAGTATTCCACCGCGTTCTCGGGGAAAAACTCTTTGAACTCGCTGCACAGCTGCGCCGCGAGCGTCTTGTTATGCGCGATGACAAGCGTCGGCTTGTTTACCTTGGCGATCGTCTGCGCGATCGTGAACGTCTTCCCCGTACCGGTCGCGCCCAGCAGCGTCTGGTGTCTCGCCCCTGCCGTAACGCCCTCGGTCAGCTCTCGAATCGCGCCCGGCTGATCCCCTTGCGGCGAGTATTCCGACACGAGCTTAAAGGGGCGATTATCGATTTCCGTATCCGCCATCTCCTGCGTCCTCCCTCGAATCTAATGCGCTATATCGACAAAAAGTTGCGAATGTGTGTTCTCATTTCATTATAACTTTTTCCAGCTCCCGCGTCAAAATGGCTCTGGAAATCCTTGTATTATACGCAGAATCGCTTAGACTGATAAATAGATGAGGCAGACCACCCACAAAGGAGAGTCACGCAATGGGAATCATGGATTTCATTAAAGGCCAGTTTATCGAAGTCATCGAATGGTTGGACGACAAAGGCGTGCTCGTGCATCGCTTCGAGGCTTACGACAACGCGATCAAAATGGGCGCCAAGCTGGTCGTCCGGGAATCGCAGGCGGCGATCTTCGTGAACGAAGGCCAGCTCGCCGACGTGTTCGGTCCCGGCACTTACACGCTCAGCACGCAGAACATGCCGGTGCTTACCGCGCTCAAGTCATGGAAGTACAGCTTCAATTCCCCGTTCAAGGCGGACGTCTTCTTCGTCAACATGACGAATTTCACCGATCTGAAGTGGGGCACGACGAACCCGGTCATTATGCGGGACGCGGACTTCGGCATGGTCAGAATCCGCGGCTTCGGCAATTACTCGGTCAAGGTCGGAGACCCGGCTATTTTCCTCAAAGAAATTTTCGGCACCAAAAAAGAATTCACGACCGATAGCATTACCGGCTTCCTGAAAACGATAATCGTATCCAGCCTCAGCGACTTGCTCGGCGAGTCCAAAATCCCGATCGCTGATCTGTCCAGCTCCTACGACGAATTAGGCGTGCAATCTACGGAACGGCTGCAGCCTAAGTTCGAAGCGATCGGCTTGAAGCTGACCAGCCTGACAATCGAAAACATCTCGTTGCCGGAAGACGTAGAGAAGATGATCGACCGCCGTTCGTCGATGAACGTGCTCGGCAATATGGACAACTATATGAAATTCCAGACGGCCGAAGCGATTCGCGACGCGGCGAACAACGAAGGCAGCGGCGGCGCCGGGCTAGGCGCGGGCATGGGCGCGGGCATGGCGATGGGGCAGATGATGGGACAGATGTTCCAGCCGAACGCCGCCGCGAACGCGAATGCGAATGCGATGCAGCAACAAGCGCAGCAGCAACAGCAAACGCAACCGGCTGTCGTTCCCTCTTCAGGCGATGCGGGCATAGCTTGCTCGAACGCGCAATGCGGCCATCTCCTCCAGCCGTCCGAGAAATTCTGCGTGGAATGCGGCTCGCCGCGAGCGCAGAAACGCTTCTGTACCCAATGCGGACACGAACTGTCGGCCACCGCCAAGTTCTGCTCCGATTGCGGATCGAAAGCATAGGGCGGTGGCATCATGACGAACCAAGCGGCAACGGCCGTACGCTTTCCTTGCTCCGGTTGCGGCGGACCGATGGTGTTCGACTCCGAGAGCCAAGGCTTGAAGTGCCAATATTGCGGCGCGGAGCAGACGATCGAGAACGCGCTCTCTCAACCGCAGGAGCATCCGTTCGGAGGCGCGGACGATTCGCCCGAGCTTCGCGACTGGGGAACGAAGCAGACGGCTATCCATTGCGAGAGCTGCGGCGGGGAGACGCTGATTCCCGCGGGACAGACGACCGGCGTGTGCGTCTTTTGCGGATCGCCCAAGGTGCTCGCTCAGGAAGACACCGACACAATCCGGCCGGAAACGCTCGTTTCTTTTCACGTATCGGCGGAAGAAGCCCGCACTTCGTTCGCGGCGTGGAAGAAGAAACGATGGTTTCTGCCTAACAAGTTCAAGAAGATGGACGTCAGCTCCCAGCTAACCAGCATCTATATTCCTTATTGGACGTACGACGCGGGTACCTACTCCGTCTATACCGCCGAACGAGGTGTCTACCATTACCGGATGGTTCCGCGCACGAGAACCGTGAACGGTAAAACCCAGACGACGATGGTTCAGGAACGCTACACCGTATGGACCTGGGTGAACGGCGATCACGAGCGCGCGTTCGACGATATTCTTATTCCCGCTTCCGGCCATTATAACCAGAAGCTGCTGGAGAAGCTTGGCGACTTCGAGCTTGCGCAGCTGCTTCCCTATAAGCCTGAATATCTTAGCGGATACATCTCGGAGAAGTACTCCGTCAACTGCGAGCAGGGGTGGGAACGCGCCCAGGACAAAGCGGACGATTGGCTGAAGGAAGAGATTAAGGGGCGGATCGGCGGAGACGAGATTCGCAGCCTGAACATCAAGACGACTTACAGCGGCATCACATATAAGCACTTATTGCTCCCCGTATGGAACGCCAGCTACCGGTACAAGGACAAAGCTTACTACTACATGGTTAACGGGCAGACGGGTACGGTGTCCGGTTACGTGCCGAGAAGTCCGTGGAAAATAACGCTGTTCACGCTTTTATGCGCGGCCGTGGCCGGCATCGTCATTATGTTCTTCGTGAGCCAGCAGTCGCCCTCCTAACTTAAAGCAAGGCGCGGCGGGGCATTCGCCCTCTCCGCGCCTTTGTTATTGACATCCCTTTCAGGTCGGATTATTATAGTGCTGTATATATTTAGATGATTGTCTAATAGTCTAATCGTAGGCGTTAAAGATTAATGTCGCGAAAGGAGATAGGCCCGTGAACGACGCTTTCAAAGCATTGTCCGACCCGACCAGACGCACGATCCTGCAGCTGCTCAAGGAACGCGACCTTGCCGCCGGCGAAATCGCCGATCATTTTAACATCTCCAAGCCAAGCATCTCCCATCACCTGAGCATTCTAAAGCAAGCGAAGCTCGTGCAAGACGAACGGCAAGGACAAAATATCGTCTACTCTTTAAATTTGACCGTCATGCAAGAAGCGCTCGGCTGGTTTCTCGGCATGATCGGCACCAAAGGAGACAAATCCGATGACTGAACTGAGCGAACAGAAGAAAAACAATCCCATGTGGACCAGACGCGACTGGATTTTGCTCGCGATCAACGTGCTTATTTTCGCCGGTCTTGCCGCCGCCTTCTACGACCGGCTTCCCGACCAGGTTATCTCCCATTACGACGCGCAGGGCAGGCCCAACGATACGATGGCGAAATGGTCGTTCTGGCTTCTGTACGGCGCACTCGGCACTTTATTGCCGTCGGGGTTGACGCTAATACGCCAGATCGATCCGCGCAAACCGAACTATGAGCGATTCAAAGGCTATTTTTATCTCATGCGTTACGCGGTCAGCCTATTCCTTCACGGGATATTCCTGATCATCATTCTCGACAACCTGGACTATGAACTGCCGGTGCATAAGCTCGTCATAGGGGGGATCGGGTTGCTATGGATCGTCATAGGCAACGGAATGGGCCAACTGCGCAGCAACTTTTTCGTTGGCATCCGCACCCCATGGACGCTTACCGACGACGATAATTGGCGGAAAACGCACCGGATCGGCGGTAGACTATGGGTGTTAGCCGGATTGATCATGTTAGCGGGAGCTTGCTTCCTAAACACGGCCGGAATCATTGCCGCGCTTGTCGTCGGCATCGTGCTTAGCGTCGTTGTCCCTGTCGTCTATTCCTACAACTTGCATCGTAAAAAGTCCGCGAAAACCGATTAATCTCCGATGAGCTTTAAGCCGACGACGGCGAACACGATCATGCTTAAGAAAAATATTCTGAGCGCTTGGCGGGATTCTCCGTAGAACAGCATGCCTACGAGCGTCCCTCCGACCGTTCCGATCGCCGTCCAGATCGCATACGCGGTACCCATGGAGATCGTCTTCATCGCTACCGTCAACAAAATAAAGCTGCAAGCGAATCCGCCAAGCAACAATAACACATTCCCCGCGCTACGCTTCTCCTTCACGCGATTCATGCCCAACACGCCGACGACCTCGAACAGTCCCGCAACGATTAGTGATACCCACGCCATCCTATTCCGCCTCCGCTTCTTGTTTCGGAGTCGTTAGCTTCAACCCTGCGATACCGATAATCAATATAATGACGAGCGCCACTTTGCCCGGGTCCAGCTCCATATCGAAAAAAATCGCTTCCGCGAAAACCGTACCGGCCGCTCCGATTCCCGTGAATACCGCGTACACGGTACCGACGGGCAACGCGCTCATCGCATACGCGATACCGACGAAGCTAATGGTTATCGCGATCGCCGTTAACGCCCACTCGCCTAGCGTCGACGCATGCTTCAATCCGGATACCCAACCGATTTCGCTTAAACCTCCAACCAGCAGTACGAACCAATATCGGTTCATTTGCACGCTAGCCACCTCCATGATGTTCAGTGTGTCCCACGGGCGCAAAGAAACCCGAGAGTATCGTCGTTCCGCAAGCAGCGCTAAACTGCGCCTGTTTGCGAATCGCCATCACGATACTCCCGGGTTTTTGTCCCTCCGTGTCCGTACTTCCCATGCTGATCTTGCTTTAGGAAGACGCGCCCTCTCTCGGACCGATCCGCCGCGCTTTGCCGCTCGGCGTGGAACCCTAGAGAGCCGTTGTGAATGTTCTATATACAGTAGCCTCCGCCTGCGGCGAAGTCAAGATTTCTTTTTGGAAACTGCCGCGCGCGGAGGCAATCCCGACTCGACGACCGTCTCGCTCTCCGCTGCTACGGCTTCGGCCGCAGCCGTTGACGCCGCCAACTCAGCAGCCGCGCGCTCCGCGTCTTTCCGTGCCTGCTTCGCCGCTTCCGTCCGTCCATGGCGCCTTCTGGAGCCGGCTTGCCGTAGCCCTTGCCAGAGCGAAGCGGAGCGAGGCGCCGCCACGAAATCCACGTCTTCGTCCGGAGCTAAGATCAAGCCGAGCTGGTAATGCTCTCCTTCGTACCTTGCGCGTTGCACGAAGCGGACATGGCCTTCCCTATTAATGACCTCCAGCTTGCTGAAAGCGGATTGGCGTCCGAATGCCGAATGCAGCTCTTCCTTCGTACGCACCGCCGCGCCGTTAACCTTCTTGATGATTTCGCCGGATTGGAAACCCATCTCCTGCGCCGGCGTTCCCGGAAGAACCGCCAGCACCCTAACCCCGGAGCCGTCTTGCCCGAATATCGGGCTGCGCCCTTCTTCGCCCCGTCTGCTAAGGAGCAGCAACGCCTCATGCAAGACGAATGCGGCAATCGCGGCGACGACCGTTAGCGGCGACCAAAATTCGGCGCCAGCCGCCAACCCCGCGATGAGGATGCCGTATAACATAAGCAGGTTGCCCGACGTCCGAGCTTTGGCCTCAGGCCACTGCGTCCACGTTCGATCGCTGAATCCGATCAACACCGGGAAAGCGAGAATGCTCCAGCCGGCGATATCGTCCGTCATGCCGAACAGCGGCGTCCAAGGCAAGCCGATGCCGCTTCCGCTTGCCGGAACGAGCCAGAGTAGCGGAATCGGCCAGGCTCCGGACAAGGCGAATGCGCCCATCGGCTTCCCGCGTTTGCCCTCCAAGAAGAGCGGAATCGCTTGCTTCGCGCTCTGAAGCCGCACAAGAATCCCTTCGCCGATATGCAATACGCCCGCAAGGAAAAGCAGGCTCGGCACGCTAATATCCGAAACCACCTGAACGGCATCGGACCACGTCCCGTCTTGCAATGAATCGGTACCCACGGCTTGCAGGATCGCTTGCAGCACGCCGAGTATGCCGGCCGCGTAAGCGAGGCAAATATAACGCAAGCGCAAGATGGCCATAACGCCCATCGCGATCCATACGCACAGCAAAGTACTCGTCGTCAGCTTGGCCCCGGCAGCCAGTCCGGCTACCGATAGTATGATGCCGACGGCCGCGCCCGCGAGTACGCGCAGCATCGTCAAACGCAATGCGCCGTACAGCCTTACGTGAAATAGCTTGCGCTGCAGCAGCGAACCCTGCCTCGCATGCCAATAGACGATCAGAATCGCGATATATATATACGGTTGCGCGAACAATCTAATGGCAGCTTGTCCCGCGTCGCGTAATAGGTCCACATAAGGATCCATTCGCCTGTCTCCTCTGTCGTTGCATTATGAATAGCCAAGCCTAACCTCTACCTATTCGACAATGGCCAACTAATTCCTGTTATTTGTCCGCGTCGATGAGGTTATGCGCTTGCGCCAAAGCCGTAACCAATTGCTTGTCGTATTCCTTCTGCTGGAGATGATCGTTTAATACCTCTTCAAGGCGCTGCGACGTCGCAGTGTCGGCGATGCCCGTAACCGGCAACCCCTCATGCTTCTGGAAAGCTTCCAGCGCATCTTGCGTCGCTTGGCTGAAATAGCCATCATGTCGGTCTGCGGGGAAGCCGACGCCCTCCAGCACGGCTTGCAGGTTAGCGATCGGCGGACCTGCATCGTCAAGCTTCATCGCGGCATCCCGCGGCAATTGAGTAGCCATGAAATAATCCGGCTGAACAACCGGAACGTCCGGGGAGATGCCCTTCCCGTTAATCCACGTCCCATCCGGCAGCAGCCATTTGGAGACGGTCAGCTTCATAATGCTGCCATCCTCCAGTTCGGCGTCGAACGGCAATTGTACCGTCCCTTTGCCGTACGTCGTCTCGCCCACGAGCACCGCGTTCGCGGACTGCTGCATAGCCCCCGCGAGAATCTCCGCTGCGCTGGCGCTACCCTTGTTGACCAGCACGACGATCGGGTACGGCTTCGCTTGGCTTAGACCGGGCTCGGACACCTCCGTCTGATAAGTGCCGTCCCGATATTGGTACTGCATGATCGACTTCCCCTTCGGGAGCAATTGCGAAGCGACTTCCTCGACGGACTGCACCATGCCGCCGGGATTGTCCCTCAAGTCGATGACGAGCGCTTTAAGCCCGCTTTGTTCCAATGCGCCGATTTCATCGGCGACCCTCTTAGAAGTGTCGAAAGTAAATTTGCGAATCGCCAAGTAACCGATGCCGTCTTCCAACATTTCAGAATGCACCGTCACCAGATCGATTCGGTCTCTAACGAGCTCCAGATCGAGCGGATCGGCTACGCCTTCGCGTCGAACGTTCAGCTTTGCTTTCGTCCCTTTGGGACCGCGGATTTTGGCAACGGCTTCGCTAAGCGTAAGCCCTTGCAGGCTCTCCCCGTTCACGGATAGAAGCACGTCCTTCGGCAGCAAACCCGCGCGCTCCGCTGGCGAACCCTTGAACGTCGACTCCACGACGATCGTTCCCTGTTTCAAGCTGAGATTAGCCCCGATCCCCGTAAAAGCGCCTTGAAGCTCATCCGAGAACGCTTCAGATTCTTCGGGAGACTTGTAGACGGAGTAAGGATCGTTAAGCGATTCCACCATGCCTTGAATGGCTCCGTCCATCAACGCCGCGCGATTGGTTTGCAACAAGTAGCTATTGCGAATCAGCTCGAACGCTTTATTAAATTTCGATAATTCCTTGTCCGTAATTCCTAGCTCCGGCGAAGCGGTCGCCGTACCCGGAGATGACTGCGAATCGGCTGCCAAAAAGCCGGGATACCGTAAAGCCGCATAAGTGGACATGCCCGTCGCAACAGCCGTCAGTACCACGAATGCCAATACGGTGCGTCCTCGAAACCACACGTCGTACCCACTCCCCAGTGTTCAGCCTTCATTTTGATTATGACGATAGCCGGCGAATCCATCAAGAACTAAAAACAGCCGATCCGACTATAATTGTCGAGGAATCGGCTGTCCCTAAGAAGCGAATTATTTCAAATACGATACCGGATTGACCGGCTCGGAATTTTTGCGTACTTCGAAGTGCAGATGGTTACCCGTGGAATCGCCGGTGGAGCCTACTAGGGCGATTTTCTCGCCGCGCTTAACCTCTTGGCCTTCCTTAACGAGTATACCGCCGTTCATGATATGACCGTATACCGTCCACAGTCCGCCGCCGTGATCGATGATGACGCAGTTTCCGTAACCGCTCATCGAGCGGGCGGTAATGACGCGTCCGGATTCCGCCGCGTAAATCGGCGTCCCCTTCGGCACGGCCATGTCCATGCCCGTGTGCAGCCTCTTCGTGTGGTAGATCGGGTGGATCCGGTAACCGAACGGCGAAGAGAGATGATATTCGACCCTGAGCGGCATGCCAAGCTTTCCGCCCTTGTAGTATTGCGTGAGCGCCTTCTTCTTCGCTTGCAGTTCCGCCGATCTCTTCGCGAATTTCTTCAGCTGCGCTTCCGCTTCGTCGCTGATCTCTTCCGCTTCCGAGATCTGCTCGGAGAGGTCGGCGAGCATCTGTTCCTTCGCCTGCTCGTTAGACTCCAGCTCGGCCTTATTGCTCTGCATTTCCGCGTACAGGGTTTTAACGCCCGTCAGCTCTTGCTCTACCTGTTGCTTCTTCTGCACGACCTGATCTTTGTATTCGCTCGCCTGTTCGGCGATATCGTTATCTTGCTTGACGATCGCTTCGACCGAGTCTAAACGCGTGAGGAAGTCCGGAAGATCCGTGGAATCCATAAGCACGTCCAGGAAAGACGCCGGTCCCGCCATGTATGCCATGCGGACGCGGTTGTCCATCAAGTCGAGTCGCAGATCGCGCTGCTTGATCGCGTCCTCGAGCTCTTGCCCCGTCACGCGCAGCTTATCTTCCGCCGCGTCGATCTTGTCTTGCGTATCCGTCAGCTTCTTCTGCATTTGCTGGATGCTGACGTTCAGCGCGTCGATATCTTCTTTGGTCGCGGCTTTCTGGCCGTTAAGCTTATGGACTTTATTGTCCGCCGACTTCTGATTGTTCGCCGCTTGCTCCATCTCTTTCCGGAGCGCGTTCAACTCTTGATCGATCTTCTGGACTTGGGTGAGCGCTTGACCTTCATAAGGGCGGACGATCATGGTAGCGCCCACGAGCATCGCCAGCAACAGCACGAATTTCCTTTTCACGCGTATCCTCCTTTAAAACCCGCTAACGGCTTCTCGATCTTCGTTAGACTTTCAAATACTTGCGTACGGAAAGCGTACTGCCCCAGATGCCGAGCAACGTGCCGAGCGCGATAATCGTGCCGCCGACAACCCAGCCGATGTCGCCTTGCGTCAAAAATTCAACCTGATACAAGCCGATCGTCGAGCTCGTCTTGCTCATGATTTTGCCGTAACCGAACACTAGAACGACGGAAGTGAGAGCGGAGCCCACGAACCCGATGATCGCGCCCTCGATGAAGAACGGCCAGCGAATGAATCCATTCGTAGCGCCGACTAGCTTCATGATCGAAATTTCGCGGCGTCTTGCCAAAATCGTCATTTTGATCGTCGTGGAAATGAGGAACATCGCCATGATGGCCAAGCCGACGACGATGAACAAGCCGATGTTGCGGATCGCGTTCGTGATTTTGAACAACCGTTCGATCGCGTCCTTGCCGTACTTCACTTCCATAATCGACTTCTGCGGATCGGTCTCGTTAAGCGCTTCGATCTGCTTGGCGACGAATCCGATCTTCTGCGGATCGAACGCGTCGACCTCGAACATGTCGGGCAATGGGTTGTTCTCGTCTTCATAACCGGCGAGCGCTTCTTTGCCCGCTTCTCCCATGCTTTCGCGGAAACGTTCGAGTCCTTCTTCCTTGGAGACGAACGTAACCGTCTTCACTTCTGGAATCCGTTTAATAGAACGCTCGATTTCATCTGTCTTGGTCTTGTTGATATCGAGCTGTAAGTACACGCTGATTTGCGCTTGGCTATCGACCTGATCCGCGATTTTGTTCACGTTCAGCGCCAACAGCATGAAAATACCGAGAATGAAGAGCGATACGGCGATCGAGCTGATCGAAGCGATAGACATCCAGCCGTTGCGGCCGACATTCTTGACGCCTTCGCGGACGTGGCGGGTTACGGTGCTAAATTTCATAGCCGTATTCCCCCCTTAACTCGTCGCGCACGATGCTGCCTCTCTCGATCGCGATGACGCGCTTGCGCAGCGTATTCACGATCTCCTTGTTGTGGGTAGCCATGACGATCGTCGTGCCGCGGAAGTTAATCTCCTCGAGCAGTTTCATAATGCCCCAAGACGTCTCGGGGTCCAAGTTGCCGGTAGGCTCGTCCGCTACGATTACCGCGGGGTTATTCACGATCGCGCGGGCGATTGCCACGCGTTGTTGTTCGCCCCCGGATAGCTGGGCCGGCAAGCTGTTCGCCTTGTGCTTAAGCCCTACGAGCTCGAGCACTTCCATCGTACGGCGGCGAATGACGCGGCGCGGCGTCTCGATGACTTCCATCGCGAAGGCGATGTTTTCGTAGGCGGTCAACTTCGGAAGCAGCTTGTAATCTTGGAAAATAACGCCGATGTTGCGGCGCACGAACGGGATTTTGCGATGCTTGAGCTTGCCTATATTGAAACCATTAACGGAAATCTGCCCTTTGGTAGGTACTTCCTCGCGATAAATCAACTTCATAAAGGTAGATTTACCGGCGCCGGACGGTCCGACGATGTATACGAATTCGTTGCGGTCGATCACGATGTTGACACCCTGAAGCGCTGTCGTGCCATCGGGGTAAGTCTTCCAGATGTCCTGCATATCAATCACGGTTGGGATCACTTCCTGTTAAGATTCAGACCTATGATACTTCGACATCATGACCTAAATTCCTCTCTTTGTCGATCATTCAATAGGGAAACCTGTCGATTTTAATCCCTTCAGCCCTAGTCCCGCAACGATTTTATTTTAATTTTAAAAATTTTTTAATCTACGAGGGGAACCATTGGCCGGAGCTTATGTATATATGAGTAGAGTAAAGTACGCTTGTTTCCGGCCGGCTCGGCCATGAGGAAACTAACGGTACGATCGCGCGAGCTCAGTCTGCATGTTGTTCGAAACGGGAGAGGGTTGCAGATGAGAAAAGGATGGGTCTGGTCTATTTTATTGGGGGTTGTGCTCGTAGGCGCAGGGGTAGGGATCGGCGGGGCGATGGCATACGGAAGCAACGACGCCTTGCCGGAAGGATTCTCGGTATCCGGGCTGGATTTAGGGGGCATGTCCGCTACGGTCGCGTTGGAGCAAGTGCAGACGCGGGTGACGGAATGGGAAGCCATGTCCGTCACGGTAGCGGATTCGGACGGCGGCAAGCTGGAAGCGCCGACTCTTACGTTTAAGCAGCTCGGCATGAGCATCGACGTCTCGGAGGGGATTGCCGCGATTGAGAGGTTCCGCGACCTTAACTGGTGGGAACGCGCCAAACAGCGGTATCGTGGAGACGCAGGCGGCGTCTACGGCATGAAGGTGAATTGGGACGAGAAGAAATTCAAAGATGTCGCCGGCCGCGCATGGAGTCCGCTCGTCATCGGACAGCCGACAAACGCGACGAGAACGATCAACGAGCAGGATGAAGTCGTCTATACCCCGGAGACGCTTGGCCGGACGCTCGATCTTGCGATGATGATGGATCAAGTGCGGAAATTCGAACCTCTGGCCTTAGCCGGAATCGTGGCAACCGAGCCTCTCTCGCTTAAGCTTACGATTCATGAGCGTTACCCGGACGTTACGATCGAGAAGCTTAAAGAAGAAGGCTTGGATCGCAAAATCGCCGAGTTTACGACGTCGTTCACTTCAAGCGGGGAAGGACGCTCCCACAACGTTACGGCCGCCGCGATGGCGCTTAACGATACATTACTCATGCCGGACGAGGTGTTCGACTACGAGAAGATCGTAAACCTCGCGGAGCAAAAATACGGCTGGAAAGAAGCGCCCGTTATCTTGAAGGGGAAGTTGACTCCCGGCATCGGCGGCGGCATCTGCCAAGTATCCAGCACGCTGTACAATGCGGTATTGATGGCGGGGCTCGACATCGTGGAACGCCGCAACCACTCCCTCGTCGTGCACTACTTGCCCGCGGGACTAGACGCCACCTACGCGGAAGGGTATATCAACTTCAGATTTCGCAATTCGACCGGCAAGCAATTGCTTATCCGTACCGTCGTGGAAAACAAGAAGCTGACCGTAAAGCTGTTCGGCACGCTGCCGGACAACGTAATGTATCGTACCGAGACGGTAGAGCTCAAAGTCAATCCGCCTAAGACCGTGTACGTAGCCAACGACAAACTGTCGCTCGGCAAGCAAGATACGGTGCAAAAAGGCGAGCCCGGCTATGTCGTCGAATCGTATCTGGTGAAGCTGGTCGACGGCGTCGTAACCGAGCGCAAGAAGCTGTCGCGCGACTCGTACCGCTCCACCGACGCGCTCATCGCCGTCAATCCCGCGGACACGCGCCTGCTTCCTGCGGACGACGGCAAGCCTTCTCCGTCGCCGGAGAAGAGCGAGGGGCCTGTCGAGCCGGTTTGAGGGGTTATGGGAGCGTGGTGTTGGTTGCTGTAGCCTCGTATGGCGGGATTACAGCGGCGGCGATCTTCATGAAGCGAAAAAAAGAACCCCCCAGAATAGGTTCGCTCGAGGCTTCTCACAAAAAACGGCCGTATCTTCATTCTGAAGCACTAAAAAGAGCTTTACACAAAAAATACGACCTGTATGTTCCAAAATACGGAGGACTGGGTCGTATTACTTTCGTTTCATCATTCAAACGCAGAAATATTGTAAGTTCTTCATTGACCTTTATAAATTCTATATTTAGGGTCAAGGGTAAAAATATGGTGAAGGGAGCTTATCCTTTATTCTCCATCTACTTTCGCCAAATCTTCCAAATGCTTTGCTGCCTTTGCCTTTTGACTGTCGCTTCCTATCGTCAACAATATATTGTACGCGTATTCAGCATAACTGTAATGTTTCTCATCCTCGAGCACAGTTGCCGCATCCAAATACTGTCGAGCGGTTTCACAATAATTAAGCAATGCGTCGGGATGTTTGGACGCAATCTTTGCATAACCTTCGTATCTATCGCCATATTCCAATTGATCCGCGAGATACAACGTAAAGTAATAATCAATGGCCGGCAGCAAGCTTTTCGCCTTATCGGACTTTTGCGTCGCAAGTTTTAGCAAGTCGCGAGTCTCGTCTAATTGAACGGACGTATCCACCAGCGCCTGCGCATAGGCTAGATAGGTATTGGCGTCTTTCGGGTTTTTAGCTTGCAGACTATCATAATAGCTCTTAACGGTTTGAATGAGATTCCGTTTCTTTACTTCCACTGCATCTTTAGATTTCTTCAAAGCAGTGCTTGCTTTATCCAAAACCGCTTTGGCTGCATTGATTTTTTTCTGCAACGATGCGGACGGTCCGCCGAAAATGTACACCGGTACGGTCTGTCCGTAAATGCCTTTGGCAGTCGTACTCCCTTTGTAATAGTGCATGCCCATTATATAGTTGTTGTATGCGATCTTGCTATTATCTGGATTTTGAATAAGAATATTCGTTGATTGAGCCGCCGCCCAACCGGGATGATCGAGCGGAGCGTTTTCGGAGAAAGCAGCACCCCATAGATAAAACGGCTTTCGTGATTTGATTTGGCCCGTTACTCGAAATACAGGTTCACTGTAAAAGGTTTCCTGATACTTTTTATTAGCATTCTCATATACGGTTTGCGCCGCTGCATTTGCTTTAACCGCCGCGGTTAATTCAGCCTTCGCTTTTTTCTCCGTTTCGGGTACCGTTCTCTTTGTATACTGAGGTGGGTTATGGATTGACGTCTGGACATGTAGAAAATCACCAACCTCATCGAGCAACAACATCGGCGAACCGTCTACCATTATCGCTTGCATCTGGATTTGATTGCCATAGCGATCGACGATCACATTATTCTTGTCCTCAGAAGATGTCCAACTGAAACCTAAAGCCTTTAAAGTGTCTTTAAGCGGAATAAGCGTTTTGTCATTAACGACTTTAGGGATTAAGTTGGTTAAAACAGCTTTTCCGTTTATCAACACGATTTTACCTTGCACTTCTAGTGTATCACGTATTTTATATACGAATTTTTGAGTGTTCTGGCCCGACTCCGAGGTAGCCAAGATCGTTAACGTGTTCTTATTTTTTATCGAAATTTCCGACTCGGTATTATTAAGTATTGGCTTCCCGTCTACCGTGACTGTTGTGAACGGTTCATTCGGGATGACTGTAATCTTAACGGTGTCACCCGTTACGATATCCGCGAACGAGTAATCATGTACGCGGGGCGAAAAGGCGGTATTAACCCGTACATCTCGAAACGCTATCCCTTTCATAATTGCAGAATCTTCGGACTCATATATATCAATGACAATTTGCTGGTCTTTCACCTTAATCTCGAATCCCAGTACGTCGAAAAACTCGAAAGGAATGTAGAGTTGCCCATTTATGTATTCAGGGGAAAGGATAACATTACCTGTCTCTATGATCTCATTGTCTAAATCTCGTATATTGTAAGAATGACTGCCGAGTTCGAACTCGAGAGCTTTATTGCCAGTGACTGACCGCATAATAAACCGATCTTTTACATTTATATCTTGATATACTGAGAAAATCGGATGAGGGAGATTTTCAATTAATGCATCAATCGTCGCCGAACTAATCATCAATTCGCCATTGATTGTCAACAACTTATCTTCGATCGTATTTGTATAATCTACAATCACAGAATGTATATTGAGCGTTATTTTATTTTCCGAACTCTCCCCTGTTTGCACGTCTGCAAATATATTGCCTTTCGCTAGCAATAAGAAAACAAGAACGAGCATGAATAACCGTTGCTTCTTCATCAGTTGTCCAATCCCCTCATGTCTGGTATTATCGTGAAAATTGATCTTGAATTCGAACAATATCATAATATTACCATTCGGTTTTGTTAATTTGAAAACTTATTATAGTAATAATGTTTTTTTATGGACTAACTTATATATTGTCAAAAAAAAAGGGTTGAGTCACATCGAGCGTGATTCAACCCTTTAATATTTAACCAACCTTACTTACTCTTAGCCTCGTACTCTTCCGTCCACGCAGCGGTGCGCGTGAGCTCCGCCTCGGCGCGAGCGATGGCCGCCGTAACTTGCGGCGTCGCGGTGCCGCCGTAGACGTTGCGCGCGTTGACGACCGCTTCCGGCTGGAGCACGTCGTAGATGCGCTCGTCGAACAGCTGCGAAAACTGCTTGAACTCGTCGAGCGTCAGGTCGAGCAAGAATTTGCCTTGTTGGATGCAGTACAGCACCGTTTTGCCGATGACTTCGTGCGCTTGGCGGAACGGCAGTCCCTTGTTCACGAGGAAGTCGGCAATGTCCGTCGCGTTCGAGAAGTCCTGGTTAACCGCGCGGCGCATGTTCTCCTTGCGCACCTTCATCGTCTCGATCATCGAGGCGAACAGCTGAAGCGCGCCCTGCAAAGTTTTCACCGTGTCGAACATGCCCTCTTTGTCTTCCTGCATATCCTTGTTGTACGCGAGCGGCAGCGACTTGAGCACCGTCAGCAAGCCGACGAGGTTACCGTAAACGCGGCCTGTTTTCCCGCGGACGAGCTCCGGCACGTCGGGATTTTTCTTCTGCGGCATAATGCTCGAACCGGTACAAAACGCGTCGTCCAGCTCGACGAACTGGAACTCGGTCGAGGACCACAAGATAAGCTCTTCGCTCAGGCGGGACAAGTGAGTCATTATGAGCGAAGCGTTAGCCAGAAACTCGACGATGAAATCGCGATCGCTTACCGCATCGAGGCTGTTCTCGTACACGCGGCCGAAGTTAAGCTGCTCCGCCGTAAAATGACGATCGATCGCGAACGTCGTGCCCGCAAGCGCCCCGGCGCCAAGCGGCAGCATGTCGATGCGCTTGTAGCTGTCTTGCAGGCGCTCGATATCGCGGCCGAACATCGATACGTACGCCATCAGATGGTGGGCGAACAAAATCGGTTGCGCGCGTTGCAAGTGCGTATAGCCCGGAACGATCGTATCGAGATTTTGCTTGGCTTGTCCGACGAGCGCTTCTTGCAGCTTGCGCAGCTGCTCGACGAACTCGACGACACGTTTGCGCAAATACAGATGCATGTCCGTCGCGACTTGGTCGTTGCGGCTGCGTCCCGTATGCAGCTTGCCGCCGACCGGACCGATCTCCTCGATCAACGCTTTCTCGATACTCATGTGGATGTCTTCGTCCGCGACTTCGAACTTGTGATCGCCGCGCAATATGCTTTGGCGGACCTTCAACAGCCCGTCCTTGATTTTCTCCACGTCGTCCGCCGGAAGAATGCCGCATTTGCCAAGCATCGTCACGTGCGCAAGGCTGCCTTGAATGTCCTCCTCGGCCAGTTCCTTATCGAACGTGATCGACGCCGTATATTCTTCGACCAATTGGTCGGTTTGCTTCGTAAACCTACCGCCCCACAGCTTGCTCATATCGCGAAATGCCCCTCTCTATCCATTCACCCGATTAATCATTGATAACGTTACAATAACGACAAAAGGGGAGCGAGGTGCCGCGAAGGTGCCTCCCGCATGGCCCCGCCTAAACGGGGGATGGTTCGGCAGGCCTCGCGGCCCTATCTCCCTTTTGTTGTTATTTATCCATTAATGCCCGAAGCGCCGTTAACGCCCGAAGATACTTTCAGACGCAGCGCGTTCAAGCGGATAAAACCAGTTGCATCGCCTTGGTCGTACGCTTTGGTAGGATCCGCTTCCATCGTCGCGATATGCGGATTGTACAAGCTGACCGGGCTCTTCAGGCCGGCGGCCATGATGTTGCCCTTGTACAGCTTCAAGCGGACGGTGCCCGTCACGTTCTTCTGGCTTTCGTTCACGAGAGCTTGGATCGCCAGACGCTCCGGCGCGAACCAGAAGCCGTTGTAGACGAGCGAGCTGTATTTGGAAATGAGGGAGTCGCGCAAGTGCATGACTTCGCGGTCCATCGTCAGCGATTCGATCTTGCGGTGAGCGGTGAACAGGATGCTGCCGCCCGGAGTCTCGTATACGCCGCGGGACTTCATGCCGACGAAGCGGTTCTCCACCATATCGACGCGTCCGATACCGTGCTTGCCGCCCAGCTCGTTCAGCTTTTCCATGATCGCCAGCGGGCTCATCGCCTCGCCGTTGACCGCGACGCAGTTGCCGGCTTCGAAATCGAGCTCTACGTATTCTGCCACATCCGGCGCTTTTTCAGGCGATACGCTCAGCACGTACATGTCTTGCACGTCGTCCGCGCTAGAGTCGAACCAAGGATCCTCGAGCATGCCGCTCTCGAAGCTGATGTGCAGCAGGTTACGGTCCATCGAATAAGGCTTCGACGCGGAAGCTTGCACGTTAATGCCGTGCTTCTCGGCGTAAGCGATCATCTCCGCGCGTCCAGGGAACGCTTCGCGGAACGCTTCGTCGCGCCAAGGCGCGATCACTTTGATGTTCGGCGTAAGCGCAGCGGCCGTCAGCTCAAAGCGCACTTGGTCGTTGCCTTTGCCCGTTGCGCCGTGCGCGATCGCGGTAGCGCCTTCGGCGATCGCGATTTCGACCATCCGCTTAGCGATAAGCGGACGCGCGATGGAAGTGCCGAGCAGGTACTGTCCTTCATATAGCGCGCCGGCCTGGAACATCGGATAGATGAAGTCCTTCGCGAATTCGGCGCGCAAGTCGTCGATGTACACTTTGGATGCGCCGGTCTTGATCGCTTTTTCTTCGAGACCGTCCAATTCTTCCTTCTGGCCGATGTCTGCGGTGAAAGTAATGATTTCCGCGTCGTACGTTTCTTTCAGCCAAGTGAGGATGACCGAAGTGTCGAGACCGCCGGAGTAGGCCAATACGATTTTTTCTTTAGCCATGGGATCGTTAAAGCTCCTTCATATCGATAAAATAAATTGCATCTGCTAGTGGGTAAATTACATAATGGCTGCCATGATCGCCTTCTGCGCGTGCAGCCGGTTTTCCGCCTCGTCGAAAATAACGGAATGCTTGCCGTCGATGACGCCCTCGCTCACTTCTTCGCCGCGATGGGCAGGCAGGCAGTGCATGAACAGGTAGTCGGACTTCGCCTTCGCTACGAGCTGCTCATTAACTTGATAGCTCTTGAACGCCTTCTCGCGCTCCTTCTGCTCTTCCTCGAAGCCCATGCTCGCCCACACGTCCGTGTAGACGATATCCGCGCCTTCGACCGCTTCGCGAGGATCGCGCACGACGTCCACGCGGCCGCCGGTTTGCGCCGCGACTTCCCTGGATTGCTTGACGACCTCTGCGGAAGGATCATAGCCCTCGGGCGATGCGCTCGCGAAGTGCATGCCGAGCTTGGCTGCGCCCATCATGAGCGAATGCGTCATGTTGTTGCCGTCTCCGATATACGCGATCTTAAGGCCTTCCAGACGCCCCTTCATCTCGAGCACCGTCTGATAGTCGGCGAGCGCTTGGCACGGATGCGACTGATCGGACAGCGCGTTGATGACCGGAATCGTAGCGCCGCGCGCCAAATCCACGACGTTGCGGTGACCGAACGTACGAATGATAATGCCGTCGAGGTAGCGGGACATCGTCTGAGCGGTATCGCTGATCGTCTCTCCGCGCCCCATCTGGATGTCGTTCTTGCTAAGGAACAACGCGTGGCCGCCGAGCTGGAACATGCCGACCTCGAACGAAACTCGCGTGCGAGTAGACGATTTCTCGAAAATCATGCCGAGCGTCTTGCCCAGGAGCGGTTGGTACACTTCTCCGGCTTTCCGCTTACGCTTCAGTTCGATCGCAAGATCGAGCAAGTAGCGAATTTCTTCCGGAGAATAATCGCTAAGTCCGAGGAAGTCTCTGCCCTTCAGTTGCAGAGCCATCTCTTCTTGATTTAACGTCGTGTGCAACGTAATCCCTCTTTTCCTTAAGAGCTGACGGTGTTGACCGCCGCCTTTTCCGTAAGTACGGCAGCGATCTGATTCACCGCGGTATCGATCTCTTCGTGCGTAACGAGCAGGTTAGGCAGCAGGCGAATTACGTTCGGACCCGCGGTAACGACGAGCAATCCGCGGCGGTGCAATTCCGACACGAGCTCGCCAACCGGCTCCTTGCACAGAATGCCGATGAGTAGCCCCTTGCCGCGAATTTGATCGACGATCGGCAGCTTGCCGAGCTTCGCTTCGAGCTGAGCGAGCAAGTATTCGCCCGCTTCCGCCGCGCGCTCGACTACGTTGTCCTTCAAGTACGTCTCGATCGTCGCGACGACCGCGGCCATGGCGATCGGCGTGCCGCCGAACGTCGTGGCGTGCGCTCCAGGTACGAAGCCGTTAACGACATCGCCCTTAGCAAGCATCGCGCCGACCGGGAAGCCGCTTCCGATGCCTTTGGCCAGCGTGAAAATATCCGGCTCGACGTCATAATGCTGATGCGCGAACAGCTTGCCCGTGCGCCCCATGCCGGTCTGAATCTCGTCGACGATGAGCAGCAGTCCGTGACGGTCGCACAGCGCGCGAACTTCGCTCAGGAATCCAGGATCAACCGGTATAACTCCGCCCTCGGCTTGCACGAGCTCCAGCATGATCGCCGCCGTATGCTCGTTGATCGCCGCTTCCAGCGCGGGGATATCGTGAAGCGGAATGTCGTAACGGAACCCTTCCGGAAGCGGAAGGAATCCGTCTTTGACTTTATCTTGACCGGTAGCCGTCAGCGTAGCTAACGTCCGACCGTGGAATGACTGATTAAACGTAATGATTTCGTAACGGTTAACGCCTTTGACCTTCTGTTGGTACCGGCGAGCCAGCTTGATCGCCGCCTCGTTCGCTTCCGCGCCGCTGTTGCAGAAGAACACGGCGTCCGCGCAGCTGTTATCGACGAGCAGGCGCGCGGCCTTCTCCTTGTTCGGGTTGCCGAACAAGTTGGAGACGTGCCACAGCTGATCCAGCTGCGCGACCAACGCGTCCTTAACGCTATCCGGCGCGTGGCCGAGATTCGCTACGGCGAGACCGCTCATGAAGTCGAGGTACTCCTTGCCTTGATCGTCCCAGAGGCGGCTTCCTTTCCCCTTAACCAAAGTAATAGGGTAGCTCGCATAGGTGTTGAACAATGCGCTGTCGCTCATGCCGATCTCTCCTTATCCGCGTGTGATCCGCGTTCCGATTTGGCCTTCCGTTACCGCCCGGCTCAGCACGCGTTCCGCCGCGCCGTCGACGATCAATACTTCTTTGACGTTACCATGCAGACAGCTCATCGCGGCGCGAACTTTAGGAATCATGCCTCCGTAAATTTCTCCGCTTGCGATCATCTCTTGGATGTCCGCGAACGTCACCGAAGGCAATACGACCTTCTCGCCGTTCACCGTTCGCATAATGCCCGGAACGTCCGTTACCACGATCATCGTATCTACGCCGAGATGGGAAGCGACCGCTCCCGCCGCCGTGTCCGCGTTAATGTTGTATCGCTGGCTTGCGCCGTCGATGCCGATCGGCGCGATGACCGGTAAATACCCCATTGCGATAATCCCTTCGATAATCGCCGCGTTCACGCTCGTAACGTCGCCAACGAGGCCGACTTCGTCGCTATTGGCGACCGGTTTCGCCTCGATCAGGTTGCCGTCCGTTCCGGACAGCCCGATCGCCTTGGCGCCGTTCTTGCCCAGCTTGCGCACGATCTCTTTGTTAATCCGTCCCGCGAGCACCATCTCCACGACGTCGAGCGTCGCTTCGTCCGTGACCCTGAGACCGTTCACGAATCGGCTCTCTATACCTAGCTTACCTAGCGTCTCGTTGATCGCCGGGCCTCCGCCGTGCACGATAACCGGCTGTACGCCTCGCTCCTGCAAGCTTCGCAAATCTTCGAAAAAAGCGTCCGGAAGCGCAGCTAGCGTACTGCCGCCGCACTTCATGACGAATCTTTGTGTACTCATGTCTGGCTACACGCTCCTCTTACGAACGATAGGCGGCATTAATGCGCACGTAATCGTACGTCAGATCGCAGCCCCATGCTACGGCGGACCCGCTTCCCATGTTCAAGTCCACATGGATCGCGATGGTATCGCCTTTTAAGTATGCTAATGCGACATCTTCGTCGAACGCAATCGGACTCGATTGCTCCAAAACCAGAATATCGCCCAATCGAATATCTACCGTATTCACGTTGACCGGAACGCCTGCGCGACCGACAGCTGCGATGATCCGCCCCCAGTTCGCGTCCGCGCCATAGACGGCCGACTTCACGAGGCTAGAGCCAATGATCGTCTTGGCGATCGCTTGCGCTGCTTCGTCGCTCGCCGCGCCTACGACGGACGTCTCGATCAGCTTCGTCGCGCCTTCGCCGTCGCGGGCGATCATCTTCGCCAGCTCTTGACACACGTGCCTGAGGCCCGCGAAGAACGCCTCGTAGTCCGGATGACTGCGCGTCAGTTCGCGGTTGCCCGCAAGTCCGCTAGCCATCGCGACGAGCATATCGTTCGTGCTCGTATCTCCGTCGACCGTAATCATGTTGAAGCTTAGGTTAGTTACTTCGCGTAGCGCCTCTTGCAACAACTCGGAGCCGATAGCGGCATCCGTCGTTACGAAGCCGAGCATCGTCGCCATATTCGGATGAATCATGCCCGAGCCTTTGGCCGCACCTGCGATCGTCACTTGCTGTCCATCGATAGTCACGGATACGCAGCTGACTTTCTTGACCAAGTCGGTCGTCAGAATCGCCTTGCAAAACTGTTCACCGCCCTCTGCGTCGTCCCGAAGCTTCGATGGCAGTCGCTCGATACCCGCGTTCACTTTATCCATCTTCAGCAGGACGCCGATGACGCCCGTGGACGCGACGGCTACTTCGTTCTTGCTTACGCCGAGCGCTTCCGCCATGCGGGCTTGCATCTCGCGCGCGTCCGCCTCGCCTTGCGCTCCCGTGCACGCGTTGGCGTTGCCGCTGTTGACGAGCATCGCGCGAAGCGTGCGGCCCTCGTTCAAGCTTTCGCGCGTCACTTGCAGCGGTGCCGCTTGGAATAGATTCGTCGTATATACAGCCGCCGCCGCCGCGGGTACTTCGCATACGATAACGCCTAGATCATTGCGATCCGTCTTCTTCAATCCGCAATGCAAGCCGCCGGCTTTAAAGCCGCGTGGCGTCGTAACGCCGCCGTCCTGCACGATCGTAAACAGCTGTTGTCCCATTGTGCTCCGTCGTCCCTCTCGTCCGTGAATTAAGGATATACCGGCGTGAACGCCAGCCCCAAAGATTCATCCCAGCCCATCGTAAGGTTCAGGTTTTGAATCGCTTGGCCTGCCGCGCCTTTTACCAAGTTGTCGGTGACCGAAATAATCGTGATTCGACCCGTGCGCTCATCCGCCGAGAAGCCGATGTCGCAATAGTTCGTACCGGTTACTTCCTTCGTCGCCGGTAATTGGCCGAGCGGACGAATTCTTACGAAGCGCCTACCTTCGTAAAATTGGCGGTACAGCTCCATGAACTGCTCCGTGCCGCGTTTTTCCGTCATCGTGGCATACATCGTCGCCATAATGCCTCTGGTCATCGGAACGAGATGCGGGGTAAACGTCGTTACGACGGGACGTCCCGCCGCTTCGGACAATACTTGCTCGATTTCCGGCGTATGTTGATGGTTATTCACCTTATAAGCTTTGAAATTCTCGTTGATCTCCGAGTAATGATTGCCTAGGCTCAATCCGCGTCCCGCGCCGGATACGCCGGACTTCGCGTCGATGATGATGCTATCGGGATCGATCCAGCCGGCTTTCACCGCCGGATATAGTCCAAGCAACGACGTCGTCGTGAAACAGCCCGGATTGGAGACGAAGTTCGTCTTGGACACTTGCTCTCCATACACTTCGGCTAGCCCGTAAACCGCGCTATCTACGTCCGCTTTCGCGGCAGGCTCGTGTTTATACCACTTGCGATACGCTTCGCCGTCTTTAAGACGGTAGTCTCCGGACAGGTCTATGACCTTCAATCCGGCCGCCAAAAACTCCGGAGCAAGCTTCATGCTGACGCCATGCGGCGTAGCCAGGAACACGACGTCCGCCTTTCCGCGGATCAACTCTACGTCGACGCCGTCCAGCAGATCGGTGCGAATTTCCGTCAAATGGGGAAACCCTTCCGCGATCGGGGCGCCGGCGGCGGAAGAAGAAATTACCGAGGTAACCGATACATAAGGATGAGATTGAAGCAGTCGAATGAGTTCAACGCCGCCATAGCCGGTAGATCCGACGATCGCCGCGCGGATGTGCGTAGTATTCATAGCCATACCTCCATGCCTATTAACGATATTCGGACGCTGCCGAGTGTGTCATATATAGCCTGCAGCCTTGTCGCACACATAGAAAACCACACTCATTGTACCGAATATATGGTAGGAATGAAAGCGACTTTAGCAAGGTCTGATGATGAATTATTATACACTCGGAGTATTATTTATACAACATTTATGCGTAAATTTTTCACTTTGGACACATTCTGCAGTCGCTTCGAGGTCATAGAATCTTATCGTCGTAAAACCCTTCGCCCAGCACTTCCGCCGCGTTGCTAATGATTACGAAAGCGTCGGGGTCGGCGTCTCGCACCAGAAGCTTCAGCCGGGTCACTTCGTTCTGACCGACGACGACGAGTAGTACCGGACGCTCTTCTCCTGTATAACCGCCGATCCCTTGAAGCCTTGTTAATCCGCGATCCAAGTCGTGCAAGATCGCTTCCGACACGAGCTCCGGTTGTTTGGATATAATGAAAGCCGCTTTGGAAGATTGCACGCCGGTTTGCACGAAGTCAATCGTCTTACTCGTCACGAATAGGCCGATCAATGCATAAAGCGCGTTTTCGAGAGAGATGAATAACCCCGCCGACAAAATGACCAATCCATCGAGCGAAGCGACGGCCAGTCCTAGGCGAATGCCGGTTAACCGATGCAAAATTTGCGCCGCGACGTCGAGCCCGCCCGTCGATCCGCGTCCGCGGAAGACGAGTCCTAAACCGAGCCCTACGCCAAGGCCTCCATATAACGCGCCTAGCAACGGCTCATGCGTCGGAGGCTCCCAATGGGAAGAGAGCAAGACGAAGAGCGGCAGCAGTACGGAACCGACCGCCGTTTTCACGCCGAATTGTTTGCCGAGCACGAAGATGCCCGCGATGAATAAAGGAATGTTCAACGTCCATTGCACGTAGGCGGGCGGAATATCGAACAGCGTGTTAACGATGATCGAAATCCCGGATACGCCTCCGGAAGCTATTTTATTAGGCAATAAGAACAGATTGAAGCTAAGCGCGATCAGAAACGAACCGACGAGCAACGCCGCGTAATTCATTAATGTCCGGAGCGCCGGCGGCGCTTTGCGTTTGCGGCGATTGTCCCCTTCCGCGCGCGAATGTACGGAAGATTTACGAAGTTTGGTATGTTGGGCCATAGCTTGTGTTAGCGCACCTCCTCATGTTGTCTTGTACAGCTTGTACCCCTATCGTACAAAATATGAAAGATCTGCCGCGATTGCGAGCAGATCTTCCGGAACGCAGAGCCTATTATCGCATGTCTGTTACATCGCCTTGTCGATCCAGCTTACGAAAACTTCGACGACGAGCGGATCGAATTGGGTTCCGCTCTTCTCGATGATCTCGCTGATCGCTTCGTCTTTCGTAAGCTTATTGCGGTAGGTTTGCTTGTGCGTCATGATGTCGAACGCGTCGACGAGCGAGAGCAGGCGGGACATCTCGGGAATTTGCTCCTGCTGCAGGCCGTAAGGATAACCTTTGCCGTCCCAACGTTCGTGCATGGCTAAGATCGCTTCCGCCAGCGCGGGCTCTCCGAGCGAGAACGCCAAGCGATAGCCGATCTCGCTGTGCGTCCGCATGATGTCCCACTGCTGCGGGGTCATGTTTTTATCATGCCGGAACACTTCTTTTGGAATCGCCATCTTGCCCACGTCATGGAGCTTAACGAGCAGTTGAAGCATGTTCATCTGCGCGGAATTCCGGGCTACGCCAAGTCGCTCCGCAAGCTCGATCGCCATCGTCGACAATCGCTCGATATGTTCCGGATCCTCGATGCCCGTCGCGTACATCGTCTCGGAAATGTCCTCGATTAGCTTCCGGCGAACGTTGCGGCTCTCGATCAGCTTCTTCTTGTACATCTCCTTCTCCGCCTGCTGGAACAACTGCGCGTAATCCTGCGCGGCGGACTTCGTCGTAACCGCGCCGATCGCCATGCTGATCTTGATCGGATCGGGCGCCGTTGCGGCGCACGCTTCGTTCAACGACCGCACCTTCTCCGCGCAAGCTTGCGCATCGGTTCCTTGCAGCAGAATCAGGAACTCGTCGCCTCCCCATCTCGCGCATACCGCTTCGTTACCGAAGACGTTGCGAAGCAGAGCTGCGCTGCGGACGAGCAACTCATCCCCGCGCAAATGTCCGAATACGTCGTTCACGAGTTTAAGCCCGTTCATGTCGGTCATGATCAAGCTTAGAGGCAGATCCAGCGAGGTTCGCTGCTCGTTCAGCCGGCGTTCGATGTAATTGCGATTGTACAACCCGGTAAGCGAATCGTGCGTGCTCAAATATTCGAGACGTTCCCTGGACTGCTGTTGCTCCGTCATATCCGTCAAAATAATCATGATTCGCGAGTCGTCGCCTCCCCGCTTCACGATTCTTTTATATTCGACCCTAACGAGCAAGCCGTTCTTCTTGAATACGGAGGGAAGACGCGCGGCGCAAGCTTCGGCATCCGCCCCTTCTTCGAGCATTTGCGCCAGCGCGCTCTCCGCGTCCGCGCGCTGTGACGGATTGTCCGGCCAAAGGAGCTCGGCGATCGGCATGCCCGAAATTTTGCGCCCGAGGATCCGCTTGCATTCGGCGCTGGATTGCTTCTGTACTTTCAGATCCCCGTCGATCGTCAAGAACCCTTGTCCCGCGTTATCGAGCATCGACTTCAGCTCGTTCTCCATCCGCATGAGCGCTAGGCTTTGAGAGTCGCTTATGTTCCAGATTTTGCTCGTCTCGCGCAAAAACTTCTCGTATTTCGTCAGCAACGCCGCATAGCCGGCCTTCAGCTCTTTATCGTTAGGAATGTCCGCTTGAAGCTCCTTGCGAGCCGCCTGTATGAATTTACGTTCCTCCGCGAACACCTCGTGCTCCTTCGTTCGCCTTCCCATGCGTCACCGCCATCTGTTATGTAGGTTATCGTTTACGACTTAAAGGCGAGAAGCGTCATGTCGTCTCTTTGGTATTCCTCTCCCATATACGCGGTTAGCATGCTCTCGAATTGCTCCTGTTGCCGCGCGAGCGGGTACGTCCGGTATTGCGCCAGCCATTCCAGCAACCGCGTTCTGCCAAGCGATGCGGTGCTGCCGGATCCGTTCTGATCCACGATGCCGTCGGTAATGAGGTAAAAGACGCGTCCAGGCTCCGCCTCAAAAGGATGATCCGTATACGCGACGTCGACAGGCGTGC
Source organism: Cohnella yongneupensis (assembly GCF_042655785.1). Lineage (NCBI taxonomy): Bacteria > Bacillati > Bacillota > Bacilli > Caryophanales > Paenibacillaceae > Cohnella > Cohnella yongneupensis. The sequence goes on from NZ_JBHSNC010000017.1 coordinate 49,116, forward strand.
GGCGGTAACCTACTTTATGCTTATCGCCCTTCACGCTGCGCATTCCGTTGCTGTCGCTAACCGCAAGCGTGACTCCCGTGCCCGCATAGACGGTGCGATCGCCCTCCATGAACATTAATCCCAGATCCAATCCGTCATCGGTCAAGCCGTCTTGATCCATCTGGTTGAGCGTCTCCTTCAGCAGCACGTTCAGCTTGCCGAGCACGACCGCCGGAGTCGGATTATCTCCCGTTGCCGCGATACGATCCAGCAACGACACGCTCAGCATCGTCATTAACGCTCCCGGAACGCCATGTCCCGTGCAATCCCCGACGGCCACCCACTGCACGTCGCCGACTTTTTTCATCCAATAGAAATCTCCGCCCACGACATCCCGCGGCTTCCATACCGCGAAGTGCTCGTCGAAGCTGCTTTCCATCGCCTCGGGCGCCGGCAGTACGGACTGCTGGATCCGGTTCGCGTACAGGATGCTGTCGGTCATTTCCTTATTGCGCTCGGCCAACTCCTTGGTTCTGGCCTGTACTTTGCTCTCGAGCTCCGCGTTCATGCTGAGTGCCCGCTTATACGGATCGGCCAGCTTGCGCGAAATGTAAATGAAGAAAAATACGATCAACACGATAGATACGAATACGGCAATCGCGGTGTTGAGCTTAATCGAATCGAGGAAGCCAACCGTCTCGCTGCGCGGAATTTGGGCGATGAGCCGCATATCCGCCGAACGGATCGGATAGCTGATCATATCGACTTGCTGCCCTTGCTTATTCTTAGTGTCGAGAATAAGTTGTTCGCCGGGCTTCGCTTCGTTAAGCGACGCGATCGTTGCAACCGGCAAATAATCGCCGAGCGTGCTCCCCGTCTGCTCGAACGAATCGGACAGGTGGATCGTCCCGTTCGCGCCTACCATCCACAGATGACTATTCGGGCCGTATTTGTAATTCGCGAATTCCGCGGACAGCGCTTTGAGACTCATGCCTACGCCCGCGACGCCAATCGGGTTGTTCACGTCTCCGATCAACACGTTAACGAACACGAAAGTGTCCTGGCGGCTCTTATTCGAATCGACGACGACGTCCGTTCTTTTGCCTGATGCCAGCGTGTCGAAAAACCACTTGTCGTCCGGATCGTCCTTGCTTACGCGCTCGAGCACTTTGCCGTCTTCGGCCCAATATTGATTCGTTACCGCGCTCACGACGAAGGAATTCGTGTAGTCGAACGAATGTGGCAACGAAATGAGCTGCTTGCGCACGATATCGCCCAGCTTGTCGTCCCGTTCTCCCCCGCTCACCCATTCAACGACCGCCGGGTCGTCCGCCAGCATATCCGACGTCTCGATGGCGCGGTCGATGCGCCCTTCTACTTGATTGGAGATCGACTTGGCGGTTCGGACAAGATCGTTCGACTTAAGCTTGCTAATGACTTCGCTTTCCGTGATCCGATATGACAAAATACCGGTCGTGCTCGTAGCGAACACGAGCAAAATTCCGGCTAGCACGATGACCCGGAACACGCTCCGGTCGTATTTCAACCGGCTACGCGACTCTTTTCCAGGCTTCGTTGTTGACAGCGCTCCTACCCTCTCCAAGTCGCTCATTATTCCGCCGTCTTCGCGACGATCTGGAAGGGCAGCGTCAAGTCTTCTTTGAATTCCTCCGCGCATTCCAGCTCGCTCTCGTTATCCTCGTCGTACGTCCAACGTACAGTCACGTTCTGTCCGTTCCCATACGCTTCTTCCAGCTTCTCGAGAAACATGAGCAAGCATTTCGTACTAGTCGTATTGATATAAGGCAGCTGAAGCAGAGCGGACACTTCCGTCTGCGGCTCAAGCTGCGCCAAATAATCGTCTACCCAATGCAGCAGCGGCTGATAGAAGGCGAAGGCGTTCTCCGGGTAAGACTGACCGCTGATGAACAATCGATGGCCTACCGGATCGAATCGAATCTCGGGCGTGCTTCGCGTCGCTTCCAAGTGAATCTCGCTAATCGTGACCATTTGCTATACGACCGCCTTTAATGTGAAAAATGATAGCCCTTCAGACTGAGGCGTGACGGTATATTCGAGCGGCAGCGTAGCTTTGCGCGCCATGTCGATGAGACCGACGCCCGCTCCGGCTTCGGCCGGATTATCCGACAATCCCTGTCTGAGTTGGTCTTTATACAGCTTCTTCAGCTCGTCCTTGTTCAATTGCAGAATAGCATCTATGCGTGCCGTAAGAGCCGGCAAGTCCGCGTTCTCGACCAAGTTGCCGGAGCAGATGAAGTTGCCCGCATCGTTCATGCCGATCGTGACGACGCTCGATTGGGCGATCCGATCTCTTGCCGGGCTATCGTTCCGATTGGCGTAATAGTTTTTGATATTTTGGGTTTGCTCGATGAAAATAGAAAACGTATGTATGATTTCTTTTTTGGACTGGTCCTCGTTCTCCAAATACGTCTTCACCGCTTCGCCGTACTCTTCGATCAGCTGCTGGGATAGTCTCCCCGAAAAGGTGATCAGAATTCCGTTCTTACGAAGCAAGGCTTGGACTTCCAGTAAGTGATTATCATTCATGGCCGATTCATCCTCTCCGGTGCGCGCTTGATGGGCAAGCGCTCTTCTACGGCGATTATATCATATACGTGGGTATTATTTGACAGGTTGCGACAATCCTCGCCGGAATTTACGCACAAAAAAGGGCGGCCAGATTAGGCTCGCCCTCTTCATATGGAAAGATTAGATCTCTTGCTGCTTGATCTGGCTACGCAAGTAACCGTCGATGAACGCGTCCAGATCGCCGTCCATGACCGCGCCGACGTTGCCGGTCTCGACCGATGTCCGATGGTCCTTCACCATGCTGTACGGATGGAAGACGTAGGAACGGATTTGGCTGCCCCATGCGATGTCCATCTGCTCGCCGCGCAGCGCGGCAAGCTCTTTTTGTTGCTCTTGAATCTTCAGCTCATAGAGCTTCGATTGGAGCATCTTCATCGCCTTGTCGCGGTTTTGAATCTGCGAACGCTGCGTCTGGCACGCCACGACGATGCCGGTCGGAATGTGGGTGAGCCGGATCGCGGAGTCCGTCTTATTAATGTGCTGACCGCCCGCGCCGCTGGCGCGATAGGTATCGACCCGCAAGTCCTCCGCGCGAATCTCGATCTGAATGTCTTCGTTAATTTCCGGAACGACATCGCACGAGACGAACGAAGTATGCCGGCGCCCCGAAGCATCGAAGGGAGAAATCCGCACAAGCCGGTGCACGCCCTTCTCCGCCTTCAAATACCCATACGCGTTATGGCCTTTGATCTGGATCGTTACGCTCTTAATGCCGGCTTCGTCGCCAGGTAAGTAGTCCAACAATTCGACCTTGAAGCCGCGTTTCTCCGCCCAGCGGGTATACATCCGGTACAGCATGGACGCCCAGTCTTGCGACTCGGTGCCACCGGCTCCGGGATGCAGCTCGAGAATCGCGTCGAGCTTGTCGTACGGTTGGTTCAGAAGCAGCGTGAGCTCGAACGAGTCGATCTTGGCAATGAGCGCCGCGACGCTGCCTGCCCACTCGATCGCCATGTCCTCATCCATCTCTTCGGTTAGCATATCGAGCATATCCGCGAGATCCTGCGCTTCGCTCTCAAGCGCCTCATACTGTTCGACGACCGACTTGACCGCATTCATCTCGCCGATGACCGCCTGCGCCTTATCGTTGTCGTCCCAAAAATTCGGATCGGCCATTTTGACTTCGTAGTTCTCGATCTGTTCTTTCTTCAGATCTAAGTCAAAGTGACCCCCTAAGTTGCTGTAATCGTTTCGCGTTCTCGCGAAGGTCTTGCTTATCTTTCACGTCTATTTCATACATGCGAGTATCACCTCATGACAATCTAGAGCGCCTTGCGACGCCGTTCCGTTAGTCTATGCGACCGTGGCACATTTTGTATTTCTTTCCGCTGCCGCATGGGCACGGATCGTTGCGTCCGACGCGCGCGTCGTCGCGCTTCGTAGGCCGCTTCGGTCCTTCTTCGGCTTTCGAGTCGACGGCTTGGCCTTCGGCGACCGCTTCGCGTTGCGGCTTCTTCTCGACATGCGCCTTCATGATATAGAGCGTAACCTCTTCTTCGATCCGCTCGATCATGGCGAGGAACATGTTGTGGCCTTCGAATTGGTACTCGCGAAGCGGATCGCTGCCGCCGTACGCGCGAAGGTGGATACCTTGACGCAGATGATCCATCGAGTCGATGTGATCCATCCATTTGCTGTCTACAGCGCGCAGTACGACGACCTTCTCGAATTCGCGCATCGTATCGGCGCCGATCAATTCTTCGCGTTCGTTGTATAGATTGTCGACCATCTCCATGAGATGCTCGATGATTTCTTCTTTTTCCTTGCCCCAAACGTCGTCCTTCGTCAGGCGATCTTCCGGCAGGTAGTGGCTGTGCGCATACGATACCAAGCCGTCCAGATCCCAATCTTCCGGTACGTCGTTATCCGAACAGTGGTTCTCCACCGAACGGGTGACTACGGCACGCACCATCGGCATGACGATATCGCGGATGTTTTCCGCGTTCAGGATCTCGCGGCGATCGCCGTATATTTTCTCCCGTTGGAGATTGATGACGTCGTCGTATTGCAACACGATGCGGCGGGCATCGAAGTTGCTGCCCTCTACCCGCTTCTGGGCGGATTCGATCGCGCGCGAAATGAGGCGGCTCTCGATCGGAGAGTCTTCGTCGAAGCCGAGACGCTCCATCATGCCCATAATATTGTCCGCGCCGAACCGGCGCATCAATTCGTCCTGCATCGACAAGTAGAACTGCGAGGAACCAGGGTCCCCTTGACGGCCGGCACGACCGCGCAGCTGGTTATCGATCCGGCGGGATTCGTGGCGTTCCGTACCCATGATGTGCAAGCCGCCCTTGTCAGCTACGCCTTCTCCGAGCAAAATGTCCGTACCGCGGCCCGCCATGTTGGTAGCGATCGTGACCGCGTTAGGCTGGCCCGCATTGGCTATAATCGCCGCTTCTTCGGCATGGTACTTGGCGTTGAGCACTTGGTGCTTGACGCCCTTCTTCTTGAGCATCTCCGAAATACGCTCGGAATTCTCGATCGAGACGGTACCGACGAGCACAGGTTGTCCCGTTGCATGGCGGCGAACGATCTCTTCGACGACCGACTTGTACTTGCCGTTCTCGGATTTGTAGACGACGTCCGGAATATCGTTACGGACCATCGGACGGTTCGTAGGCACTTGAATAACGTCGAGTCCGTAGATGCGCTTGAACTCTTCTTCCTCGGTTTTCGCCGTACCGGTCATCCCGGCCAGCTTGCGATACATCCGGAAGTAGTTCTGGAACGTAATCGTCGCGAGCGTCATGCTCTCGTTCTGAACTTTGAGCTGCTCCTTCGCTTCGATCGCTTGGTGCAACCCGTCGCTATATCTTCTGCCCGCCATTAGACGGCCGGTAAATTCGTCGACGATAACGACTTCTTCTTCTTGAACGACGTAGTCGACGTCGCGCTTCATGATGTTGCGGGCGCGAAGCGCTTGGTTAACGTGGTGGTTCAAGGTGACGTGGTCGTGGGCAAACAGGTTGTCGATGTTGAAGGCGCGTTCTACTTTCGTTACGCCTTGCTCGGTCAATGCGACGCTGCGCATTTTAATATCGACGGTATAATCTTCGACATCGGTCAGCTTGCTGACCAGACGGTCCGCGGCATAATACAATTCGGTGGACTTCTGCGCTTGCCCCGAAATGATGAGCGGCGTACGCGCTTCATCGACCAGAATGGAGTCGACTTCATCGATGATGGCGTATTGAAGCGGACGTTGAACCATCTGCTCCTTGTACAGCACCATGTTATCTCGCAGGTAATCGAACCCGAACTCGTTGTTCGTGCCGTAAGTAATATCGCAGGCATACGCTTGCTGCTTCTCTTCGTGGGTTAACCCGTGAAGGTTGCAGCCTACGGTCATGCCAAGGAATGTATAGACTTGTCCCATCTCCGCGCTATCGCGCTGGGCGAGATAGTCGTTGACGGTAACGACGTGCACGCCTTTACCTTCGAGCGCGTTCAAGTATACGGACAGCGTACCGACGAGCGTCTTGCCTTCGCCGGTTCTCATCTCGGCGATTTTGCCGCTATGCAGCACCATGCCGCCGATCAACTGTACGTCGTAATGACGCTTGTTCAGCGTACGTTTGGAAGCTTCGCGCACGACGGCGAACGCTTCGGGCAATAGATCGTCGAGCGTCTCGCCTTTCGCTAAGCGGGCGCGGAACTCTTCCGTCTTGGCGCGTAAGTTATCGTCGCTCAAAGCGGTTATCGTAGGTTCGAGCGCGTTCACTTGTTCAACGATTTTAACGAGTCGCTTCACTTCGCGTTCGTTGGCGTCACCGAATATTTTTTTGACCAATCCGAGCATATAGGAAGTACCCCTCTCTCCTGCGGGTATGACAGCATCTTCTCATTTTAGCAGTTTGACGAAAATGGGGCAAGGAAAGGGGACCTTTCCCTTCTTATAATGAATAAAAACCCCGGCCGCCTATTCGGCGAACGGGGTAATTTGCGTGGTTGGATTATTCCGCGGCTTCGATCAAGCCGTATTTGCCGTCGTGGCGACGGTATACGACGCTGAGCTCTTTGGTGACCGAATTGGCGAATACGTAGAAGTTATGGCCGACTAAATTCATCTGTAGGATTGCTTCTTCCACGTCCATCGGTTTCATATTAAACTTCTTCGTGCGCACCAGCTCCAGATCGTCCTCTTCCTCGCGGATGAGCGTCGATACGCCGTTTCCGCTACCGTAGTCATCCTTAAAGAGGGCTCTTGCCGAGTCCGGATGCCTGAAGTTTCGGTTGATTTTAGTTTTATGCTTACGGATTTGTCGTTCAAGTTTGTCCACTACGAAATCGATCGAAGCATACATGTCTTCGCGTTTCTCCTCCGCGCGGAGCAAAAATCCCTGCAACGGAATCGTAACCTCGATAGCCTGTTGGCCTTTCGTAACGCTTAGAGTTACATTTACATCAGATTGGGGAGGGGCTTCAAAGTAACGTTCTAGCCTACTTAGCTTCTTCTCGACATAATCACGAAGAGCATCGGTTACTTCCATACGCTGACCACGAATGTTGTATTTCATGCGGCAAGCCTCCTTTGCTGATTACACCTCCATCATACCATACAGATAGGAGCCCATTCAAAACATTCCGATAATAAAATTGAATTTTTAGAAAACTTGTTCGAATTGAATAAAATTGGTTTGAAGCTATTTTCAGATGGTAGCTTCAAGCTTGTTTTGGGCCTGTTCGTACCCGTAAGAAGCTGCTAACGCGTAGTATTCCTTAGCTTGGGCCTCGTTGCCGGTCGATTCGTAAAACACGGCAAGGTTGTATGCGGCTAAGTAAGTTGAAACGCCGATTACGATTTCTTTCGCGCCCGCACGGCCTAGCTCCAAGCATTTAAGGTAACTGTTCTCTATATTGTCGATGACCGAAAAATCCTGCGTGCCGATCGCGTATTCCAACAGGAACTGCGCGATGGAGAAACAGAAGTCTGGGGATTTCTCAAGCCACCCCGACTCGTTTCCTGCGAGCTCGAGCGCCTTCTCGTACTCCTTGTGTATCGTATATATTTCGAGCAACTCGACGATCATCTCTAACCCGTAAGGAGGATTGGACCCCTGCAACAACTCGTACGCTTTCTCCATATACTGTTGCGCGAGCTCGAATTCCTCCGCTCCCCGGTATTGCTTGCCGAGTTGAAAATTAAAATAAGCGTCATCGGGTTTCTCTTCCAACGCCTTAAGCAGTAGCGGAATGTTGCGAACACCTTTATCCGTCTGGAAATAGCCGTCGTGCAGCAACCGCAATCCGGTTATGACCGTAGGCATCAGCGGGGTCAACTGCTCATGAATGCGCCCTTCGAATTTCGCTCCGCGCGGAAACAACCGAGCCATATAGTCAATGGATTGCATCGTTTGTCCGTTCTGCTCATATCTTGAAATGATTTCTATTAAGCCGGCGCGCTTGGTTTTTACTTTCGTAAACTCTTTAATCGCGACGGAAAAATCCTCCGGAAAATATTGATCCGCATCGAGTACGAGCACCCAATCTCCGGATACGTGTTCCAAAGAATAATTGCGCGCAGCGGCGAAGTCGTCGATCCATTCGAAATGAAATACTTTCGCGCCGTTTTCCAAAGCGATTTCTACCGTTCGATCCGTCGATCCCGTATCTACTACGATAATTTCATCGACTGAAAGAGCGGCGCTCTTGAGGCATCGGTCCAAGTACTTTTCTTCGTTTCTGACGATCATGGCTAAAGAGATCATTGATACTCGCCTCGATTTCTCGTATTTATTACTCTATTCAGAGTACAACAAACCTAGACAACAAAAAACCCTGGATTTCTCCAGGGTTTGCGCTAATCGTACCTTTGTCAGCAGAAAACTGCTTTTTATAATTCCTCAGCGCCAATGCGCCGGTATGATTACACTTTCGTTACGTTAGCTGCTTGTGGACCGCGTGCGCCTTGTACGATGTCGAACTCAACGCTTTGGCCTTCTTCAAGAGCCTTGTAACCGTCCATTTGAATTGCGGAGAAGTGAACGAACACGTCGCCGCCTTGTTCTGTCTCGATGAAGCCATAACCCTTCTCTGCGTTGAACCATTTAACTTTACCTTGCATCTACTAAACATTCCCTTCATATTCAAATGACGTTAGACATAGGCTATTCGGCCTGCCCCACAATCCGAATATAACATCAGGGAAAGTTTGGTGTCAACAATTTTTTGTAAGCGGATACATTGAATATATCCTAATACTTATTAATAATGTTGACCAGTTGGCTGCATACATACCTGACTTGATCTTGAGTAATATTCATTCCACATGGAAGGTTAATACCATACGGAGAAATAGCGTAGGAAACTGGATTTTCCTCCTTCGCTCTCCGTGGAACATCAGCATAAGCAGGAATAGAACTTAACGGATGGAAGAAGGGGCGCGTATCAATGTTTTTTTGGGCCAATTGATCCATTAAATACTCTTTTTTTATATTTCTCTCGCTATTAACAACAACCGTTACCATCCAATACGTATTTTTGGTGCCGGGATGTTCGCAATTTAAAGTAAGGTCTGCAATGCCGTGAAGCTCCTCTTTATACCAAGAGAAAATTTCACGTTTTCGATTGACCAATTCTTCTATTCGTTCCAGCTGTGCCAATCCAAGCGCCGCTTGCATGCTGCTCATCTTATACTTGTAAGCGACTTCGGCATTATAGAACATTCTATCGCCGGGTATCCGACCATGATCACGTAGAAATGAACTCCGATCAAAAATGTCCTTGCTATCGGTTACAAGCATTCCACCCTCGCCGGTCGTCATCGTTTTTGAGCCATGAAAGCTAAATACACCGACATCACCCAAGGAGCCCGCTTTTTGCCCGCCATACTCGCTTCCAATGGCCTCAGCTGCGTCCTCGATAATTGCGATATGATGATCCTTGGCTATCCTTCTGATAGCGTCCATATCCGGAATGTTTCCGTATAAGTCGACAGGGATGACCGCTTTTGTTCTCTCCGTAATACAGCTTTGAAAACTTTCGGCAGACATACACCACGTTAAAGGATCAATATCCGCAAATACGACGGTTGCCCCAACATAGTGTATAGGGGCTGCAGACGCGATCCAAGTAATGTCCGGAACGATCACCTCATCGCCAGGCCCAACTCCAAGAGCTAACAGAGCTAAATGAATAGCCGATGTGCAAGACGGCAGTGCCATTGCATATTTGACTCCAACATATTCCGCAAATGCCTTTTCAAAACGTTCGTGATACATGTTGGCATCTTTATACCATGCATGCGCTGCCGCATCCGCAACATAATCGATCTCTTTCTGTGTAATAGAAGGACCTGATACAGGAATATTTTCAGCCATAACTTACTCCTTCATACATTTTAAGTAGCCCTCCGGGGCAATCGTAATTAGGGCTTGCTGAACGGGGCACGTTTTCTGTCGAGACAGTCAATGGGATCGCGTCCCTCGAAAACAACCAAAGTTTTTCGCATGTTTTTTCCCGATCATTCACCAAGGAATCTGGGCGAGGAACACCCAGCGGTTATCATCAGTGAGCTTTCCGCCGAATGGCAGGAAGAAGTCACCTTGCATGAATATTTGACTCTACAAGTTTTCCGTACCGATTGCTTCATCCTACTTTATTCGTTTTAACCACGCATTTGGCCAATGGGTAATGTTTTTATTCAGTTTACTTTCATTAAACACTGCTTTAGGAACTTCCAACACAAAATCAGAATTTTTATCTGCAAATTCAATTGCTGCTCCACTTGGGTTATTATCTTTCCATTCAACTCTTCCATTAGGAACATCATGTAAGTCTTTCATAATTCCGTCAGTAGCAACAATGTATGAACCTACGGATACTATTGAATGATACGCTTCTAATTCGTCCAATACATGTTGCTTTGTATGATTAGAATCTAATATCACAAGAACCGATTCACCAGGCTTAATTTGGCCCTTAACTTGGTTTACGATATTCTCATCTGTTGAACTTCCCTCAACGAGTTGAATGTAAGAAAATAGCTCATGCTCTTCAATTGATTTACGATTATGCTCTCTGATTTCAATATCTATTCCAATAACTCTTCCCCTCCCTAAAACTTTACATAAACTGGCATAAAATATGATTGATCCGCCATGAGCAACACCAGTTTCTATAATAACATCCGGCTGAATTCTATAAATTACCTCCTGCATCCTTAGCACGTCTTCAGGAAGCTGAATGATCGGCCTACCCATCCAACTAAACGTATAAGAATACCTTTCATTCCAACCCACTTTAACCCACAAATCTGAAAGAGTCTCGAATCCATCCTTCGAATATAATGCTTCTTTTTTCACTTCACCATTTACTGTTGAAATAATGGTGTTGGTCTCTGTATCAATTTCGTATTTCATTCATTAACTCCCTCTCAGAGAAAAGTTTTATATTTAGGTTCAAGTCTTTCAAAAGAACACTAATTTCTTCGAAATAATTTGGGTTCAAAATCAGAATACTTCCAATTTCCCTATGACACAACTCTTCTATACTAATGATCTCGTGTCCTGATCCAGGAATATATTTTCCAACTTTATTGGGATTAATATCAATAACACAATTCACAAAATTAATGTTCGGGTCTAATAAATTCAAGAAGGTCACTCCTTTAGCTCCAGCCCCCCATATAGCTAATTTCCCATTGTTTGAATAAAACTCCAAAAACTCTGTCGCACTTATTCTCCACTGCTTCTCAAAGTTAACATATTCCAAAGCCGCTTTTAACAAGAAATTAATCTCATTATTCTGAACTTCGAGTTTAGGCTCTCCAACAACCGCTTCAATCCATAGGTACTGCCCGTTGAATATATGTTCAACATTTACAACCTCAAAGCCTGATAATTGAAAGGCGTTGCTTAATGAGATTTTTGAAAAATAAGAACACTGTTCATAAAAGAAGTCGTACATCACTCTATTCTTCAATATCCATTCCACACAACGTGTTTCGAAGAAAACACGTGCATTAGGGGAATTTTTCAAAGTTTTTCTCAAGGTTTTCAGTAAAGACACAGGATCAGGAACATGCTCGATAACATGACGAGAAATAACGACATCAGCTTGGATAGACGTGCAATCTTCATCATAATATTTCTTTTCAAACCTCAATCTTCCGCCAAACTCAATAATCTCTCCATCATAACTTGGATCAAACCCAAATCCTATGTTCTCTCCTTCTTCTACAAGCTTCCTTAGAAACCCGCCTTTGCCGCACCCGACCTCAACAATTGTTTGCTGCCGAATCCCTTTTTTATCAACTAAGTCGCGAATTAAATTATTTATATAGCTATTAAAATAGGGTGAGTAAGATTGAGTATTATCATACTCACTGCCGTATTGAAGATCTTCAAGCGAAAATGAGGAATTGAAAATAAACTTACAATCTTTGCATATTACTAGGTTCAATGTTCCTCTCGTGGTAGATAAGGCTTGAGCCTTGCTACCTATTAAGAGGTTCTGATTGGCGGGTACCCCTTCGCGGTTGAGGAACTGATTAAGATTGTAGGATCCACATACTGGGCATACAGTTGAATCGGACACTTTACCCCTCCTTAGCTAATTGTCTCCACCATTAATAGATTTGCTCGATTTTATGCGTCGCGGATTTCTAGTAGTCGTGTAATAGTCTTTATACTTTAATAAAATCTTTTATATTGTCCGGGGTCAGTATTTTACAATCAAGGTTCATTGACTTGATTTCATTTGTAATTTCTTCTTGAAATTTAAGTATGGATACAAATACAACGTCTACCTGCTGTTCCTTTAAAAAACTTGGCCCTTTAACCATAATCCCAGACATGGCTTTGTCCTGTTTTGAAACATCGGAATCAATAATATATTTTATGGACTGCAAGTTTTGTTCTAAATGACTTAATATATATCGAGTTGTGTCGCCTGCACCCCAGATCGCAATTTTCTTCCCTGCACTCAACAAGCAACTCAAAATTCCCGTTACAAAAGAAGTTGCAAACTCGAACTGTGGTTTTAACAATTTTAACTTAACCTGTTCTTCATATTGTTCGACAAGCGTCCTGATAAAGCTGGGTTCATTTTCTAGCTCATTCTTCAACTGCAACTTCTCAGGATTCATGTCCACTCCATAGCTTGTCATTTCATAAATTTGGTTTGCAGCTTCTCTAAATACATTGATCTTATTCATGTGAAATGGCTCGAGATTGCCTCCATATCTACGTTTCCCATTATTGAACTCACTTATCAACACATTATATAAAGTATCCATTCTCAGGCTCGAGTAACGAAAACTTTCATCAATGTCGCCGTTTAAAGTCAGTTTGATAAAATCGGACATGTCCTTGCTATTAAATTTCTTTAGCATAAAGTCTTTGCCATTACTAAACTGAGAATTGAATTGAACCAATTGAACATCGATTAGTAGCACATGTTCAAAATAGGATAACTGCGCAAACATGGAAGTATAGTCTGGCGACATAGATTGAAACAGTCGTTCGTTTCGTGCATTGCAATGATCCAGGATAGAACGATGACAGCATGAAAAGATCATCTTCGGCAATACGGGTGTAATCCCGCTATGATGTTCGTTCAAAAATAATTTGATGATTTCATCCGAAGCGAAACGATAGGTATCGATTGTCGATTCAAACGTAGAAGGAAACTTCGCGTTGTACGCATATCCCCATACGAATACGGATGTATCCAGGTTTTTCTTAATAATGCTGTCGATCGTCTCCAGAGCATACGGTGCATAACTAGCTTTGTCTTCTAACACCGTAATGTAGTTTCCTCTTGCTTCGTCCAGTCCTCGCTGCCAATTATCATGCATGGGCAAATCGCCGGTTCGGACGTACTTAATTTTGTCTCCAATGTATTTATGTACCGCATCATAAGTTTTGTTATCCACGTCGTTATCAACGACTATAAGTTCCCAATCTTGATACGTTTGATCAAGTACGCTTTGAATGGCTTGTTCTACAATGAAACTGCGGTTACGTGTAGGAAGAATGATCGAGAATTGTGGGGCTGACGACAACGGTATTCCTCCTTATTGCAGCTCAAAAGCGCCATATGCGGCATCTTTTTCTGATATATTCGTACATCTCAAAGGCCATTTAATGTTAAAAGCAGGATCATCCCAACGGACGCCTCTTGCAGCGGACGGTTCGTAATAGTTCCCCATTTGGTAGAAAACTTCCGTATCGTCCTGAAGCGTTTGAAATCCGTGCGCGACTCCTGCTGGAATATAGAGCATTTTACGAAGATCACCTGTCAGTTCTACTGCCGCCCATTGAAGATAGCTCTCCGAATCGGCACGCAAGTCGATGATAACGTCATAGATGGCTCCTCTTATGCATCGAACCAGTTTCGTTTCTTCATAAGGGTCTGCCTGGTAATGCATCCCTCTTATTGTTCCTTTATGAAAGTTATAAGAAACGTTGCATTGCACGATCTGCGGGTTTAGTCCGTTCTCCTTAAACTCCTTGTTGCAGTACGAACGGGCAAAAAAACCTCTTTCATCTTGAATCGGTTGCAATTCGATGAGATAAGCTCCTCTAATGGATAGCTCCTCAAACTTCATTAGTTGATCACCTCAACTACCGGAATCGGAACGATCCATTTGCCTCCCCACTCACGGATATATTCCGTCTGTTCGATAATCTCGTATTTGAGATTCCATGGGAGGATCAGGACATAATCCGGACGGGTCTCTTTTAAATAATCAGGCGAGTAGATGGGAATTCTCGACCCTGGCAAAAACATATTTTGTTTGTGAGGGCTACGGTCAACGGTATAATCTAAAAAATCTTTATCCAGTCCGCAGTAATTTAGCAATGTATTCCCCTTCGCGGGAGCGCCGTAGCCCGCGATTGTTTTGCCGCTATCCTTTAAATCAACGAGGAAGCGAACCAATTGTCTCCTCAGCTTCTTGACCTCTTCCTTATACTTTTGGTACATCTCCATGCTCTTGATGCCGAAAGTTTCCTCTTCGCGCAAAAGCGATCCTACATTCTCTGTTATCGGATGCTCAGGATTGTCGATGTGCTTCGCGTAAATTCGTAATGAACCTCCATGGGTAACAAGCTCTTCGACATCGAATAACTGAAGTCCGTGTTTCTCGAATAGTTGATATACCGTAGTAAAGGAGAAATAGGAGTAGTGTTCGTGATAAATCGTATCGAATTGACATTGTTGAATGAGCTTCATCAAGTGAGGGAATTCCATTGTGATGACGCCGCTCTCGCAAAGCAGCATCTTCATCCCTTTAACGAAATCGTTCAACTCCGGCACGTGCGCAAGCACGTTGTTCCCGATCAAGAGATCCGCCCGAACGCCGTCGCTTACTAATTTCTGCGCAAGCGCTGGACCGAAAAAGTCAACGATGGTCGGAATTCCTTTTTTCTCGGCTTCTTTTGCTACGTTCACTGCTGGCTCTATGCCTACGACCGAAATGTGTTGCCGTTGAAAATATTGAAGCAAGTAACCGTCGTTGCTCGCAATTTCAATGACGTTGCTTTCGGAGCTCAGCTTGAATTGACGAGTGACTTTGGTTGCGTAGTTGCTGCAGTGCTCCAGCCAACTGTCCGAAAAGCTGCTAAAGTACGCGTAATCTTCGAAGATGTGCTGAGGAGATTCGAACTCCTCCACTTGAACTAAGAAGCAGTGCTCGCATACAAACGTTCTCAGAGGGTACATAGGCTCCATTTGCTGAAGCTTTGAAGAACTTACATAGGAATTCGCAAGCGGCGATAAACCTAAATCCACGAACGTGTAGCTTAATTCATTTCCGCAGACCCGACAATACTGGGTTCTCATCGGTTACAGCCCCTCCAACGCATCGAATCTATGTATTTGTTGTGCCGTATAATCAGACATGTCCGCTTGTTCCGAAAACGCCTTATACCACTGGATCGTCCAGGCTATCGCCTCATCGACATTCAGCTTCGGTTTCCAGCCAAGCACGTGTTTCGCCTTTGCGCTATTTAACGTCAATAATGCAGCCTCGTAAGCTTCATCTTGTCCCTCTGGACTGTAAATGACCTGATTCGGCCATATCCTCATAGTCCTATCAATGAGTTCCTTGACCGTAACGATCGACTCCGCATCCGGACCGAAATTCCAACCCGTGGAGTAGTCATCGCCTGTTTCCCACATTCGTTGGGCTAAAAGTAAATACCCGGATAGTGGGTCTAACACGTGCTGCCACGGCCGAACGGCGTTCGGTTTACGAATCAGCATTGGCTTTCTGTTAGCAATCGAACGGATGTAATCCGGAATAATTCGATCCTCCGCCCAATCTCCGCCACCGATTACATTCCCGGCTCTTACGGATGCCAATTGCTTGCCCGACGACGAGTAAAAGGAATTTCGATAAGCACTTGTCACGAGCTCGGCGCAGCCCTTGCTCGCACTATAGGGATCGTGCCCTCCCATCGGATCGCTCTCGACGAAACCCGACCTTTGATTACCGGGATTGTCATAGCACTTATCGCTCGTTACGTTAACGACTACTTTAACGCTTTCACATTGTCTAGCCGCTTCAAGAAGATGGACGGTCCCCATGACATTCGTATTGAACGTCTCACTCGAATGTGTATAAGAATAACGGACTAATGGCTGCGCAGCCAAATGGAAAACGATGTCCGGTTGAAATGCGCCAAGGGATTGGTTCAATTTATGACTATCGGTAATATCCCCAAAAACGGATAACATATTGTCGCCGACTCGAGCCAAATTGTATAAGTTAGGCCCCTGCAAGGGAGGAAGAGCATACCCGCCTACCTCAGCTCCTTGCATCTGAAGCCATAACGATAACCATGACCCCTTAAACCCGGAATGTCCGGTAATAAACACTCTTTTCCCGTTCCAAAAACCAGATTGCATCATATCCATACCTTCCAAGGCGGGCAATCCGACTGCCACAACTCTTCCAGCTTCACCTTATCTCTTAATGTATCCATAGGATGCCAGAACCCCGAGTGGAAAAACGCGGACAAATGTCCTTCCGAAGCCAAAGCCTCCATCGGCTCCTGCTCCCATATGGACTCGTCTCCTTTAATGAAATCAAAGATCTCCGGATCAAGCACGAAATACCCCCCATTGATCCAGTTCCCGTCTCCCTGAGGCTTTTCCTTGAAGCCGACAATCCGATCCTCATCCAGGTTTATTGCGCCGAAACGTCCTGGCGGCTGTACCGTCGTAACGGTAGCTAGCCGGCCCTTTTGTTTATGAAAACGAATCAGTTGTTCGATATTGACATTGCTAACGCCATCGCCGTAGGTGAAACAGAACGTTTCGTTTCCTACGTGCGACTGCGCGCGCTTCAATCTCCCCCCTGTCATCGTTTCTTCGCCCGTATCGACAAGGGTTATGCGCCACGGTTCAGCCTGATTCTTATGTATGGTCATTTCGTTCGTTCTAAGATCGAACGTGACGTCGGATGTATGGAGGAAGTAGTTGGAGAAATACTCTTTGATCATGTACCCTTTGTACCCAAGGCAAATAATAAAGTCATTAATTCCGTAAAACGAATACGTTTTCATTATGTGCCATAAGATCGGCTTTCCGCCGATTTGAATCATCGGTTTAGGCATGAGGTGGGTTTCTTCGCTAATTCTTGTTCCGAAACCTCCAGCTAAGATGACTGCTTTCATGCTATACCCCCTTCGGTTCCGTTGTAGTTTATATATCGACTAATTAACGGTCAAACATAAGCTATTCTTTGGGGAAAAAGTCGCTTGGCCAGTTCGTAGTCTCTGGCCGTATCGATCTCCAGCCAACCTCCGTTTATTTTTACCGCCTTTAGCTCCAACCCGTCGTATACCAGCTGTTGTATGACATCCGTTAAATAGCATTGCCTTGGCGGCCTACCCCAGCCGATTGATGCTTGTTCGCCCTGCGATAACATTAGCTTAATATGCTGCATCGTATGAACGTTAAACTTCATTAACCCGATATATTGAGCTTGAATTTCATGTGGATCGGGACTTGGCTTTCCAATCGATACGATGTGATTCGCTTCATTTAATTCCAAGCTTTCGGCATCTTCAAAGGGGTTTCCGAAGCGCTCTGCGAAATAAGGCTTCCAATCCTGATCGACGACAACAGCCGGAACGTGCTTGCAGTCAAGAAGAGCCTCCAAAACGCTGCGATGATATAAAATATCGCTATAGGATACGATGACTTCATCATCAAAGAAAGATTCCGCGCATAGCAAAGTTTGCGCCATATTGGTAGTATCATATTCCTCGTTGATATAATGCACGACTTCGGGAGGCGTCTTTACAGACTCCGCCTTATAGCCTTTAACGATTCCGATTTCTGTAATCCCTAATGAATGGAACAGTTCGATTTGTCGCTCCAAAATCGTCTTTCCCTCTACTTCTATCATTCCTTTGGGGCAATGATCCGTGTACGGTCTCAGCCTGCTGCCTTTACCTGCCGTTAAAATGAGAGCTTTCATCATCATCATCCTTCTTTCGATAATCCGAAAAAATAATTGAGTAACGCATGATTAACCCGATTGTCCGATCCTTCTCGTTCGGGATGCCACATTACGCCTATGATAGGGTAGCTCGTATGCGCAAAACCCTCTATCGTATTATCTATAGAGCATCGCGCAAACGGAATTAGTTGCTCCGCTACTTGATGTTGCCGAATTCCCCATTCATGATACGAATTTACGATGCCGGTTTCTTGCCCGGACCGCACTGCCATATCTTCGCTGAGCGACACTTCATGCCGCGATGCCACATGGTTCTGAACCCCGTCGATGCGGGAAAGCACGCCTCCGAAATAAGCTTGTATCATTTGCATGCCTCTACAGACCCCGAGAACCGGAATATAATTCTTTATCGCATAGCTTAGCAAATGCCTTTCCGTTTCATCTCTTTCCCGGGAACAGTCCTCCGCCTCCCCGTCAGCTTCTGCAACCGTATTGCCGCCAGTTAAAATCACATATTTCGGCCGTAATCTGTCAACATAATTCGACACGTCGTTTAAAGCATTGGGGATGGGGACGGGCACACCTCCCCTGTCTTCGATAAATTTGCACCAATCGTGGCTCAGTGCATCCCGGGTTTCCCGATATCGCGATTCTTTCGTCACTCTTTGCGATAAGACAATGATCATACTCTCACTCCAACCGGCTCTACCGACTTAGCTTTGCAGTTAAGATTTACGCTCTCAGCCGCTTTAAGCAACGAATACAGCTTTTCACCGCATCCGATAGCGGCCGGCATGCTAAACTCCGCGCAACGGATGGACATATGCGAGGCTGCCCCGCCGTACTTGGTTATGAGCCCGGCAATCGGATACGCAAACAACCAATCGTATCCGGGATCGGCTTTTTCGATCATGACGATTTTCCCTGTCAGATTAGCCGCGTCCAAGCTGTAATCGTCGCGATCCAGACAAACGATCTCGGCGCTAATATTTTTTTGCGTGATATAATTCGGTATCCGCTGCGCGTATTTAATGATTTCTAGGTCGCTTTCCCCCGTAATTAGATCCGGCATATAAATGAATTTCTCCATGGCATGCGTTTCGCGGTTAAACTCCACGATGCTTTTGAGTTTTCCCGAAAGAAACGGCGGAAGCGTCGTGTTGGCATACTGGGTAATATCGCTTATATCCAAATAAGACAGATCATCTCGGCTCAAACCGAAGTAATCTCCGAATTGCACTAAAAGATGTAAAATCAAATCGATATTTTTGGTGAACTCGAACTTTACTGACTCCCTTTTCTGAATAAACTCGCGTATAAACCGAAGCAGTGTCGAGGAGTTGAACGCGAATCCTTCCTGCGTGAGTCGCTCGGTAATAGAGTCATGAGGAAATGCCGCCTGAATGTCCTCTTTAAAATACTCCGATACAAGTTGTTGAGTAGGGTTGGCCGGTCTGGTAAAGTAATAATCCGGTTTTTCCCGATAGCTATAACAGGCAATATCATAGGTTCCGGGTCTTAAATGCCCATACGCGGCGAGAAATTCGTCGATGTCCATTTTCCCGCCATACCACTTGTCCAAATCGTCAACCATCAAAGTTGCTACGGTCTCAATAGAAGCTAAAAAGCGATGATACTGCTCCTCGGTAATCAGTCGATCGCTAACCATAGATTTAAGCAACGCTTTCCCGATAAAAGCACACCTAGCGACCGCGGAGAACGGAATCGTTCCGTACTGGGTACAGTCTTCGATAAGCGACTGAATAATAAATGGAATCTGCTCGACTCTGAAAGAACGCGACATCAGCATTTCTCTCTTATTTTTCATTACATGCAGGCGTTCCTCAAGAGAGCTCAGCATCCCATTGTCATTCAACACGATTTTATTCGTCAACTCGAGCAGGTTTGCTTTCAAGAGATGGATTTCCGTTTCGGAAAAGCCGTTCGCGAGCAACTCCGTGCTTTGCTGCTCGAAATTAAAGGTCATGCACGAAATGACGATCTCGAACTCGACTTTATCGTGAAGGCTAGGCGTACGTTCCAGCTTATCGATGTAGAAATCGATCAATTTGTCGCAAAGAGAAGGCGTTAACCCAATAGGCAGCAAAGAGTTGAAGCTATTTCTTACATCTACGTAGGGACGACCTGCCATAGTAACCATCAGATTCTCGGTGGAAGGTTCGTTATAACCTAGTAAAGCCCTTCCTTTGTGCCAGGCGCGGCGCATAATCAATTGATTATACAGCGACACGGACAGGCTTCTAGGATGGGCACCGATAATTTCGGCCGGGTTCCAGTCGGGCATTTGCCCGTAAATCGGCTTCGTGCCAAATACCCGCGAATTATTAACCGACTCTTTATAGTAGGACTTAACGCCCTGAAGCGTCGTCGCGATATTGCGGTCCAGCTTTTCTTTGTTCATGATTTTTTTAAGCACGAGAGGACGAACCTGCAAAATAAAAACGAAGCCGTTAGCATCGATGGCGAATTCAATGTCTAGCCGATCCGCCCGCGTAATCCGTTCCAATTCTCTAACCGCTAGAATGAGATTATTTAAAGGTTCTGTTAAATCCTTAAGATCGATATTTTTTTGAATGTATACGGTCTGCAGCTCGGCATGATGGCCGGAGGTAACCGTATCCGTTCTTCCGCTTCGATCATCATAGTTCAACAAGTAGTACGGGCCGTTGTTTTCTAGGTCACGGGTAAAAATAACGCCGCCCATGCGAACCTGATTAACCATCGGCTGAACGATCAACTGATAGTCGTCCACGAGGCGGCTTCCTTTTGCCGTATAACTGGAAATGACATGCGCCATTCCCTGCTCAACATCGAACGAATTGCCGGAGTCGATGTGAAGGACAGACTCATAGGCACCCGCCATCGAAAACTCAAAGGAGTCCTCGTTGGGGGCGCTGCTGCGAATAACGATTTGTTGACCGGGAAATCTCTCCGAAATTTCCTTCGTTACTTTAGAGGCATTTTCATACCATTCTCCGACCCTAATAATGAAAGGAGCAGGGATAAAGCTCGCCGTAACCAAATGTTGCAGTTGCTCCAAGTTGTCGGCCTTCGTTCCGAACCGAAAAGCAGTCGCCTGGTTCATAAGCTCCCCTCCTTACTTTCGACTTCGGATAGAATGGCAATATGCTTTAATACTGGATGAATAATAAAGTAAGTTTCGCCCTCGTCGGGGGTTTGGCTGGTCAAATCGAAAGTTTGATGAACCGAGTAATGCCTCAACACATCAACCAATAAAGAAGCCCGGATAAAAGGATCGAATATATAATCCATGTCCGGCGGTTGATCTGGAATGCGAAATCTTTTCTTCGCTATCAAAGGGCCCGTATCTATATTTTCATCCAGGAATATAGCCGAAGCTCCGCACGTTCCCTCCTGAAGCAGGCTATAGTAAATGGTCGTGCTGCCTTTAAACTCGGGCACGATCCCTGGATGTATATGAAGGAATTTTTTACCGCAATTGATTAAAGGACGCTTGAGAATCTGTCCCCCAAATCCGGAGTAAATCCAGATCTCTTCGTCTCTGTCTAGGACGTGACCGTGCACGAGCTCGTCATTGACTTGTTCCGTTTCTACAATTCGATAGGGTATGCCGCATTCCTCAAGAGTAACTACGACAGGCTCATTCGGGTCGTAATAATCCGCCGGCTCCTCGTTCTGCTGCTTGTACAGCTCCGCTTCATTCCGTAGAACGGACACGTCGCGATGCATGATCACGCAGTAGCTAGGCAATAGGTTGTTCTTTTTCATCAATTGCAAATAAGCTTTGGTCCGGTTACCGGATGTACCAATCAGTGCTACTTTGGGAATAATCATTGGCTTAACCCCTTTGTTACGCATAGCTTATGTACGGCGTACCGTTCCATCAGTAAGGAGAGGAAGACCCTAGTAAAACTCTGAGGACTTTCGTTGACCTCCTTGCTTACGGATGCGATTGTATCGTTAATTTTTAACAAAGCGTTCAAATACTTTAAATTGTTTGTTTTTAAATATACGACAGCTAGCACGAACGAAAACTTAGCGTAATTGTCTACCGATCGATAGTTTGCGGAAAGAGGCTTAAACTCCTTTGTATATTGTTCATACAGCCTTTTCCGAACTTCGAAAGATTTCGTAAATGCGTTCAATAACCGCAAATACGATTCATCGTTCTCTGCTTGATCTGCGGATAGCACATGTACGATTAATAAATCGAGCATCTCCGGCGTATCGATAGTTACTAGAGTTCCTAAATCTAGCTCCTTCATTTCAAAAGGACACTGTACAAGCGGCGATGCGTCTGCTACCGGTTGCAGCTCTAAGATGCTCCGTTCCGTTAACCGGTCAATGAACGCTATACACCAGCCCCATGCGGGTCTATCCTCTTCTAAAAGCACCTTATAAGCGGGCAAAAAAGCTTCCCGCATCTCATTAATCATCGTCGTTCTAATCCGAAAAAAATCATTCAAAAAATCGTTTCCTCTATACTCAGAGAACATATAATGCTGCTTATTGTCCAAATTGTTCTCGGTTATATATGAATACATGGTTTACCCCTCTGCCAGTCGCCGATCGAAATATTCTTTTAGCTTCCGTACCGATTCGTCTATCAATTCTTGATCCGTTCTAAGCTCTATATCGTAACTTTGCGGAATTTCGTACACGTCGTCAATGCCGACTACATGACGTACTTCCCCCTGCAACGCCTTCTTGTACAATCCTTTTGTATCTCTACGAATACATTCATCAACGGGACAGTTCACGTAAACTTCGACATAATTGTCGATTTCCTGCCTATTCAAGTCTCTCATTTCTTGAAACGGTGCAATAGCCGCTACGATAACCGAGATATTGTTTTTATTCAACGTCTTTGAGATAAAGCGGATAACCTTACTCATCTTCATCCGTTCTTCTCTTGAGTAGCCGAACATATGGCCGATCTCGTTACGAACGACGTCCCCATCCAAAATCTCGACTTTGACGCCTTTTTCCAGCAATATTTTGTTAATTTCCAATGCAAGCGTACTTTTACCCGCACCGCTTAATCCCGTTAACCAAATCGTCATTGCGTTGTTCAATTCGCTCACCTTCCGTCAGAGGTTATAGTAAAAATCTCGGTTGATCAATTGTCTGTATTTATCCATTATACTCGGATCCGGATTCGTAATCGGCACATCTTCGTTTGGTAATATATAGTACTCTTCCTGTCCGTTATCATACAGAACATACTTTTCGGTCAGACTTCGTATCATCTTATATCCCTGAAATAAATTTGGGTTAAGCTGGTAGGAAAAAAGCGGATCCTCTCTCATCGTTTTGCTTCGTATCGGTCCTCTCTGCATTTCCACGAAATCGTGCGGCTGAATACGAAGCGCACCTGTTTCGTAAATTTCCAGCAAAATTTCCGATAGATGCTTCATTCCGAAGAGACCTGGGTTGACCGTAGGGGTATCTCCCGGATATCGAACGATGAGCGGAACATGAATGTTCTCGTCTCTCCACGGAAGAACCGCGCCGTAATGATCTCCGTCTTCTTGACAAAATCCGTGATCCGAGCAAATCGCTGCCGTCATCCGCGGCGGCAAAAACTCCAAAAACATTTGCAGTTGTTGATCAACGTAGCGCATCGCTTCTTGATACTGATCATACGCTTCCGTCAGAAGATCAGGGTTTTGGATTTTGTGCTTATTGATAAACTTCGGCAAGTATCCGGGAAGTATGATCCGTTTCTCGTGGTAGCCGGAAACGTAGGGATGATGGAGTTCCCATAGTTGCAGCACGTATAACCCTCTGCTGTCTTGCCGCGATGCCAGATCGGTTAGAAAATTCCAAATCAATAAAGACGCAGGGGCAAACGTATCAAAATCAGCTTTTTTTCCCGAAGTTCCTATCAGATTTACGTGCGGATGATCTTTAACATGCATCCCGCTGTACTGATAGAAACGATAGCCTTCCTGAGACACTCGTCCATATAAGCCGCTTTGAGTTAAATCCAGCTCGGATTCTTCCATCAAATGATCGTCGATCAGAAGCTTTCCCGTCATCATGGATAAGCAGCTCGCGATTGTATAAGTCGAAGGGCTGTACGCGTTCCGATAGTTAATGTGTTGAGAAGCAAACGCATTCAAGTTCGGCATTTTTTCTAGATCTCTTGCCCTCATGCTGTCCAGTATTAATATGCAAAGATCCTGCGGAGTCTTTCTCTGCAAGCTTTCCTTTAACTCCGTAAGCAATGAATTCAACTCTTGTTGAAGGCTTAGCAACTCCGCGTAATCGGAGTATTTCTGCATCACATACTCGGCAATATAGCGTTGACCATTTACAAAATCCCTAACGCGCAAATACTTCTTGATGAGCGTTAGCAATTGCGCTTCCCTTTGCTTGCGGCCGGATGCCTCTTCATATATTTTGCGCTGCATGAACAGGTCCGTATTTTGCTTGTGTATATAAAAAGGTCCCTTCAACGGCAATTGAAACTTCTCATCGTAAATGTTAACAATTCTACATCTCGGATAAGACTTCTTTATTTCATCCGTTATCGGCTCCCTGTACAAATAAGATGACACGACAATGGTCGTGATGTCGTCGTTTATGGCCGAAGGGGGCTTAACCTGAAAACCTTTGACATTGGTGTTCTGTAGTTTCTCGCTATTATCCACGATAAAAGCAATGGAGTTTCTGATTCCGACATCTTTGCAGAGTATTTTGAGCAAATGATCCGTATGCTCGCCTGCGCCCCAAATAACCATCCGATCATTCGGAGACTGAGGTTGGCATACCTCTACAACGAATCTATCGATATAATAAGATTCCGTAACTGTATCGAGCTCGTATTTTTTCAATAATCGTGCAAGCTTAATGTCGTAGTGCATAACCAAACTCCTTACGAATAAATAGAAAACACATTTTCAAAACCCTTTGCATTCAATAACGGGAAAACTTGCTTTTGATTCGAGCGACTTATCGCAAGTATAATCCCCGTATCGCGAGAGGGCTTTATTTCCGATAATTCGTATACTGGAAATCCGAGAAATTGCTGCAACGCGCCCCTCCGTCCGTCCGAGAGAACGAAGCCATCGAATTTCAATCCTTTTTCATTGAAATCCTCGGCAAAGCGTTCGGCGATCTCTCCTGTACCGTATAACAGTATTTTAGAATGCTTCCTATAGAAGCCCGAGAAGCGCTCCTCAATTGCGAATACGTCCAACAAATTATGAAGATCGATTCCCGAAGCATAATTATCCATGATCGATCCTTGCCTCATCCGACGCATCATGCTCGCGAACAAATAGCGATAGTTCACGGTCTGAATTTCCGCCGACTCCGCAGGCATCGCAAGACCACTGTAATAACCTTGATGTTGCGCAACGTAAGGGAGAATGCGTTCGATCGCATGATTCATGCTGCCGTCCCCCGGCAGAGGCTCAGGCGGGAAATCCTCGTATTCGAAGCCATATTCAAACAATGCTCTTAATGCGCTTGTCCGGCACCAGAATGCGGTTCCGAGAACGAAAGGACGTTTGTCTTTCGATAGTTTGCAATTTAATTTCAATCGTTCCGCAAGCTTCACCGATTCGGGAAAACTGCGAGTCCATGACTCGACGCCGGAGCTCAATAAAGTCGCATGATAAGGTGCCGGAGGACCAAGCAAGCCCAAGCGTGGATTCTCATCGAAACAATTCAATACATTTAAAATATACTCCGGACTCTTCAGCGTGTTTTCCCACAATAGATTCATGAAGTCTTGTCCGATCTTCGGAATACCCAAATCGCTCGTGACTTTCTTGTCATGCACGAAGCAGAGGTACTCGTATTCCGTTAAATAGGCCTTGCAGCTAACGAGAAGCGAACTAATTTCCCTGCCTCGGTTCGTGGACATAAGGATCCGATAATTACGCCGGTTTAGATCGGACATGCAAGCCTCGATCTTCTCTTTAGTTTCGGTCATTTTCGTGGTGATAATTAGATCAATATCCGACGGGATTTGCCTAAGAAATGAAAAACACGTTTCGACCAGCTCGGGATAGTGGAGGTGCGCGATCACGACCGCCTTTTTACATGGCACCTTGGTGCTTGAGACATTCAATGCCCTTGACGGCAATAGGTAATCCAAATGAAGGTTATCGTGCAAATCGGATACGTCGAGCGTGCTCAACAAATGATCCCAGATCAACTTCACGTCATAATCCTTGAGGTCGCGAACATAATCGGCCACTTTCCTCATATCTGCGCCGACCGACACATTTAGACTCTGTTCCAATGGGATGGCAAAACTTTCGCACTTAACAAAAGGGCATTTGTACCGGTCCGTTAAAATATGGGCATTGTGATGCATATGTAGGATATTATTATCCGCATCGGTTGGCGTCAGACCGAATGTGTCGATGTAGCTTTCCGACGTATAACCCAATTCGGTAAAGTACGAAGTAAACCTCGCTTCGTATTTCAGAAGCGAATCCTCCCGCGAATCAATGCTTCCCAACGAGTCCCAAAAACGTTTGAAATCCTCGCTTTGCAGCAAACTTCTCTTAACGACAAGAAAGTAAGACTGAACATGATAGGGCACATGCTTCTCCGTGCTGGATTTCCCCCACGGATTAGGGAAAGGGTATTGGTTGGTTACCCCCCAGAAGTCTGCGCTTCTCCGATCCATTTCGTCGAATACTTGCTTCAGTGAGTATAGCGGTCCATAACAGGTGTCATTCACGATGACCAGTTCATCGAACTGTCGCACCTTGTCCCAACCGTACCTTCCGCTAAGAAGATCTTTAAAAGCCGCGCTGTCGCTGCTATACCGATCGCGCACGAATAAATCTTCCGTATAATCCGTAAGCCTCCGAACACCATCTTCTTGCAATGGATCGCTGCTTACGATGACTAGATGGTCGACGTTCCGCGCCACCTCATCCAACAAATAGGCAACATAATCATGCACGATGCCCTCGATGTTATGGATATGAAAGAAACCTAACCGTTTCGTCATGGCTATGCCCCTTTCCAGCAACTTCAGCTTGCCGCGCTTACCGTCACCGAAGCTAGATTCTGTTACGATTACGGCTTCCCTGCAATAAATCAAGCATGTCGTAATATTTGTACATCCCCGACGCAAGACCGTTTACGATTGCCCAGAACGGAACTTTCTCCATCTCTCCAATGCGGGCATAGTCGATGGTTAACAGCGCAGTTTCCGTTGTCTCGAACGGGACAAAACAAACTTTGTTCTCGTACGGCAGCTCAATGAATCGGCTCGCATCCTCGAAATTCTCCGTAAACATCATTACGAATAAATTATCCCAGTTGATCTTAGCTTTACGACTGTTCCATTTCGTAACCGCGTCTTCCAGGGTAGCATAGTGATTGAAATACAGCTCCGTATCGTCAAGGCGGCATACCGGGTATTCTCGCTTTAGCTCCGACTCGTACAAGTATTTTGTCAGCGTCGGCTCGCAGCCAAGATAATGCCGCGGAGCACTCATTATTTTCAAGTAGTCCGCAGTATTAACGAACATATTAATAAACGGAGACAGGAACTCCATTCCCAAGCGATTATAGGTGATTCCACCCCAACAGTTGTTCGAAAATATCGTAAGATTACCGTTTTTTATGGCCAAATACTTATCTAGATCCAGCTCGGGTAAAGCAAATAATTTGATGCTTACGAGCTTTCGGGCATCGATTCCACGACCAATCGCATCTTGGCGTATGGCATTGAAGCTCCCTAAGCTGGCAATGATCAAGAGATCAAAATCGATAGATTTCAATTCTTCTTTAGGAATAAACCGATACCCGTCGACACGACTATAAATCGATTGATTCGATGTCACGCCCACGATTTCAATATTCCCTAATCGTTCCTGATGTTTAACAGCATTGAGGTATAGATCGTAGTCCAGGCCTACTCCCCAGACGATGCACTTGTAGGTTGGCACCGCAATCCCCCCTCTGTCTTTCTAGATAATCAGCAATGTAACAAGGGATTATATTGCTCTGCGAGATAATCTATCACATCGCTCCACGTAAGCACTGTAACCCCTTTGCTGCTTGCAATCTTGTGCACTTCGGCGAACACAGCTGGAGACTTCGGGAAACAAAACAACACATCGCCACGCTCTAAATGATTCTCGTCCGGTTTCGTTACCACGGAGCCGTCGTGCAGCGCGGCTCCCGGAAAAGCTGCTTGATCCCAAAACAAATGTGGCTCCCATGGCGTTCCCTTAAGAAGCGGCAACAAGCCTCTTGCTACTTTGCCGAGTGAACCGAACGCTATGATTCGCCCGGTTACCCGTTGGCATATCGGCTTAACCCCAAGTATGGCATTCGTTAAGGAACGGAAAAATACTTCGTTGTCCGCGTCGCCGTCCATCATGATCGAGGTAACCATATACCTACAACCTATCGCAGCCATTCCTTTCAGCCGAGCCTTGTCCTCCGGGCTTATTGAAAGTTGTTCGATGGTCTGCTCGTATAGTCTGAGACGGTTTCTATAGTGTTCGGAAACTTGCTGCTCACCTCGGCCAGCAGCTAGCGCGCTTGAGAAAGTATTGTAAATGTAAAACGGTCTATCGATCTTCTCTAACTTATGTTCGTGTGCAAAGAGCAGCGTTGTGATTTGCGGTTCTTGCGACGCAGCCCCGTCAGTGACCATCCGCATCAATCCGCAGCGTTCGGCATATTCCCGGGTTATTAGGTACACGCAGGCGGAACTATGAACCCTCTGCAACAAAACCTGTTCGATTGCTGTATTTGGGCTTATTTCGTCCGTAAAGGTAACGGACACCGGCGTTCCGTTCGGGATACTTCTGGCAGCTAAGCCGCAAACAGCAAAGTCGACGCTTGGATCGGCTTCCAGCAACCTGACCGGCTCCGAAACATATTCGGGGTCCAATTCATCGTCCGCATCGGGAAAACAAACGTATTTACCGGTCGAGCGAAGCAGTCCGGTCTTTACTGCTGCCGCCACGCCCGCATTAGCCTGATTAATGACGATGACATCAAATCCTCGGGCCGATAGGCGCGGTTCCCATTCCTTTATGACGCTTCCCGTCTCATCGGTTGAACCGTCATTCACGAGTACGACTTCGATTTGATTCCACGCCTGATTTATTATCGAACGAAGGGTGTCCCCGATATATTCCGCCTTGTTGTAACAAGCAATAACGATGCTGACCTTGGCACTCATGTACCTTCCCTCAATTCATACTGATTACGCGTTCACAGTCCGCAATAGCGCTTGCATGCTTCTCTCATAAATCGCGAGACCGGCGTGGCCATCAGGATTGGCGATATTCCCTACCATTTGATTGCGTAGCCGATAGTCGATGGAATCAAGTTCGTTGCGCTCAAGGAGATAATCGCAAAACTCGTCTGCTCCGGTTGCGGCGCTCTCCTGATTGTAAGAACCGAATAGTCCCTGCCGGTTCGCTTCCCGCTCGTCGGATAAGGCGATCTCGTGTTCAAGCTGTAACGCTTCAGGGACGTCCAATTCGAATAGGCGATTCTCCCGAGCGGACACCGCGACTAACTTGTCGCCAACCATTCTTGCGATGGCGAATGGCGCAGCACTAACGGGAATCGTATCGAAGCTCGCCATCTTTTTGTCTCCTGCATCGATCTTAATAGCCATATTCGCTTGAACAGGGAACAGACAGATCGATCCATTCACATAGATCGGATGACCAAAGGGAAATCCTCCCCCGACATATCCTTCAGGAAAAGCGGTCAACTCTTCGAATTTGTTGCGCTTGCGGTCCCAGCGCGTAATGCTGCCATTCTTCCTTGGCGTCAGCCAATACTGTTCGCCGTCAAAACAAATGCCGCCAAACCCGATATTCGTACCTTCGATTGGCCGCACGGTTGACACGCATTTCTCCATATCGAAAATAACGACGGCACTCGCGTTGCATGCCGACAACAGAAGACTCGCTCCTTCCTGCAAGCAATCGGAGAACCACATCCCGACCGGATCTCGCTTGTACTTCTCCAGAGGGATGACCCAATCCGTCACGTAATCCAGTTCGCCCGTCTCCAGATTGTAGCGGATTATCGCCGGATAAGTGCTAGGGATGATGAACAACCATTGCTTATGCCTCTTGATTCCAGAAAACTTGTACACGGGAAAATATAAATTATCGCTTGCCGGAACATTCAGTTCGAACGGGATTTTCTCCCACTCTCCCGTAACGGTATCATAGCTGGCGATTTCATTCGCGGCGGCGGGAGCCAAAAACAGCTTCTGGCCACACAATATGCTATCCGAATACAGCGTCCATCCGCAATAACGCTCGTCCGGAATCAATGAGATAAAATCCATCTTCTTCGTCTGCTTGTCCAAACGCATCAACGAATCTCCAAATTGCAGGCTTAACCACCAATAGCCCCCATCGTCCGTCGCATGCGAAAACGCAAATTTGTTGTAGCTTTCCCTCTCTTTTATTTTGACGTTCTGAGTCATCGTCGGTTTGCCCGTTAGAGAATACAACGCAAGCAGCGAACCGCCATCTCCAAAATAGGCATCGGACATGGCAATAGCGCGATGCGAATCCGCGGAGTCATCGTAAATCCCGAAGCCGCTACGTCGGTATTCTGCCACAATGGCTTCATAATCGGCTAGAAGCTGCGGGCGCATGGACGAGTAAACGGTGCCGTTGAGAGGGTGCGGACGCCACCAAAGCAAGACATCCTCACGCTCCCGGAATACATCGAACACATACTTCAGCTTGTGCAGAACCGCGTCGTTGCCTGATAGTAGCGATCCGATTGCCGTGTTGTACAGAATAACCTTCTTTCGCGTGCCGTCAGGCCGAACCATCAACTCGGCCCACTGCTCCGGCAAAGTGTAATCTTCGCGGCGAGAGTTCACCACTTTATCGAACTTCGGAGATCCGAGCGCAACGAACTTGCTCTCCGGTTGACCGAACAATTCACCGAAACGGTGCTGTTCCGCCAACTTCTTATACACTCTAATGTACGTCTGCCGAACCTTCTCGGACTGAACGAACACTTTGTGCGCGTATATGCACCCAGGGAGTCCGCAAGATCCCTCACTTACGTCGCCGTTCGATACGAAGTAAGGAACGTACACAAGCTGATCGGTTAGCTCGCGCAACCGCTTGCTGTAATACATCGGATGAACGCTTGTAGCCAAGTTAGCGTTATCGTATGGGTTATGGATATAGATAATATCCGGCCGCCGTGCCTCGACGTCATATTCCTGCCAGTTCGTGATCGGAATATGAGCCGGGTATTGGTCGCCCTCATAATGCATCTGCCCTAACTGGCCGTTCGGCAATTTATCATAATAGGGGATCGGAACGACGTAGACATCACACCGCGGATCGTCCTTCGCTGCTAACCAGATCGATTCTAACGCATCGAACATCGAAGCCTTGTACGGGAAGAAGGCGATCTCTAACTTATTCGACTTCAACTCGTCTTGCGCGCTATTCGTAATGACGATAAGCTGACGCCTGAGCTGAGCGACGCTATTCATCGGTTCAAACTCCATGCTCGCCTTGTATAACAAGTCGCAATACTCTTCCAAGAGCGCAACCGTTCGAGTGCCTTCGCCTTCGATTTGTTCGATGAACCCGCCGATCTTCAAGGCGAATTCCTGGCAATCGGCAAGCAAGCTTACGATGGTATTGTGCGCCGTTTGCCGGGCTAATTCATCGTGAGCTTCCTCCAAAGTGTGAAGCAAGTCTAAAAGTTGCTGCTGTTGGTGCTTCCGCATACCGCGTCCCATCCATTCCGTCTATTTTTTCCGGTAGGCATTGATAGGATGCGATACCTGGATCGCCGAAACCGGCGCGTTCGCGTACTTTCTAGCCCTTAACCTCAAGTACTCTTCATAACCTTTGGCAACCGAAAATTGCTCGCCCTCAAACTCCATTGTCGTTCCGTAATCGAACACGTCTCGCGGCACTATCCATTGCTCTTCCCCGCCCCACAATTCGACGGCGGTAGCCACGTTCGGACTGTCGTAGAAGGACAAGTCATAACGCTTCTTCATAATGTCCGCGCGATAATCCGATTGTTCCGTTTGAACGACGCCACGAGAGTTATAAAACCAACGCCACTTTGATTCCAGGTAGCGATTCATATTCACTCGGTATTCGATTTCTTCCCGATTTTCCGGATAGCCCGTCAGCGGTATAATATCGATGAAAACGCCTTGCGCAAGACTGATCGGCGTACTACCGTACAATATAACGGTGGCGTTATCGACCATCTGAATGTACGGCCAGAAAAATTCGTCGTAGGCTTCCCAATGCAAGATCTCGTATCTGCCGCCGACGGGGAAATGCTTAATCAAATGAACATAATCTTCATAAGGCATGTAAATATCAATGTCATCGTCCCACGGAACGAATCCTTTGTAATTCACCGCGCCGAACATCGTTCCGCCCGCCAAATAATATTTCAATCGATGATCCGCGCAAAATTCGCGAAGCGCCTTGAGCATATCGATCTCGGCCAACTGAAGCTCCCTAAGCGTCATTCGCGGGAAAGCAAGGACCTCTTCGCCGAGCAGAGCCTCCGCCTCTTCGGCATAAGCCGACGGCGCTGGGAAACGAATGATTTGATCGTCCGCGTATCCATACCCTTTAATCTGCTCGATAATCGCGTCCGCGTAATTAGAAAAAATAAAGACGACGGCGTTCTGGCGCACCGTAGTCAGCACATGGGAGGGTGGAGAAACCAGGACACCCCCGTAGGTGACCCGTCCCCACTTTTGCTTATCGTTATCGACGACATAATCGATCCGTTGTCCTTTGGCCGCTAAGGCAGTCTGAACAACGTCGACCAAAGCGATGTAGCCGAACCAGACGATTGTTTTCCCCTCGGTATGTAAAGAGTCCATTCGTTCAGACACATCTTGAATAATTCTCGGCAACACGTTTCGACTACGTAGATTCGCCATGCTCCCGCCTCCTGTTCGCCATCAATCCAGAGCCGTAAAGGCATCCCAAAATCTTCGCATATAGTCGATGTGGCCGGTAGAAATTCTCAAGTAGCCTTCGAGCAACCCCGAGCTATAATCTCGAATCCAGACGCCTTGCTCCTTCAACGCCGCCACGATATCCCGAGCGTTGCCTTTAGGCTTGAACAGGATGAAGTTGCCCTCTAACGACAGCACGCGGTATCCCGCGCCATCAAGCTGCCGGACGAGCCACATCCGTCCTTCCTGCTCCGAGACGCGTTGGTTTTCCATCACATCAGGCCGCTTCATAATCTCTTCGGCGAACAACAAACCGACGTTACTTACATTGAAGGTCGACTGGGATCTCTCCAGATAGTCGATCAATCGCGCGTTCCCTGCCGCATAGCCGACTCTCAAACCCGCAATCGAGCATAGTTTGGAAAAAGTCCGCAACACGATGACGTTCTCATATTGCGCTAACAGGGGCATGAACGTAGGGACGTAGTAGTAGTGGTAGGCTTCGTCGATGATTACTAGCGCACCAACCGCGCCGGCCTTCTTGACAATGGCGTGCGCCTCGTCCTCCGTATAGGTCGCTCCGATCGGACTGTTCGGATTGAGAATAACGACAATTCCGGTTGACTCGTCAATGGCTTCAAGCAATCGTTCTACCGGAATCGTAAAATCAGCATTAAAACCTACGGGCACATGCTCCATCCCGAACATCGCCGCATAAACGCCGTACATTTCGAATGTCGGCGTGACCGTCACGACCTTCTTCCCTCGCTCGCCGAAGCATTGAAACGCCAATCTCATCGCTTCGTCGGAGCCGCTAGTGATCGAAATCTGATCCGCTTGCAATCCGCAGTGCGCCGAGACTTGCTTAACCAGTCTATTCTTCTGCGGATAGGTAGCTAGAAACTCCGGCGTAATCTTCCGCTTCACTTCTTCTACGAAATCCAAGGGAAGCCCCTCTGGACTTTCATTCATATCCAATCGCAGAACTTGATCGCGCTCTTCGTGGAATTTCACGCGATATAGATCTTTAATAAATTCATTCACGTACATATCGCATGACTACCTTTCCAGTAGGGTGTACCAACGATCCGTCTCGTAAAATTGCTTCTCATTGTTCAAGTGCGGCAAGTACCTCTGCTCGCGAACCTTGAACCCCGCGTCTGTGAACACTTTGTAATGCTGAATATACTCTTCCGGCGTTCGGTAGATAACATCGTAGTTCGTCCGCAGCGCTTCGGATGGGCATTCGTCCAGCGTCAACCGTCTTTCTACCGCGACTGTCTCCGTGAAGTAGATGACGCAGCGATCGGCTAGCAACGGCAGCAATCCCTCGTAACACGCGGGCAGCTCCTCGTCATTTATGTACATGCATACGCCGCCAACGATCAGTCGATCGAATTGCCCTTTGTAAAACTCCGCTGATTGCCGTACGGTTTCTTGGAAGGAGAGGTTGTAGAAATCATAGGCCTTTCCTTCGACACGGTTGCGCTTCCTGGCCGTCTCCACCATCTCCGACGAGAAGTCCGTTCCGCAATAATAGCCACTCAGCGGAATAACCGACTCCGCCCACCGGCCGATCCCGCACCCGATATCGAGCAAGCGGTTCGTCTGGGAAATTTGCAATTCCGGAAGAATGAACTGTTTCTCGAACCGATTCCACTCCTCGGCATGACCCGGATTCTGATCTCCAAGCAATACCGCTACGTACGGGTTAGCCATGCTTGCGATCGCCTTCGCCCGTTCGTCATAGAAAGTGCGCGTGTTCTCCGTCTTAATATTAATACGCTCGTCGTAAATTCGGTGCCGATCTGACAAGGGCTTCTTCCTCCTTCTCGATGTGCTTCAGAATCCGTTCGTAATCGTCGAAGTAATCGATCTCCGCCCAGAATCTCCCTCCGACGTCCACGGTATATATATTTTGTTCTTTCGTATCCGTGAAGGAATACAATACATTTTCCCACCATAAGGAGTGCTGGTGGGTTTCCACGAGCAATTCCAGACGTTCGTGGAATTTCTCCATGAAGCTTCCTCTGATCTTGGCGAGCCCGACATATTCGCAGCTACGGGATGAGAGCGGAAGCTCCTTCCCATACTTTTCAATGCAGCCGTTGTCCGTCGTCGAGAAGAAGTAGTCCCCGACCTCCGTACGCGTCTTATCGATCGCCATACTCACATCATGTTTATCGTTAAGCACGAGATCAAGAATTTCTTTCGAGAAGTAGACATCCGCATTGAGTACGATCGAGTCGCCTTGCAACTCCTCGCGCGCGAACCACAGACTCGCGATGCTATTCGTCACATTGTAGAAAGGGTTGAAATAATAATTAACGGGTAGTCCTTCGAGAGCCTTGTATATTTTGCTCGCTTGATAGCCTACGCATACGACCAATTCGAACCCCGAATCGAGCAGCATCTGCGCCGTTCGACGGATGAGCGGAACTCCGGCAATAGGTAATGTCGATTTCGGCACATCTTCAATCATTCGAGAGATTCGAGTACCGCGACCAGCAGCAAGTAAGATTGCCTTCATTCTTATCATCCTCTCTTAATGTCATAAACTATAGGAAGAAAGCGGAGAAGTAATTTGCCTGCGTTCCGGCGGCGGGGGCGTCATGTAGTCATTCCCATAGACGTAACGCAAGTAGCCATCCCAATCCGCCGGCGCATAGTATTGTTCGCCCTCGAAAGGCAGCGTCGTCATTTCCGTAAACCAGCTTTTACGAAACCCGTTCGTCTCCGCTTGGCCATGATAACCAATGCAACCCACTCGATCGCAGCGTTTCTCGTTGAACACAAGGGATAGAAGCTTTGCAATCCCGAACGCCACCTGCTTCGGAATCAATCGAACGACGCTCCAGCCTAATCTTCCGATGAATGTCTCCGACGTTCTGCTGGCCACTCGCGCATAGAGCATCTTTCGGCTCATCGCAGCTACAACTCCTCGTACCGACCTAAGCAGTGCAAGATTCGGCACGCCATCGCGCGGGAATATATCAATGAATACCCCGCTATTCATCTTCAGATGTTCTTGACCTAGACGAACCGCCTGCGTACCCGTACGTCTTAATTTCCCGTATAACCATGGATAATGCTTGTCCGTCTTGTTCGTTTGGAAGAACGTGTCTTCCCGGAATTCTCTCTTATCGATCTTGCAAAACTTATCATAGTCGCTGCGCAGCATCTCTACGTCAATGTCGTCATCCCAAGGAATGAAAGAACCGTTTCGTGCCGCTCCCAAAAGCGTTCCGGATGCGATGATGTAGCGGATACCGTGCTTCTTGCAAAGCGCGTCGAATTCCGCTAGCAACTCGATCTGTATCCGTTGCATTTTTCGCAATTCAGCTTGCGACATTTTCTTCTGGCTATATT
The DNA here is from genome assembly GCF_042655785.1 of Cohnella yongneupensis. Taxonomy (NCBI): domain Bacteria; kingdom Bacillati; phylum Bacillota; class Bacilli; order Caryophanales; family Paenibacillaceae; genus Cohnella; species Cohnella yongneupensis. The sequence goes on from NZ_JBHSNC010000017.1 coordinate 85,430, forward strand.
TCTGCATTTCGCTATAATCATCGCCTTTCAGCGCGCTTACTACCTACTTTATCGACATTTTACGACTTGGACTTTACATCTAAATTATATTACACTTTAAGCACTGCAGATACTCTCGACAGGCATCGACATTGGAGGCTTTTTATGGATAAACTCATTTCCGTATGTATGATCGTGAAGAACGAAGAAGCCTTCCTGCAACGTTGTCTACAAAGCGTTCGAGCTTACGTAGACGAAATCGTCATCGTCGATACCGGATCCACCGACCGAACGAAAGAGATAGCTCAGACGTATACGGATAAAATTTACGATTTCGTATGGATCAACGACTTTTCCGCCGCGCGCAACGAATCGCTCAAGCACGCGACCGGCAAATGGATCTTGGTCATGGATGCCGACGAATATATGGAAGAGAAAGAAATTCGCGGGATGCGCGATTTCCTGGCCAAGGAAAAACCGACGAACAGCGCGATCTATCAATTGTGCGTCCGTAACTTCCAGGGAGAACAGAATAATCCTACAGTCGTCGAATCGCAGGTTGCGCGCGTTTTTGCGAACCGAATGAAGTTTCATTATCATCGCGCATTGCATGAACAACCGCGGCCTGCGAAAGGCGTTTCCCCCCGCGTTGTCGAGATCCCATATCAAATTTTGCATTCCGGTTATTTAAGTCATGTGATGACATCTAAAAACAAGCATGAACGCAACCTATCCATCTTTAATGATATGAAGGCTGATGGGGGTTTTAACGCCTACGACCATTGCATGATCGGTCTCCAGTTGGCGACGATGAAAAAAGACGAGGAAGCGCTGCAGCATCTTCGGATCGCTCTCGAATCCGGCGACAAAAAAGCCGTATGGTACCGAAGCATTATATTCGCCATGCTGGAAATCAGTATGCGACACAGGCGCTTCGTCGAGTCATTAAATCTTATGGATCAACATTTGCAAGCTTATATCCAATACCCCGATATCAAGTGCTTGCGCGGCGTAATATTGCTTGAATTAGGCTTCCGCGAGCTGAGCAAGCAAGAGTTTCTGGCTGCTTACCAAGAAGCGGAGAAACGTTCAGCGAATAAGCAAGAGGTCGCAATTGCCAATCCGGATTACGGGATGAGGATGCCCCTCTGGCAGTTGGCATTAGGTTACGAAAGAGAAAACAACTTGAATGAATCCGTCACCTACTTAACTCGCCTGCTCATGGCTAACGACAAAGATCTAAGCGCTATGATCAAACTGATAGAGATTCTATCATTGAAAGATAACGCGACCAATATTGCCGCTTTTCTCAATAAACTGCTGCATGTCAACGGCGATGTGACCAAAACAAATGTGATAAAAAAAATCGCGATTTCTATCGGTAACAAAGAGCTTGCTAGACACTATGCAACATCCTCCATAAACCAAGTCGGCATCGCTGATCGGTTAAAATACGCAATATTAATGCAGGATCAACACGATTTTGATCTTGCATTGATGAGCTATTCGCAACAAGAACTTGAGGAACTGACGGTCGTCAAAATCATTGTCTTGGGCGGAATCGTCTGGTCCCGTTCCGATTGGCTCGAACGTTATGCTCATTCCACGAATGAAGAAGTGAACGGCTTCCTGCGATTCGCGACCACCGTCTTGAAAGAGCACAATCCTCCAGCGGACGATGCGCAGTTCGAACACGCTGCGTTTGAGACATTAAGCCAACTTTATGTGTTAAAGCAATGGGTTGCTTATGATCGCTTGATCGAAACCTATGGCTCACCGCCCCTGATTAATCAACTCGCAAGCTTCTTTCTGCTCAAGCATTACAAAGAACCCGCCATGCAGTACTACCAGCATCTGCTCGACAATGGTCAGTTGACCGCTGAAAGCTGCGACCAACTAGCATTCCTCCAGACCATCGAAGGAGATCCGGAGGATGCCTTGGAATTCTGGAAGCATGCAATCGAAATTAAGCCTGATAACCCGAAACTATATATTCAATTTTTAGCTCACTGTTCGGATCCGGAGCGCCGCGCTCCGATAAAAATGAAGCTGATCGAGCGCTATCCCGAATACACCGAATTAGCTCTTCTAAAAGTTTAATAAAAACAAACAAAACCGCTAAGGGTCGTTCCCCTTAGCGGTTTTGTTCGAGCGCATGCTTGTTATTGCATGCTTTCCATAGTCGGCTTCTTCATCGCCACAGCCCAAGTTTCCCTCAAATCGACCAAATAGTTCATTACCTCACGCGCAGGCACAACATCTTTGCGGGAATTCGCCTGAATCAGTTGGCGAATCATATACTCGTACAGCAGGACGAGATTATTTGAAATTTCGTAGTCGAAATTCAAGGATGCAATTAACTCGTGTATGATTCTCTGCGCTTTTTGCAAGTTCGTGTTCGCCTTCTCCGGTTTCCGTTCCTCGATGCTCTCGATGCCCGCTCGAACGAACTTAATAGCTCCGTCGTATAACATCAGGACGAGTTGCGGACCGGAGGTCTGAACCGCCGCTTGCTGGTACTTTTGATATGGATTGTTTATCATCTCATACCCCTTTATCGAACATGATGCTTTCTCCGAGGTTCATGTGGCCATAAGCGTTTATTTGTTTCTTCGTTACATTCATGCGCTGCATGCCGATTTCCGCTTCTTCCTTCAAAGCCAACATACGACTAAAAACAGCATTGTCATATTTGGCAAGCTCTTTCAGCAATAATTTCTCGTTATCGGTCAACGCACCCCGACATTTCACTTCATCCACTAATGTTTGCCTTAAGTCTGTCAATGCGACATAGGCTTCATATCCCGGATCCTGTTCCGGATCCGCCAGTCGCAACGATTCCGCTAGTACTTCTATGATTAGTTCTTCCATAGCGAATTAATTCGATCCGAACAAGGCGCTAGACTGCGATTGATAACGGTTCATCGCGGTTTCCATTGCCGTAAATTGCTTGTAGTAATTGACTTCCATACGATCAAGCCGCTCGTTGGTATTATCAATTTTGGTATCCAAACTTCGCAGTTGTTCGCTGATCCAGCTAGATTCAATGAAGCTCGTATCTTTACTGATGCTGTATTTGGACGTGCCGGCTTTGCTCGACAACTCTTCAATCGCTGTCATTAGCGTGTTCGACAATCTATTAAATAGCCCGTTATCCGGGTTGGTCGGTAAACCCTTCAGCTTCGAATTCGTCTGAGTCGTTTGTTGCGTGAAGAACTTCTCGACCTGATCCGGATTAGCTTCGATGGCCTGACGCAATTTCGCCTCGTCTTTGATTACCAGCTTGCCTCGTTGCGTCCAATCTCCTGTCTCAATACCTAGGGAAGCCAGATTGACTTTGACGCCGTCGATCGTAACGTCCGTCATAGACGCAAGCCGCATGCTATCTACCATGGTGGAAAGCGTTGGATCTCGGCGTATAAGACCGCTCTTAGCTTTATCTTCCCATAGCTTAATTTCATCTTCGCTCATTTCCGCTTTTTGTTCCGAAGTTAACGGAGGAAATTTGCGATAACGCTCTTCATTTACTTTGTCATTCACCGTTTCAAGCAAATCGTTATACTGATTGATGAACGTCTTGATCGAGTCAACTACTTTGTCTGTATCGGATGTAATGTTAAGCGTCGTGGCAGAGCCGGCGGATAAAGCATTCAACGTTATGGTGACGCCGTTCTCCGTGAACGTGTTGCTTGCGCGCTCCGTTTCGATGCCATTGATAACTACCTTGGCGTTCTGACCAACTGCCTCTCCTGACAAGTTGAATTTAGCAAACAAATCTCCGCTTACGGCCACTGATCCCGAACCGTCGGATTTAATTGTAAGTTTGCCAGTAGTTGCATCGATCGTAGCCGTCACGGCAGCACCCGCGTCGCTATTTATGGCACCTAGTAAGGTATCCAGCGTATCACTTTCGTTAACCGCTATCGTGCTGCCATTAATCGAAAAGCTGACTTTCCCGAGTCCATCGGCCGTATAGGAAAGCTTACCTGCTGCTTTTAACGTAGCTAGCGTATCAGTAGCAGTTGTCACTGCACCAATTCCGCTAGAGCTGGCTAGACCCCCGAGTTGAAAATCATCCAACAAGGTTCCACCGGTCGTGATAGGCGTTACTCCTCCCGTTTTGGAAGTGAGCGACAGCTTGCCGGTGGTGCCATCGATAAACGCAGTCACGTTCATATCTTTATCCGCATTAATCTTGGCTACCATCGAATTGAGCGTATCAACCGTTTCGTCCAATTGAATCGTCTTATTGTTAATGGTAACGTCCACTTTGCCGCCGGTCGCCGTGTAGCTTAGAGAACTGCCGTTCAGTTTGTCTAGGGTTTTCGATTTATCGACCGGACCGACACCGCTAGTACTGACGACGGACGAGTATGTAGCTAACTGCTTGACTTCGATAGACATCGAACCCGCGATTGCATTAGAACCGGCTTGAGCGCTCACGGCGGACGTATTGCCTGAGGTCTTTACTTGCTTCGCGCTTACCATGCCTTGCAATCCGTAATTAAACAATTTATTATTGCGGAAATCAACCATCTTGATGTTTACGTCACGATATTGTTCCCGTTGCCATTCGAGCGTCGTCTTTTGTTGGTTTAATTTATCGAGCGGCGCGCGCTGCGCCTTCATTAAATTTTTGACGATACTATCGATGTCTAGCCCGGAAGAAAGCCCCGAAATTCTCATCGTCATCGTATTCGCCTCCTATACTTTCTCATCTATCAAGATGCCGGCAAATTCCATCATTTTAGCAACCAAATCTAAAGTCTTCTCCGGTGGGATCTCACGAATCAGTTCACCGGTTTCTTTGTTAAACACTTTCACGGTGACGGCTTTCGTCTCCTTATGCACTTTCATCTCGAAAGTCGTGGATGGACCCTCCAACGCCTTGATTGCACGGTCGATTGCTTTGATCAGCTGTTCTTCGCCTACCGACAGCTTGACACCTTGCAGCTCGGCGTTGTGCATTTCCTTGCCGGTACGAACAAGTTCCGCATCAAGTGCCGATCCCGCAGGCTTCACTGGAACGTTCTCAGTCGTGAATTTATTGGTCGCTGCGGTATTACTAGCAGTTGATACGCTCATCATGGGCGAGGACTGAATCTTCATCTAATCACTCCGTCCGAAATAATAGTGCTATCTATTATATCGACGAATGGCAAGCCTTTCTTTAGCAGAAAATAAAAAAAAAGACCTTGGAAAGAATCCAAGGTCTTTTTTGCGAGCGATGATTAACGCAGAAGCGACAATACGCCTTGTGGCGCGGAGTTCGCTTGCGCAAGCATTGCTTGCGAGGATTGAAGCAAGATTTGGTTCTTCGACAGCTCGACCATTTCCTTCGCCATGTCCGTATCGCGAATACGGGACTCGGATGCCGTAAGGTTCTCGATCGTCGTGCCGAGGTTGTTGGAAGTGTATTCCAAACGGTTTTGCATAGCACCAAGGGTTGCACGTTGCGTGGAAACAGCGTCGATAGCCTTATCGATACCGGCGATTTTGGCAGAAGTTGCCAGACCGTAGAAGCTAGCCGTAGCAACACCAGTGATGCTGATCGTTACGGAGTTATCATCAGCTTGAATGCTGATCGTGCTCGTAATGTTGATGCCGTTGAACGTCGTGTTGTCCATGATGCTGTCGATTTGGCTGGAAAGTGCGTTCAGCTCAACGTCGATGTTGGCTTGTTGGCTCGTAGTGTACGTACCGTTAGCTCTTTGAACATGCAGCTCTTTCATACGACCAAGCATGGAGCTGATTTCGTTCATTGCGCCCTCTGCTGTTTGTACGAAGGAGATACCGTCTTGAACGTTGCGTTGAGCTTGCTCAAGACCGCGGATTTGACCGCGCATTTTCTCGGATACAGCAAGACCTGCAGCATCGTCGCCTGCACGGTTAATACGAAGACCGGAAGAGAGCTTCTCCATGTTCTTGCCAGTTGCTACGTTGTTCAACGTCATGTTGCGGTGGTTGTTAAGAGCTGTAATGTTGTGGTTAATACGCATTGTAAATTTCCTCCCTGAAAGTAAAAGTATGTCCACATCCATGTGGATTTGCCAGAGTCAGGTCGGCCGCCCGGACTGGCTCTAACCTTATTATCGGCATTGGAACAAAATGTTTTATAGCTTTTGCGAACTTTTTTTCATTTTTTTTATTTTTTCTGCCAAGCTCGCCATATCGGTGTGCTGACTTACGGACTCCCTATTCATATCCTTCACGGATGTGATCAGCTCTTTACGTAAAATTTCGATATCTCTCGGAGCGGAGATGCCTATCTTAATCGTATCGCCGTCCACTTCCAGCACCGTAACTTCAATATGTTCTTGAATGACGATCGATTCGCCTTTACGACGGGAAAGCACCAGCATATGTCCACCCCTCCCTATTTCGGCTCGCTCGCCTCAAATAATGCATGCCTCGTCGTATAGCTTGTCTTGGCCAGAACGACTTGTTTGCCTAATCCGCTTACATGATTGATTATTACGGGCGCTACTAAATTCACGGTAGCCGCTTCCAATTCCCCATTAATAGATACGATTACGCGGACCACGACCTGATCGGAGGAACTTACATTCAGTGCCTCGACGACAGGATCAGGCAGCTCGCATTCGAAGTCAGGAAAAAACTCGAATGGATTGGTTACGATAAAGGAGATTTCGCTTTCATCGATACATTGCAAATAAGAAAAAGGCGCGTGGTCTTGAATTTCGACCAAAGCAAAGCGCTTCAAATTCTCGAATCCGGGAATCCCTTGTTCAAAACGGATAACCTCTTGGTCTTGGATGTCCATCTCTCCGAATCTTTTCGTATGTACGTTCATATCGTTCCCCCGAAGTATTCAAAATAAATAAAAGCTATAGCGCGCACAGAATCTCGCCTATAGCTGGTTTATGCCGAGATATCGATCACCGGCGGAGTTATTGTTACTTTGGGATATTGTTCCATGTAGATGTTGACGGAACCTCTGTGGAAATTGATATCCGGACGCTGAATTTGCGCTTGTACATTGAGCTCGCCGGGAACAAACTGAATGTCCGGATCGTTCGGGATATAATTAAATTGCGTGTTATCTACGGATGCTTCCCCGTACACCTGTAAATCGGGTGCTCCCTCGATAAATTCGTCCAAAGCCATATCAGGAATCGGATTCCCTTTTATTCGAAGGTCCCCTAGCTGATTCCCCTGTGCTACGATCTCGCTAATATTCTGCTGAGCGATCTGCTTGTACTGCGAATAGATACGGCTCCAGAATACTTCCATATTCCCCCCGTCCAGCGCCTCCCATGTTCGGGAGTTGTCAATGTTGAGCTGCCCGGGCCTGTTATGGGCGATAATCTCCGGTTTCCTGGAACTGATGTTAAGCACCGGTTGCGGTCTACGGATCTCATACTGACCTCGTTCGGAATGAATCCCGATCTTGCCTTTCTGGGATTGAACCGATATGAATGGAACCAATTCAATCCCTCCTATCCGCTAACATTATCTGAGAAAATCGACGAGCGTCGGTTGAATGACTTTGGATCCGACCGAAAGAGATGCTTGATACACGCTCTCATTAACCTTCGATTTAATGATAAGCTCCTCCATATCCGCATCCTCGGTTTTCGATTGCAGGGTTTGGAGGTTGACGTTCAAGTCTTTCAACCGGTCTTCTATGAGCTCCACTCGGTTTACGCGAGCCCCGACTTCCGCTTGCTGCGTCAATACTTTGCCGTACCTGCTCTCGAGATTGGAAAGCTCGGAGTTAACGTCCTCATGTTTGCCGGCACGCAACGCCTTTATCATCTGATCGAGAACATGGAACAGGTTGTCATCTTCGTTCTTCGGAGCCGTTACGCCAGTTGGAGGATAACCAAACACATCGTTACCTTTCAAGTTAACGTCCAATTGAACGCCCGTATTAACGATGTAGTTGATGTCGCCGTTATCTGTTACGACTTTGGCCGGATCCAATGAAGGATCATACGTGATTTTGTCCGTAAATTGACCGTTGAATACATATTTCCCTTTAAATTGGCTGTTGGCAATATCAACGACTTGCGCTTTCAATTGCTCTAACTCATTCGCGATATTGTCCAGAGCCACCTGAGGGTTCGTCCCCGTGGCGCCTTGCACGCCAAGTTCTTTGGCCCTCTTGATGACATCGCCGACTTGAGATAGCATCGTATCGTTGAAATCCAGCCATGAAGTCGCCGTATCGACGTTGGACTGGTAGCGATCGTTTACGGCTAGATCGCTGCGATAGCGAAGGGCATAAGTGATACCCACCGGATCGTCCGAAGGACGGTTAATGTTGCGACCCGTCGCAAGTTTCTCTTGCAAACTCGCCGACTGACCCAAGTTCGAGCTAATATTGCGCAGCAGTTGCGATGTAATGGTCCCTTGCGTCACGCGACCCATCATAAGGGGTAGCCTCGCTTTCTAATACGAATTATTATCTGCCCACTGTGCCCATTCCGTTAATAATCTTGTCCAACGTTTCGTCGATCGTCGTCATAAATCGGGCTGCGGCGTTGTATGCATGTTGGAATTTGATCATATTGGCCATTTCTTCGTCAAGCGACACTCCGCTGACGGACTGACGGCGGGAGTCGACTTGATCGACGACCATTTGGGAGTTCGCCGATTGGCGTTCCGCTTCTTGCGTTTGGATACCGAGCTGACCGACCACGGAGCGGAAAAAGTCGCTGACCGTGCCTTCCCCCGTGATGGCGGTTGCGCTGACGGAACCGAAGTCAATCTTCATATCGTTGAACTGGGCGATCAACATCGCCACGTCTTTATTCCCTTTTACGACGCTTTCCGTCGTTCCGTTCGTTACCGTACGCATCGAGGAGGCGATATTGGAAGCATCCGCTTCGATATCCGTGCTAATGGTAATGTTACCCGCAGTTACCGGTCCGCCATCTTTGGAAACGAAAAACGGTCCGCCGGCTTTAAGGGGATCTTGGGCAGTATAACCAAGCTGATGCAGACCATTAAGCCCTTTGACTGTAACGGTAAGATCGGTAGCCAACGTCCGGGCAGGGCCGCGATATACGGTTCCATCCAGCTCGGTTCCTTCCGGCAATACGGATCCGGCCGGTATGGTGACCTTAACGTCGCCATTAATCATGCCGTCAACAAGCGTGTTCAGCTGATTCTGATAATCGACGACGAATTGATCACGGGAGCGAATCATCCCGAACACTTCACCGCCGGTCAAATCCGAACCCGCGCTCGCCACGAGGCCATCTTCCGTCAGTACGGTTGCGTTAGCGTTATCTACCAACATTTGCGAGCCCATTGTAACCTGATACGAATCGGAAGTTTCCCGTACGCTAATGTTAGCGACTTTGGACAGCTCGTCCACCAATACGTCCCGTTGATCGCGCAAGTCGTTCGCATTATCTCCGAAAGCTTCGATTCGGCGTATTTGCTGGGACAACTCGGAGATCGTCTTGATGGACGTGTTCATCTGCGCGACTTTGACTCCGATGTTCTCGCTAAGGTCCGAGCGCAATTCCTCCAACTGCTTGCTAGTCTGATTGAAAGCATCAGTCAAAGCACGGGCGGTTTCCCGAACGAGCTTCCGAGCCGTTAAATCTTCCGGATTCTCGCTAAGATCGTGCCAGGAGTTCCAGAACTTATCTAGAACGGAACGCAATCCGGAATCGGAAGGTTCGTTGACGATTGTCTCTAATTTCTGCAGTGTATCTTGCTGAATCGTGAAACTGCCGAGATTCTTATTTTCATTGCGGAATTGATCATCTAAGAAGTTTTCGCGGATTCTCGTAATCGAATTGAACTCGACTCCAGTACCCAGTTGGCCAGGTGCAGTCGACTTCGTCATACCGACGGCTTCCATAGGTTTGGAAGCGACCATATTAACCGATTGGCGCGAATAGCCAACCGTATTCGCATTCGCCACGTTGTGGCCCGTAGTTTGCAGCGCTACTTGCTGCGCTACTAAGCTTCTCCTGGCCGTTTCCAATCCGTGAAAAGTTGATCTCATGTCATCTTCCTCGTTTCATTCCTATGATGGTTGCCTTATGCCCGGGAATCGAACATCTTAAGATTCAATTTCCCTTGCGTAGTATCGGAAGGTTTCTTATATACGTAATCTTGATCATCGTATACGCCGGTCAGCAAACTCAACGAAAAATCGTTGAAATCGATCGCTTGCTGTGTTAAACGGCTATTAATGTGCCCAAGGTTCTTCAACCGCCCCAACTTGAGGGACAACCGTTCTGCCAATTCCGTCAGCTTCAACTTATCTTCGGCATTCGTGACCATGCGGATCAGATCCGCGAGTTTATAGCCCGATTGCGGTCGAAGCCCCATCGTTGACAACAAGACGACCACGGCCTTCTGACGGCGATTCTCGGCTTCCGCGACCAGCTTTACTAGCCGGGACTCCTTGTTCACGACTTCGTTCAATACATTTATGTCATTGCCGATTAAGGCTTCCTTCTTCCGCTCGGCCAGCACGATCAATTGATCGTGCTGCAGCACCATCGTCTCCAAAGCCTCGCATAATTCGCGGATGTCCATGCTGTCACCTTCTATCCCTTGCTTGCCGTTCGCTCCTTAGCGGATGAACGGAAGCAATTTTTCGGCTAATTCGCCTGCATCGACCGAGTAAGTACCCGACCGCACTTCATTCTTGAGTTCCTCGATGCGCTGAGCGCGATTCGGTTCTTCCGAACGTTGGGCGCCCAATAGTTCCATAGCTTCCGCGGAAAATTGAACCTCGTCCTTGCGCCGCTTGCCCGCGGCTTGATTAGTGCGCGTCTCGTTGTGTTGTTGGTAGGTTCTGTATGCGCCAATGCGTTGCGAATCGTTAATTTTCATTTCAATCACCTCAGCAAATAAAAAGACCGATAATCTATACTCCTATTATCGGTCAATGATTATGAATTGTTTAGAGAATGCGTTATTTACGATCTTTGTGCCTATCGGTAATTTGATAACCGCCGGAGCCCCGGTAGTCCTGCGCTGCGGAAAACCCTGAGTTCTTCGCGTTATTGACATCCTTCTGCAACCGCGTCCGGCAAGAATCGCACATGTTGCTCTCTCGAATGAGCGTTCCGCACACTTCGCAAGGATAAGTCATGTTCGGCGCATTAAGCAATGAGATTCGGCCCTCGCGAAGCCAGCGCGTGATCTGTTTAATGCTAGTCTCCGTCTCATTGGATAGCTCTTGAATCGTTAAGCCTTTATTCTTCCGGAGATGATCGACGCAACGCTCGTATTCCTTCTCCAGATCTTGGTGGCATTGATTGCATACTTCGCGAAAATGCTTAGAGAACAACCGACTACAGCGGGGACAGTGGGCAAGATTCATACTTCGTCCTCCTCCCAAACGACATTATTCGACTACCATTACGATCTATTATACTAAATTTTACAATAAGTTGCATGCATACTTAGAACTATGCCGAAGCGGAAGGCGCAGCCGGTTGCTTGGCCTTTTCTTTGTCGCCGTAAGTGGCCTGCAACTGCCCTGGCACGTTGCCGAAAATAAGCCAGGACCAATTCGTTAATCGACTGATTACCGTTACGACGACCCACGAAATGCCTAGCGCGCATACGAATCCGCCCGCGTACCACAGATGATGGATCATCGTGCCACCGCCTTCGACGGGGAATTTCCGGTAAACCATCAGCACGAGCGGATGGAACAAGTACACGCCGAACGAAACGACGCCGAGATGGCGCATCCTTCCGACAAGGAACGAGCTGTTCATCCGGCTTCCGAGAAGGAATGCCACTTGCATCAGGATGAGAGGCATTAACATCGTGTAGCCGTCCCAAAGCAAATCGTAAGTTAACTGCGAATAACGCGTGCCGTGCAGCCTCGCATTGTACCAAATCGTCACGTACGATGCGCCGAATGCGATCCATGTTCCCCACAGGATAACCCATGCGATAATCCGAGAAAGCTTTGCATTGGCCTTGGATATTATTAGCCAAGATTTTATGCGATCGAAGTATATGCCGAGCCACGCCCCGAGAAAATATTGTCCGAAGTACGAAGGCGACCAGCTGCCGCGGTTAGCGACTTGCCAGTATTCGCGATTGTAGTGGAAGAAAGCCCACTGCAAAGCTACGCCGAGCAGGAAAGATACGGCAGCCAACCACTTAGCGCGTTGAAGCAAGAACAATAGAATCGGGAACAAGAGATAGAGCTGAATGTTTATGAATACGAAGTATAAGTGCGTATAGGCTTTGCCGTGCAGAATTTCGTCCCACAGCTGCGGGAACATCGCCGACAAGTCCCAAGCTTTGTCGTTCTCGTACCATCTGATTACAAAGTACAGCGCCGAGAACAAAATATACGGAATCACGATATATGCGAATCTTTTGCGATAAAATTTCGCGAAGCGTTGGACCGTCAGCGGTTGCGGATAGTAATTGTAGAACAGCACGAAGCTGCTCAGCATGATGAAGGTCGTTGTACCGATCTTGAAGAAAATATTCAAGAAGTTGTAGAGACCGTAAATGCTCGTTTCTTTCATATCTAACGTTGCGAAAGAAACCGAGTGCACCATGATGACTCCGAATATCGCGATTGCCCGCACTAGATCAAGCTCTGATAATTTCGCGCGACGTTCCACTAGCGCCTCCCTCTCGAAATGCGTGCGAATCTCGCACGTTTCGACTCTTTCTTATCATCACCACATCATAACATAGAGAGAATTGCGCCGGGAAGAACAATCGATTGACAACTGCCCAGAGATGTCTAGGATCGGGCCCAAGTCAGGCCAAAGATACGGACGTTGCGAGCGTCGGTATGCGATTGTTGGAGGATTCGCGCACACTCATTAACCGTGCTTCCCGTCGTGTAGACGTCGTCGACCAGCAAGATGTTGCAGCGCAATTGGGGAAGGGGGGATACGAGCGCACCATGCGTTTCCTCACTCTCGAAAATGCCCCTCATGTCCGTGACGCGGCTTCGTCTGCTTTTGAGGCTTTGTTTTTCCGTGTGCCTCACCCTGCGCAGCATCGGCCGATAAGGGATGCCGTACCATTCGGATAGATGGAGCGCCAAACTCTCCGCTTGATTGAAGCCTCGTTCCCGATGTCTTTCCAAGGAGAGAGGCACGCTGGTGATCGCTTGGAAAAGAGGGGCGGAGTTAAGACTCGTGCGGATGGTGCGTTGAGTGCTATTGGTGCATTGTACTCTCTTGGCAGGAGCCTCCGAGAGCAGTAATTCTTCTAGCCGTTCAAGCGCCGAGGCGAGTATCGCCGCCAAAATCGGGGCCAACCGCTCATGTCCTCTATACTTATATCGGGCGAGCCACTCTTTCATCGCGTCATCGTAACGCACCGCGCATCGGCATGCCGCGTAATGCCGGATCGTTCTTCTCGCGCAATCCTCGCATGCCTCCGCGCGGCCGCAAATGCGGCAAAGCGGATGCGTGATCCACGGGATCGAAGCCAGGCATGCGCCGCATAACGCTTGCAAGTGGCGGCGCGGCGCAGGATTATGTATCGGGATCATACTCGAAGACGTCGCCTGACACGGCCGACCGCATAACGGGCAAACACTGTGCGTATTGGAAAACCATCGGGACAGGCTATTCAGCAAACTCATGGCTTTGTGTCTCCTCTGGGGGCGATGAATAGCGGAAGGATGATTGATGGATTGAAGGTTTCAAATAGCCTTGGCGCGCGGCCAATCGGTTCATAGCGCGGATTTGACGGATCGCGCTTCTCTGCGAACCGGACAAGTGTCGCGAGACGAATAAGACGGAACCGCCCGGGTCGGCTGCGGCTCGCCCGGCGCGTCCGGCCATCTGGACGAGCGAGGCCGCATCGAATAGCGGAGCATCGGCGTCCAGAACGAAGACGTCGCTCTTCGGAATCGTGACGCCGCGCTCCAAGATCGTCGTCGTGACGAGCACGCGGATCGCACGATCGCGAAACCCGGATACTTTGTCCGCGCGGAGCGAATCCTTAGAAGAAGTGCCATCGATCTGCGCGGCGTGCTCGATTCCAAGCGCGATAGCGGTTTGTCGTAATAGTCGCACTAGCGGTTCAACGTGGCGGATCATCGGAACGAATACGAAAGCTTGCGCCCCGCGCAGCACGGATTGCCGAAGCGCCTTAAGCATCGGCGACGGTAATTTGCCGTTTCTGAACCAACGGGATAACGGCGGAAGCGCAATTCGCCTCGGCACAGGTAGCGGATGCCCATGGAAGCGAACGGGCACCCTTGCGCAAGCGAGCCTGCGGCGAGCGACTTCCCGCTGCATATCTGGCGGAGGCGTGGCGCTAAGATACAGTGTCTTGCCCGATTCGCGGCAGCACTTAGCCGCCGCGAATTGCAGCATTCTGTCGTCGCGGTAAGGGAATGCGTCCATCTCGTCTATTAGGACGAGATCGAAAGCTTCCTGGAAGCGAATGAGCTGATGCGTGGTGGCGAGCGTAAGCGCGCTGTTCTCCCAGCGATCGACGCTGCCGCCGTATAATACGGCGCGCGAGTGCTCGGGGAACGCCGCAGCTAGGCGCGGCGCAAGCTCCAGCACGACGTCCCGCCGGGGCGTCGCCACGAGCGCGCGACCGCCGCGCGATAAGACCGCGTCCAGCAGCGGGAAGATCATCTCTGTTTTGCCGGCGCCCGTGACTGCCCAGAGCAGGAACGCAGCGGGCTTACGGGCGGGGCCTCGCTCGCCCATAAGGAACCGCAACGCGGCGGCAGCAGCCTCGCGCTGCGCAAGGCTAAGGCTCCAGCGGCCGGGCAAGCTTGCGCCCGCCGCCGGAGCCGGCGATGGCGCGGCCGCTACGTCGCCGCGCGCTGCGCCTATGACGAGCAGCCCGCACGCGCGGCTGCGCCCCATCGTAAGGCATGCCTCGCAATAAGCGCAGGCATGCCCTCCGCAAGCGGCGCATGGCGTGCGCCGCAAGTGCTTGATGCCGCTGCCGCAGCGGCGGCATTGGAGCGCCGCGGAGCGGCGCTTGCGCAGCAGCCAGCCGCCCCATCGGCGGCGGGGCTCGGCTGCGCCTGTGGGCGCGACGGCGGCGACCAGCCGCACCGCGCCCGAGAGCATTGCCAGCTGCAGCGCGGCGAAGCACGCTGCAGGGTCGGCTCCGCCGGGCGCGGCGGCGAGCAGCTGCAGCGCCTCGCCCTCGAGCAGCGCGCGACCGGACAGGCGCGCGCCAACCTCCCGCGCCAGCTCCGCGATGCGGCGCCGCTCTCCTTGGCCGTAACGCTCGTCCAACGTCGTTACGACAACTGCAGTAAATGAACACGACTCCGCATAATACCCGTTAGACGCAATCTCTCCTCTATTTTCCGCATCCCATACCTCCTTTGCCGCCATGCACAGTTCATCCCACATCTCCTGCACCGATAACTCAACGCCAGTCGACCTCATCTTCAACCGTTCGCAAGCTTGCTCCGCTATGCCAAGCGGCAACAGCTCAACCAACCTTACGATCTGCTCCTCGCGTCCGCTCTGCCTCCTCGCTTCCTCTTCCCGCTGCACCTCGGTCTTGCCCTGCCTCCTGGCTTTCTCTCCTCGCCGCTCCTCATCCCCACCCTGCCCTCTGCCTTCCTCTACACGCCACATCCCGCTCAGCCAATAATGCGCATCAACTTCCCAAGCAATCGAATAGTGAATCGCCCACCGATACTGCTCTCGCCCTTCAAATCTCACCGCATATAAGACAGCCCTCATGACAACCACCCCCGCTCCCCAACTCTCGCCGCATACAATACCGCCCTCACTACTACCGCCCCCTTGTCCGACGCGTCTCCATAGACGCAAAAAAGCACACTCCCTATCGTCCGGACGACGATCGAGGTGTGCTTCACCTGTTCTTACACTTAATTGTTATTGTAGGACAACTTCGGCAAAGCGACAAGTTCGATTTCTCTCCTTCCACTCCTCTAAAGCCGCCGGTAGGGCAGCTTAGAGATATGCTCTACGCACTCGAGCTCCACCCAAATGACCTGCTCGGGCTCGAATTGTTCCGCTTCGCGAGAGCGCTCCCAATGATGAATACGTGCTTTTTCCAATTCGTCCTCTCGTCTCACTATACCGATCCCGGCGTTCCCGCGAGCGAATTTTTCCATAATCGCTCCCGTCTCGTCGGACGAGTCCTCCAACACGACAGTGATGCCGATCTCCGTGCCCGTACGGCGCGAGTAACGTTGAAGCCCTCTGACATAACCTTCGATCTGCGTTTGATGATTGCCTGCGACCAGCACATAGTGACGGCGGCTTGCGCCCGCGCTTTTCCGATAAGCCCAATGCGCCCATACCGCAGCCGCTACGTAAAAGCCGAAAATCAATAGCAACTCGGGAATCACGGCGGCCACCTCCTTAGGGATGTGACTCAATATATGCCGAACGGAAGGAGTGAGTTACAACCGTAAGACTGTGTCGGCCAATTGACAATCCTCGAGCCTCGCCACTATACTAATTCGTAATATGGCAAGTGAAGCACACAGCCGCTTTTTCGTTCAGCCTACGCTGAATCGAATTAGCGGCTTTATTATTTATCAAGGGGCGACAGGCATGGATTTTCATACGGCATATGAGGCTTTCATCAACAAACATAGAAAGCTTCGTACGGGAAGACGCCTAACTCGGTTGATCGAAGGGCACGGTTATTTGGAAAAACTGGTTTTGCAAAATATTTGGTGGCCCGCTATCGGCAACTTCGACCATTTGCATCCCGAGTACGAGGTGAGCGATTTCCGCGACGGCACCCGTTTTCTCGATTTCGCCTGGTTACCCGGACCCATTAAATTAAACGTGGAAGGCGACGGCCACGAAACCCATGGCAACAAAATCAGCAAAGAGAATTTCTCCGACGAGCGCCTTCGGCAAAATCATCTGGTCATCGACGACTGGAAGGTACTCCGGTTTTCGCATGACAGCGTGAAAGATCAACCCCGCATGTGTCAGCAATTGCTGCAGCAGTTTATGGGGAAATTTTTCGGATCTCTTCGTAACCCGGCCGTAATGGTTTCTTTAGAGGAGAGGGAAATTTTGCGGCTGGCTTTTCGACTCGGCGGAGTCGTGTGTCCAGTAGAGGTTTGCATTCTGCTTCGCATAGAACAGCAAACAGCACGCAAACGGCTTCACGGTTTGTTAGAGAAGGGGCTGCTTGAGCCGGTTAGTCCAAGTAACCGCAGAGTTGCCCGTTACCGCGTTACGAAGTCGATCACCGATGAGCATCTGAGGTGAAACATGCGATACCCAGCGGCACCATTCACTTTGACGCAGGCCATTTAAGCCTGTTAACGATATAAGATATCGTTTACCGTAAGCGACTCCCCGCCGTACCTGATCATACGATATAAAATATCGGATAACTACGAAAATAACTTGGACACACGCCATTTCGGCCCGTTATACGATATAAAGTATCAGATAACCACGAAACTCACTTTGACACACGCCATTTCGGCCCGTTATACGATATAAAATATCGGATAACCACGAAACTCACTTTGACACACACCATTTCGGCCCGTTATACGATATAAAATATCGGATAACCACGAAACTCACTTTGACACACACCATTTCGGCCCGTTATACGATATAAATTATCGGATAACCGCGCACCTCACTTTGAAACACGCCATTTCGGTCCGTTATACGATATAAAATATCCGATAACCACGAAAATCACTTTGACATACGCCATTTCGGACGGTTATACGATATAAAATGTCGGATAACCACGCAACTCACTTTGACACACGCCATTCGGCCCGTTATACGATATAAAATATCCGATAACCACGAAAATCACTTTGACACACGCCATTTCGGCCCGTTATACGATATAAAATATCGGATAACCACGAAACTCACTTTGACACACACCATTTCGGCCCGTTATACGATATAAAGTATCGGATAGCACACCACACGGAATGCGGGGTGCGGGGTGCGGGGTGCGGGGTGCGGAATGCAGGGCGCGGGGTGCGGGGGTTACTATTCGCCAATCAAAAAAAGAACGGATGCCCTCCCCCTTGGAGAGCACCCGTTCTTCGTTACCTTATGTAGATAAGCCTATGATTATAGCGTTACCCAGCCATATTTGATCGAGTTAATAACCGCTTGCGTCCGATCGTCTACTTCCATCTTCTGAAGGATGCTGCTGACGTGGTTTTTGACCGTCTTCTCGCTGATGAACAGGTTCTCGCCGATCGTCTTGTTGCTCTTGCCTTCGGCCATCAGACGAAGCACTTCCGCTTCGCGTCTCGTCAGTGGATTGTTGCCGCGCGGAACGAACTTCGTAACCGTCTCGCGGCTGGCAGCTGCGCCCGAAGTCGCGCCAATCTCGTCGAGATACGTCATGCGGCGAAGCTGATTGATCAGCTTGCCCGTCACTTTCGGATGGATGTAGGCGTGTCCTTCCGCAACGGTACGAATCGCGTTAATGAGCGATTCGGCCTCCATGTCCTTCAGCAAATAGCCGGAAGCACCTTTGCGAAGCGTCTCGAACACGTAGCTCTCGTCGTCGTGGATAGATAGGATGATCACCTTGATATCGGGAAAAATATCGCGAAGACGTTCGGTCGCTATGACGCCGTTCTCGGTCGGCATATTAATATCGAGAAGGACGACGTCCGGTTTCTGGCGGTTGCAAAACTCGAGCACTTGAATGCCGTCGCCGCATTCGCCGATAACTTCCAAGTCGCTCTCCATGTTGAGAATGCGCTTGAGTCCCTCGCGGAAGAGCTGGTGATCGTCAGCCAGTAATACTTTAATGACGCGTGTCGCTGTTTTAGTCTCCACTTGCGATTAACTCCTTTCCTGGATCTGCTTTGATCGGTACTTCGATATTGAGCTTGGTGCCTTGTCCCGGTACGGATGAAATGTCCATCTTACCTTGCAACAGCTCGACCCGCTCCTTCATGCCGAGAATGCCAAATCGAGAATCGTACCGCGCCCTTGCAAGTACGATATCTAAATTGAAGCCTACGCCGTTATCCTCCACAACCATCTCTACCGTATCGTCCAAAAACGCGATCTCGAGCGATACATAAGTAGCCTGCGCGTGCTTGAGCGCATTGTTGAAGGCTTCCTGCACTAGGCGGAACAACGCTGCTTCCATCGCCGACGGCAACCGCTTCTCTTTGCCCGCGCTTTCGAAGACGGCGCGAATGCGCGTCCTCTCTTCGAAATCCTGCACGAACTTGCGAAGCGTTGGAATGAGCCCGAGATCATCGAGCGCCATCGGTCTGAGGTTGAAAATAATTTTACGAATCTCTTCGAGTCCGTAGCGGATTTGAGACTTCAGATCAATGAGCTCGTTGCGCACGACCTGCAGATCGCCCATGTCCAAGAGCCTCTCGGCGATCTCCGTTCTGAGCACAAGATTCGCGAGCGATTGAGCGGGACCGTCATGGATTTCCCTGGCGATGCGCTTGCGTTCGTCCTCTTGAGCGAGAATGATCTTCAGTCCGATCATCTGCCGGTTTTTCGCGAATTCGAGAATGCGCGTAACTTGATTCAAGTCGCCCGACAAGTAGTCGAGTACGACGGTCATCTGCAAATTGATCGTATCCGCGCGTTCGATCGACTGCTCAACGTTTCTGGCGCGCTTCTGCAGTTCGTCCCGGCGGGTTTTCAAGTAGTGTTCTTTTTCACGGTACACCATTAAATCCAATTGCATTTGCGTCGCTTTCTCGTAAGCGGACTTAATGTCGCTCTCCGAGTAACGGACGAAGTCGCGGCTCACTTCCGTAAGCCGAATTCTGGCCAGGCGGTAGTCCCGCTCCAGCCGATCGACTTTATCGATCGTGTCGGTCGTCTCCGCCAGCACGTTCTCGAGTTCATGGTTGAGGGATAACAGTTCGCGCCGCGCAGCTTCGCAAATCTCGAAGACTTGCATCTTGCTATCTTCCATTACGCTGATCGCATTCTGGATGACGCGGTCGATCTGGTCCGCACGAAAATCCATCTTACCTACTCCCTTGCATGAAAGACGTGCGCATTGTCCCAGTTATCCCTCTTGGCGCCGTTAATTCATTGTAAGCTAATATTTTTATCATAACATATATCGTCATAGCATTGAGAGAGCGTTATGGGGATTTTGAGATAAAATTAATGAATGGTAATTGTTTTGGTTTTGTCTTCCCAATCAACCATCTGGCCTAATTGCTCCGAGATGACGCGTACCGGCACGTACACGCTATTTTTCACCATGATCGGCGGCACGTTGATCGGCATGCGCACTCCGTTGACGGTCATCTCTTTCCTGTCGACCCATAGATCCAGCATCGTGTCTCCGCGCAATACGGTCACCCGGCGTTGCTTGTTGTCCCACTTCACTTCGGCTCCGAGACGGTCCGCGACGAACCGCAGCGGCAAGTAGTTCGTATACGTGCCTTTCTGCGTGAACGGCGCCCCCGGGAGCGTGACGGTTTCGCCGTCGACCGTCGCCTTGGTTTTGCCGACCTTCAGCACGATCGTCGGATGGTAGACGTTAATCGGCGCCGGCGGATATTGCACCATCACGTTGTCGAAAGCGATCTCGCCTTGCAACGCGCGCTCGTCTTGGTCTTCCTCCATATTGACGACATACAGCTTCGTGAGCTTGGCCGGACCTTTCAGCCCCGCCGCGGTCAAATCTACGCGAATCGTTTTCCAGCCGGACCAATCGATCTTATCGGCAATCGTCAGGAATACGGTCTCACCGTCGGCGTTAGTCGCTTCGGCGCGCAACCAGCTCATGCTATGGTCGCCCAATACGTCGAGCGTCAACGAAGTCGGATTGCCGTCGATCGCGATGCCGCCGTTCGCTTCGTTCAGCGTAGCGTAAGCGTACCGCTTACCCGCTCCAAGCGTGAAGTCGTACGACAGGAGCAGCGCGTTAGACGTCTCGTGCCCCGGAATGCCGGCCACGATCGAAGTAGTGCCGACCGTCTCCGCCGGAGTACCCGTGAAACCGATGTTGTAATCGACCTTCTCGAAATCCTCCAACGTCTTCTCCGTGCCCGGCGTTAACACCGCCATCGAACCGAAGCCGTCGTAACGTGCGATCGCGTACCCGGCGATAATACCCTTCTCTACCGTATCGACTGCGAGTTTACCGTTACTGACCGCACCGGTGAAGCCGCGGAACTCCCACGTGACCGAGGAAGCCGGAACGGCAAGCTCGCGTCCGTCGGTCAGCTGCGCTTTGACCGGAACCGAGATCGTAGCCCCCGGCTTAAGCACGGTCGAGCTAGGCTCTACGATTAGCCGCGCGACTTGCGCTTCGCCGATAATTTCCAAAGGCACGTTGGCTTTGGCGCTGCCCGCTTGCACGTTAAGCGTCGTCTTGCCCGCGGCAGCCACCTGGAGAATTCCTTCTTGGAATTCGCCCAGCTTATCGCTTAGGCTCCAAATCGGTTGCAAGCCTTTCGGGTCGATCGGATTGTAATAGTTGTCATATGCTTTAAGCGCGTAGGAAGCTTGTTGGCCGATGAACAGCGTCTTCGGTCCGCTGGCTACGATCCCTTTGATCGTCCCTATCGGAGCCGAAGTAAAGACGCCGATACCGTTCGTAACTTGACGTTGCGTCGTGCCGTAGAAGGTCGGATGCGCCAACGTCACCTGGAATTCGCCGAGCGGACGGGCAACCATCGTCGTAGAACCGCCGCCGTCCATGTTGACCGCTTTCCAGACGCCGAGCTCCTTCATCATTTGCTGAAGGTCCTTAAGCGAGACGCCCTCCCTTCCGCCGTTTTCCTCGACGGTGATCAGATACGCGGTGTTGCCGTCTTTGGAGTAACCTACCGCTGTACGCGCGCGATCCGCGGTTCCGCTGACGCCCGCGATATCCCGGGTGAACTTCGCAGGCTCGCCTTTGTCCATCAGCAGCGTATGTCCGCTGACCATCATTTGAAAATCGGCTTCCGTATATACTTTCTTGCTCGTCTGCGACACTAGCTGATATTGGGACGCGACTTTGTCGCCGACCTTCAGATGGTTCACGATGAATTTGCCGGAATCGAAGTTTTTGTGCCCGCGCAAAATGTATCCGTTCGCCGGAATCGTCTTAATGGGTAACGCCTTATCCGTGGACACTTGCGTGACGACGCCGTCTACGACGAGCGCCTCGACGGGCGAAATGCTACTCGCGGCCGGACGCTCCGCGCCAGTCCACGCGCTTGTGTAGATATAGAGAGCGTTATTGTGGCTGTAGCCTTTGTCGGGCTCCGTGCGGTAGGCGGATTTGTTAATGCCTGTCAAAGCAAAAATCGTTCCGTCCGCGGCGGTGACGTCTCCGGTGAACGTGAAGGCGTCGATCAGCGCTTTTTTGTCATTCGTTACCGCGAATGCGTACATCCCTTGAAGTTGCGAAGTGCTTACCAGAAGCTTGCCGGACGTAATTTGCGCCCCCATCGGCGCGCCTTCGCTAGTCGATCCGGTCTGGAACACGTCGCCGTTGATGCCCGCGACCGCTCCCGTCTCCTTGGCCATCGCACTGACGGACTGCCTTGCGGTAACGCTTCCGCCTTTGCCGCCTAGAGCGTCCAGGCGAACGAATTCGTTAGTCAGGTCGACTTGCAGCACGTGCATCACTTCGGTCGCTTGCGATTTGTCGGACGGTACCCATGCGTAAGTAATTTGCTTAACGCCGGAAGTAACCATCGACTCCCCTTGCTTGACAAGCTTATAAGTGACGGCGGCTTTCTCGGTTGCCGCGGCAGCGTGAGTAACGGAAGGGAATAAGCTAAAATCCAATGGCGTCGACAGGACTAGCATGCCTGCTATAATCGGCAGTACGAGTTTGGAAGTCTTCTTGCTTTGCATATGCATATTTGCTCTCCTGTAAGTCTATTCGAATTTGAGAGGAAGCGTTGCAGCTTCCCTATGTACTCTATTAAATAGACTCTACGAGAGTGAAAAAGTTACATGCGATAAGAGAAAGCGATCAGTTCTTCCGTAGCGACAAAATAAAGCTATTAATCTCGCGGGTTGCAAATGCTCATGAGTGAGAAAGCTAGCAGAGCGTGGCACCGTTGGAACGAGCGTCGAGCGAGGCTTTGGTGATTAGCGGTGCGTGACGAGGTTACACGAACAAATCCCGCAGGAGCGCCGCTGGAACGTTGCCTTACGAGGTTACACGAACAAATTCCGCAGGAGCGCCGCTGGAACGTTGCCTGACGAGGTTACACGAACAAATCCCGCAGGAGCGCCGCTGTAACGTTGCCTTATGAGGTTACACGAACAAATCCCGCAGGAGCGCCGCTGTAACGTTGCCTTATGAGGTTACACGAACAAATCCCGCAGGAGCGCCGCTGGAACGTTGCCTGACGAGGTTACTCGAACAAATCCCGCGGGAACGCCGCTGTAACGTTGCCTGACGAGGTTACACGAGTAAATCCCGCGATAGTGCACCGTTGGAGCGAGCGTCGAGCGAGGTTTCGCCGAATTAGCAGAGCGTGGCACCGTTGGAGCGCTCGCAAATAAAAACAGCCCCCTCGCATCATGCGAAGGGGCTGTCAGCTACTTAAACTAATGTTACTTTTTCGCCGGAGTCGTCACGACTAGCGCGTCGATCATTTTCGCAAGCGAGTTGTAGGTCGTAACGATCGGACTGTTCTCGAGCATGACGTCCGTTATTTTGCGGTCTTTGACCAGCGTGAGGAGGTTGCCTTTGTAATACCTTGGGTCGACGATGTCGATCTCCTCGAAATGCGGCACCAGGAACGGCACCATCGCGTTGGCGTACGAGTCTTTGACGAGCAGCAAACGCTTGCCGTTATGGACGTCCGTCGTGATGCGTCCCAGCGAGAAGTCTCCGCCCAGGAACACCGCGTACCCGCCTCGGCCGTCGGTCGGCATAGTCGTCTCGACTAGCGGATGCGACTTCGGCTTCGATGTTTTGTAGACGTCGAATTTGAACTTCGTCGTCGGCATATAAGTGGTGATCGTGTCGGGATTTTTCTTCATCGCGGTGTTCAAGGTCGCCGAATAGGCGGACCCTAGGAAGTTCTTGATCTCCTGCTTCTTGAAGGAAGACAGCGGAAGAGCCTTCACGCCCATCGCTTCGGCGACGCCTTCATAAGCGTAGTAAGCGCCCAGCGTCGTCCAGTGATGGTCCGAACGGTAATACACGTACTCGCCCTTATGCGGCTCGATATGCGCGTAAGCCGGCACCGGAATGACGCCTTTGTCCGTCTGTGCATATACGTTGGCGAAAGCATCCTTCTGCGAATCGTTCAGCTTTTTGTACTTGGCTTCTTCGACGAATTCGACCTGAGAAGGCACGAGCAACGAGTACAGATTCACGTTCGGCTTAAGAGCCGCCCGCAGACGGTTAAGCGTCGCCGCATAGTCGGCCGAAGCCGGGGCGGAAGAATGATATAGCAACATTGCCTTGTCTTTGATTACGAGGTACGTGGATTTCTCCGTCTGCACGACCCCTTCGGAGCCGTCATCCTTGCTCGCGACGGCTACATCGGCAGATACGGGAACCGCGTCGGAATTATCCGTAGCCGCGCCAGTTGCCTCCGGCTGTCCTTCCGTAGTCGGGGCGCCGAGATTTTCGCTCATGTTGTTGCCGCCTGCCTCGACCAGCGCTACGCCGTCGGAGCTGTTCCAGCCTTTGAGCGACTTGATGTTGCTTCCCGTCTCCACCATCGATTCGCGCATCACGAAGTGATCGGAGTAGTAGTTGTCGAACTGCTTCGTATAAGTGCCGTCGACGATGCTGTCCAGCGTAAGCTTAGGCATCGGTTGAATATCCCGCTTTTCCAGCAGAGAGACGGTCTGATCTTTGGAGGCGAATAGGTTCATCGCAGTAATCGTGACGATCGGAATCAGGAACAACGCGATATTAAAGGCGTGCTTGGACTTCATGGGATCACCCTTCTAGAAACGATAGTAAAGGAACGGGTTGTACGTGCTGCCTACAAGCAAAATCGTTGCGATCGTTAGGATGGCGACGTTATAGACCGGTTGCACCCAATCCGCGTAATTGCGCAGGGACGGGATTCGCATGATCAAGGCGCCGACGAGCGGAGTCGATGCGACGATGGCGACTAGGAACAGCACGATATTCTCGTTGAAGTAAAGCGAGAATTCGACCGTGGACAGCGGAAGGTTCGTCGCCCCGAACATGATGCCGAGCGTATGGAACGCGTCGCCGATATCGGTAAAGTAGAACCACACCCACCCGACTAGCATCAAAAGCAGGAAGTAGATGTGCGATACGAAGCCTGGCAGCTTGCCGAGCAGCTTGGACAGGAACAACCGTTCAAGCCAAATCAGCAACCCGAAGTACAAGCCCCAGATGATGAAGTTCCAGCTGGCGCCATGCCATAGACCGGTCAGCAACCAGACGACGAACAAGTTGCGTACATAGTTGGAACGGTTGCCGCCGAGCGGGATATAGACGTAATCGCGGAAAAATCCTCCGAGCGACATGTTCCAGCGCCGCCAAAATTCCCCGGCCGACTTGGAGATGTACGGATGGTTGAAGTTTTCGTTCAACGTGAACCCGAACATTTTGCCGAGCCCGATCGCCATATCCGAATAACCAGAGAAGTCGAAGTAAATCTGAATCGCGAACAGGCACACGCCGAACCACGCAGCCGCAACGGAATCCGCTCCCCCTTCGAGCATGACGGACACGGTTTCTCCGGCCAGATTGGCGATGATGACCTTCTTGCCTAGACCGATAATGAACCGGTTGATCCCGTCGCTGAAGCCGGCGAGCGTGACTTTTCGTTTCTCCATCTGGCCTTCGATATCCGAGTAACGAATAATCGGTCCGGCGATCAGATGCGGGAAGAACGATACGTACAGCAGCATTTTCATCGGAGAACGCGGTGCTTTCACGGCCCCTTTGTACACGTCGGACAAGTAACAAATAATTTCGAACGTGAAGAAGGAAATACCGATAGGCAAGCTTACGTCGGGATTCGAGATGTGCGTGCCGAGCAATTCGTTGATGTTATCGACCAAAAACCCGGTATATTTGAAAAATCCGAGTATGCCGATGTTAAGAGCGATGGCGAAGATAAAGATGATCTTCCCCTGCAACGTGCCTCGCCTGCGATCGATCGCGATCGCGAGCAAATAACCGATTAAGGACGCCGCGAGCAGCAAAACGACCCACACCGGCTCGCCCCAAGCGTAGAAGGCGAAGGAGAACAGGATCAGAACCCAGTTGCGATATGTCGTATTTCGAATGACGAAATAAGTAATCAGCAGAGCCGGAAAGAACAAATACAAAAACAATAAACTCGAGAATACCATTTAATCACCTATCGATTCTTTGAATGGGTACAAGACTACTAGACTAATATAGGGGATGAAACTTTCTTTGAAAAGTGGAAATTTAGTAGACGATGTAGAACTTTAGCAAAAAATGTACCCAAAGAAATAGACGCCCGCACGCCGCGAGCGTCTTTCTTTCGTGCTATTCCAGCGAATCCCTCTCCGACCTCGTCAGCTTATTCCGCACGAGGCGATACGATTGCTCGAGCATATCCAGCACTTCGTCGCTCGGAACCGTCCCGTTAAGCACGACGGTATTCCAATGCTTCTTGTTCATATGGTAACCGGGGAGCACCGCGTCCGGATATTGCTGCCGCGTAAGCCAAGCTTCTTCCGGCACGACCTTCAGGTTAACGCTCTCGTGCGTCCCCGTTCTCCCTAGCAGCGCGAACATCTTGCTTCCGACGAACAGTACGGGCAAGTTCGGATCGAACGGATATTGCAAGGACGCGCCTGCTTTGCCTAGTCCGATGGCGATCAGTTGCTCGTGGTTGATCATAGCAGATCCGAGTATTCCAGGAATCGCTTCAGCATAACGGTCGCTTCGGCGCGGGTCGCATTGTTCTGCGGCTTGAGCTCGGTTGCCGAAATGCCTTTGATCAATCCTGCCATTACGCTGATTTGCATGCCTTCCTTCGCCCAGCTGCTGACTTTGGCTTTGTCTTTGAAGCTGTTAAGCGAAGTTGGGGTAGATACGGTCGACACGCCCGCGAATGACATCGCGCGTACGAGCATCGTAGCCATCTCCTCGCGGGTAATCGAAGCGTTCGGACGGAACGTGCCGTCATTGCCGCCTTCTACGATACCTGCCTTGCTTACCGCTCCGATATATGCGGCGGACGCATTCGTTGCGCTTACGTCCTGATAGCGACTTGCCGCTTGCTTATCTCCGCTTAAACCTAGGCCCCGCGCAAGATATTCCGCGAACTCCGCGCGCGTGATGTTCTTGTCCGGCGCGAACGTCTTGCTTTTCGGGCCGTCGACGATGAACTTCGACGCCAACTGCGTAACCTCTTTGACCGCCCAATGCTTCGTCATGTCGGTATAGATGACGTCTTTGCGAATGACGGCATAAATACTGTTGCTCTTGCGCTTGAAATCGACTGTCGCGGTCGTTCCCGATACCGTAACTTGCGTTGGCACGTAGACCAGCTCTCCCGCGTCTTTGTCGTACCGAACGACGGCAACGTTATCCGTAGTACCCGTGAAGGAAGATACTGTGAAGGTTCGGGTGACGTACATATCAAAAGCATCGATCGGTCTCTCTTTGCCCGAATATAGCACGCTGGCCGAGAAGTCCGCCGGCGAGGCGAGCAGCGCCGCGGTCTGAATGTTGATCGCGGACGAAAGGTTCGTGTCTTGCGTCTTCTCGATCGTAAGAATGAGCTTCGCGGTAGAGACGTCCGCGTTCGAAAGATAAAGCTCCTTACTATAGTTGATTGCCGTAAGTGGCAACGTGAACTGCAGATCGCCGAACTCGATCCGAAGCGATGCGTTCGATGCTCTCGCCGCGGCATCCATCAACGAGCGAATCGGCACGCTGACTTGCGCGACTTGCTCGGTCGTTGGAATTTTCAAAGTCAGGATCGGCTTCGTAATCCCGCCGCTCGCGCCCAATCGAATTTTATCGTATGCGGCAAGCAGCTTGTCCCCGTCGATGATGTAACGGTTACCCGCGCGTCCGGACGCCAAAGCGTTCCATTCCGACGTCGTCGATTTGGCGACGATGAACCGTAGACCTCCGTTGCCGTCGGACTCCAAGTAATCAGGCAATACGAGGTTCGTTCCGTTGCCTGTCGTGGAAGAAGCGTTGATAACGGCTCGTTCAGAGAACGAATCCACTGGCTGATTCAGGATGTCCTTCAACGGAATGCCCGCGCTGCTATAGCTGACCGTGACGACTTGGCCTGAGACGATCGGCGTCGCCAGCGTCAAGAACACTTGCGTGCCTTGTACGACAACCGAAGTTACGCCATCGTACGCATTGTTCGCTTTAACGAAGTATTGCGTCGAATACGGAACGGACGAAAGATTGAGCGCTTGACCGTAAGTCAAGATAAGCGAACTGCCGTTTGCCGTAGCCGTAACGAGCGGCGTTACCGCCGTACTGCCTGCGACGATTCTGTAACTACTGAATGCGCCCGCGGGATTGCCGGACAAATCCACGATGCCCGGAGTGCTTGGAAGATAGGACACGTAGGCGTTCGCGTTAGCCGCAATCGGCTGCGCGAGCGTAAGATCCACGGAGTTGTTCGACACCGCAATCGACGAAATGCTCATCGCTTGTCCGTCGCTAATGACGGAGAAGTTCGATTTGAGCGGGACCGACGAGGACAACAGTCCTTCGTTAAACGTAAGCTTTAGGTTCGTTCCTAGCGCGGCTGCCGATGTCAGCTGAGGCGGCTGGGTGTCGTTCAGGTTCTGAACGAAGAAGTCCGCGAACGCCGCCGCTCCATTGCCGCTAAGGTCGCGAAGCGGAGTCGTGCCTGGCGTGTAGGAGACAGATACCGACTGGGCGTTTATGCCGCTGCCATATAGGATGATCGTAAGCGTAGAACCGCTAACGCTAACGAGATTAATACCTTGGCTGGAGCCGTTAAACTTTACCGTGAATTGGGAAGCCGCCGCGCTTGTCAACGCCTGCAGGGGCTTGTTGAAATTCAGAACGAGCGTCGTGCCGTTCAGCGTACCGCTCACAGGACGCGGTAACGTCGTATCCGATGTGTTCGTAACGACTTGCGCGTTCAAGAGCGGTGCCTGATTGCCGGACAAGTCCTGCAGCCGGTGCGCGGGATCTCCGTCGACCGTATAGGATACCTTCACTCCTTGCCCGAGCGCAACACCACTCTGCAGCGTCAGTCTTACAGCGTTGCCGGAGACAGCCACGAAGTTCACTTGCCGCGGAACGTCGTTGACGGTTACGTAGTAGTTACCCGGATAAGGCACGAATGTCGGATCTAGCTCTTCGTTATATGTGAGTAGGACGGCGCTTCCGTCCATCGACGCGCTCGCGATTTGCGGAGCCGTCGTGTCCCCCCCGATCGTCTTGAACGTCCAACGGTAATCGTTGAGGATGCCCGGGAACCGATTAAGCGCTAAGTCCGTAATCGCGTCATTCGGGATGCGCACGATGTATGTGGTTGCGGCAGCCAAACCCGTTACGCTGAATACCGCCTTGCGCAAATCCGCGTTATCGCGCGTGATAGTTGCCGTTATGGCCGTCCCTCCCCCGGAAGGGACAAGCGTAGCGTTGCCGTTAGGAACGGCGATTTCTTCGCTGAATTGCATGGAGAACGTAGCGGTCGACTTGACCGTCTGGCTGCCGGCTACTGGCATCGTGCCGATTAATTCTGGCGCGACGGCGTCGGACGTTACCTTAAACCACCATGTCGCAAAATCGTTGGAGCCGATTCCCGCATAGTTGCGCCCCGCCAAATCCGTAATCGCAAGATTACCGATTTGAACGGCGTATACCGTATTTTGCACGAAATTACCGCACCCAGGTTGAATCGAAGGCGTAATCGTAAGCGTATCCGTTCCGCCCCCGACGACCGCGCTCGAAGTGATCGGAATCGAACAGAACACCGTCTGAGGTGCCGCGGTATGACGAATGACGATCGTGCCGCTGCCCGGCTTGACCGGTTCGCTGAATTTAATCGTAAGCGCGCCGTTCACAGCGGTTGTAGTCCCGCCGTTAACCGGCGACAGCGCTACGACCGTCGGATCGACCGTATCCGCTGTCGCTTGCGTCGTGAAGTTCCAAGATACGGCGTCGACGATGCCTTCATACACGTTATTCGACGCGTCTTTCAGCACGCCCGGATCGACGAGAATGTAGTAGCCGGTATTCGCCGCAAGCGCGGCGGAGAATGCGATCGTGACGTTAGCGCCGTTAACCGTGACGCGAGACGAATCGACCGCCATATTGATCGTATCTACGGTTACGTTGTCGGACACTCTTTTGAGCTGTATCGTGCCCGTATTGCCCTTCTGCATATTCACCGCGAACGTCATCTGCGCGGATAAGCTACCTGCGGTAATGCCTGACGCGTTGTCCGCAGGAACCGTAGTCGGAAGAGCTACAGCTGGGGCCGTCGTCGTGAAAGTCCAGCTCGTAAGCGCGTATTTGTTGCCGACAACGTCGACGAACGCGTTGTTCTCGACCAGTACTTCATAAGGTTTGCCGGACACGAGGCGCGTCGGCGGCTGAATCGTAATGACCGTCTGATTGGTCCCGTTCACGATTCCGCTCCCCGATACCGCGGAAGACAACACCGATATCACCTGCGTATCACCGGTGTCGGTACGAACGATCCGAATGCTGCCCGCTGCCGCGAACACCTTCTCGTTGAACGTCAATCGGAGCGCATCGGTCGCAAGCATCGTACCGCCGTTCGCGGGAGCGAGCGCTGCCGATGGCGCCGTGCTATCGCTTGCGATAACATCGAAGTTCCATTCGGTCGCGTTGCTAATACCCGAATAACCTAAGCCGGATCCGTTAAGGAAGGCGTTAGGGCTTATCTCTACATAATAGCTATGACCTGCGACAAGCAAGCCGTTCGGATCGATTACGACCGTATTCGCCGACACGGGGTCGAAGCTGATTCGGGAATCGGTAACGTTGTAACTGACTACTGCAATATTCGTGCTCGAATCCTTGATCGCTACCGTACCTCCGGTAGCCTTCGTCACGTTCTCGTCGAACACGAGCTTCAGCTTGGCGTTAGCCGGTACCGACGTATCGTTATCGGCTGGATAGGAGGAGATTTTCGCGGGACCGGTAGGCGCCGCATAAGAAGCTCCCGCTACCCATAATTGGGCGAGGAGTGACAAGATGAGCGCAAGCAATAAAGTTCTTCGTAGCTGCAATCGTATTACCTCCCGACAAGTACACACTAGTACCTTATATGTCGGCTTCGGGCTTGGAGAATTTTAGGGTTAATCGACCTATTTCCGCAACTATCGACGAAAAAATAAGGCCCCCGCTTGAGCGGGAGCCTTATCGATGTATGGATTAGGTTATGCCAATGCGCCTTGCTTCAGCGCTTCTACGCGATCCAGACGTTCCCACGGAAGATCGATATCCGTGCGTCCGAAGTGTCCGTATGCCGCAGTTTGGCGGTAGAGTGGACGGCGAAGGTCGAGCATCTTGATGATGCCTGCCGGACGAAGGTCGAAGTTGCTAGTGATCAGCTCGACGAGCTTCTCTTCGCTAACTTTGCCTGTGCCGTAAGTATCGACGTTAACCGATACTGGCTTCGCTACGCCGATCGCGTAAGCAAGCTGGATTTCGCATTTGTCAGCAAGACCAGCCGCGACGATATTCTTCGCGACGTAGCGCGCTGCGTAAGCCGCGGAACGGTCGACTTTCGTCGGGTCTTTGCCGGAGAATGCGCCGCCGCCGTGGCGAGCGTAACCGCCGTACGTGTCGACGATGATTTTACGGCCGGTAAGTCCAGCATCGCCTTGAGGTCCGCCGATTACGAAACGGCCCGTCGGGTTAATGAAGAACTTAGTCTCGCCGTCGATCCATTCTTGCGGAACGACCGGAGCGATTACGTGCTCGCGGATGTCGCTTTGAATTTGCTCAAGCGAAACTTCTTCCGAGTGTTGCGTCGAAATGACGATCGTATCTACGCGAACCGGCTTGCCGTCTACGTATTCGATCGTAACTTGCGTCTTACCGTCCGGACGTAAGTAGCTGAGCGTATCGTTCTTGCGAACTTCGGCCAAGCGGCGGGACAAACGGTGTGCAAGAGCGATCGGAAGAGGCATATATTCAGGCGTCTCGTTCGTCGCGAAGCCAAACATCAAGCCCTGGTCTCCGGCGCCGATGTCTTCGTTCTCTTGCTTCATATCTTTGCCGTCGCGCGACTCGAGCGCGGCGTTAACGCCTTGCGCGATATCGGCGGATTGTTCGTTCAGGGAAGTCAGTACGGCGCAAGTGGTGGAATCGAATCCATATTTAGCGCGCGTGTAGCCGATTTCCTTAATCGTGCGACGCGCGATAGCGGATATATCGACATAATCAGCCTTACTCGTGATTTCACCAATAACAAGTACGAGTCCAGTTGCTACGGACACTTCGCAAGCTACGCGAGCATTAGGGTCCGCTTCCAAAAACGCGTCAAGTACCGCGTCGGAAATTTGATCGCATATCTTATCCGGATGGCCTTCGGTGACCGATTCGGATGTGAAGAGATGCCGTCCTTTAATCGACAAAGTCTTCGACCTCCATATACAAAAAATGAACCTTTTCCGATTGGAAAAGGCTGTAAAGACAAACCTTCGAATAATAATGATACCGTAATTGTCGAGGAGTGTCAATAAAAAGCCCTTGATCCTCTGCTTTAGATGACCGTGTTTTGGGCTTGCCGTATGAGCCGTTTCGTGATCTCTCCGCCGATCGATCCCGTCTCGCGCGACGTTAAGTTTCCATAGTATTGTTGCCCTACGCTTGCGCCGCCTATGCTGCCCAATTCACCAGCAAACTCTGTATCCATCCCCGCCGAACCCTGATTCAATGGTACCCCGATTTCCGACGCGATTTCGTATTTCATCTGATTTAGCGCATTTTCACACCCGGGTACGACATGCTGTCTGCGTTTAGCCATTAGTTCAACAAGCCTCCTTGATCTGTGATGGGGTTAGTATGTACTGACACCAAGTCGTCAAGGCGTATGAGTTAATGGGTGATTGGGGAAAATATTCTAATCTTGCTTGCTTGTGCTTCGTATATAGTCGTGCAACGCCTCGCGCCAATGCCGCAAGGGCTTAAACCCTGCATCGATGAGGGCTTGATTGCCTAACACGGAATAAGCCGGTCTTGGCGCTGGGCGAGGGAACTCTTCCGTGTTGCATGGAATAACCCGAATGTTGGTTAAGCCCGCTTCCTCGAAAATAGCCTTTGCGAATTCATACCAACTGCAAATACCGCTATTCGACGCATGATAAATGCCGTAATCGTCGGTCTGAGCAAGCGATAGCAATAATTCCGCCAAATCATAAGTGAACGTCGGCGATCCGACCTGATCTTGAACGACCTTAAGCTCATTCCGCTGCTCGGCGAGTTTCAGCATCGTTTTCACGAAATTATTGCCGTATCTACCGTATACCCAAGAAGTCCGAACAACGAATAAGCGTGAACAGTGCGCGGCCGCCTCACGCTCGCCTTCCAGCTTCGTTCTCCCATATACGGATTGCGGGTCGGTGGCATCGTGCTCGCTGTACGGCGTCACGTTCTTGCCGTTGAATACGTAGTCCGTGCTTACGAAGATGAACTTTGCCCCCACCGCTTCCGCCGCAATCGCGACGTTGCGGGTACCTAATACATTCACGAGCCGGGCCGTATCCGGTTCAGCCTCCGCGCGATCGACCGCAGTATGAGCTGCGGCATGAATAATCGCATCCGGTCTAAGTTCATCCATAACCGACTTACACTGGTCCGCATCCGTTATGTCGAGCTTGCTTCTATCTAGTCCAACGATACGAATATGCGGTGCAACGCTCATTCGCGCGAGTTCCTGACCTAACTGACCCCCGGCTCCCGTGATAACGATCGTAAACGTCTTATCCGTTACGTCATTCATGCACGGTAAGCTCCCGATGCTATTCGATCCATCCATTCTCCATGCTCGAGATACCATTGAATCGTCGCTTGAATACCGGATTCATAATGGTACTTAGGCGTCCAGCCCAACTCTTTGCGAATTTTCGATGCATCGATCGCATAACGGCGATCATGACCTAGACGGTCCTCAACATACGTAATCAAAGATTCCGGCTTGCCGAGTTGCTCCAGAATCGTCCGTACGACATGCAAGTTCGTCCGCTCATTATTGCCTCCAACATTGTAGACTTCCCCATTGCGACCTTGGTGAAGCACGAGATCGATTGCACTGCAATGATCTTCTACGTATAGCCAATCGCGCACGTTAAGTCCATCGCCGTATACGGGCAACGGTTTATCCGCCAATGCATTGCGTATCATAAGAGGGATGAGCTTTTCGGGGAACTGATACGGTCCGTAATTGTTGGAGCAACGCGTTATGTTGATCGGCAAACCGAATGTTTCATGATAAGCGCGTACAAGCAGGTCTGCGCCCGCCTTGCTTGCCGAGTACGGACTGTTTGGAGTAAGAGGCGTCGTCTCGCTGAATAAACCATCGGCTCCTAGCGTCCCATATACTTCGTCTGTCGAAACTTGTACGTATTTATTGACGTTATACTTCCGTGCTAGATCCAATAACGTCTGAGTTCCAAGTATATTGCTGTGAACGAAGATGCCCGGGTTCGTGATGCTCCGGTCTACGTGGGACTCCGCCGCGAAGTTGATTACGGCATCTATGCCATCCTCAAACAGCGGCTCCATCGCGGATACGTCGGCGATATCCGCCTTCACGAAGGAATACCGTGACTCTTGAGCCACGGCTGCTAAATTATCGAGATTTCCTGCATACGTAAGCGCATCGACGTTAATCAGTTGGTAAGACGGATGCTCGCGCAACATGTAGTGAACGAAGTTGCTGCCAATAAACCCAGCCCCGCCTGTAATCAATAATTTCAATGAAGTCACCCTTTAATAGATGAAGTTGTTGTCAGCATCGGCAAGAAGAGGGTGCTTGGAGTCCTTATCGGATAAAATCGGCTCGCTCGTCGGCCATTGTATCCCAATGGACGGATCATCCCATGCGATCCCTCGGTCATGCGCCGCAGAGTAGAGCGAATCGACCTTGTATTGAACTTCCGTATTCGGCATTAGCGTGCAAAACCCATGCGCGAAACCGGCAGGAACCAATAGCTGGCGCTTATTGGCGGCGGACAATTCGAAGCCTTCCCATTGACCGAAAGTTGGCGATCCGTGCCGAATGTCCACCACCACGTCATAAATAGCGCCGGACGTTACTCGGACTAGCTTAGTTTGCGCTTTCGGACTCAATTGATAATGTAAACCTCGCAACACGCCGACCTGAACGGACAAGGAATGATTATCTTGAATGAATGTCATTGGGATCCCCGAAGCTGCAAACCGTTCCGCGTTATAGCTTTCCATGAAAAAGCCCCGGTTGTCCTCGAACACCGCAGGTTCAATTAGCTTCACACCAGGCAATGAGCCTTCTCTAACTAGCATCCTATCACCTTATATCTTTAATTTTCCGAACTCTTCGCTGAATCGGATATCCTGTGCAAGCTCGTTCGCTTTCATTAAAGAATCGTATGTCCCGGCGTCTGTCCACCAACCGTTCAATACATCATAGGTTAAGGAACCCGATTCGATATAAGCGTTATTCACGTCCGTAATCTCAAGTTCGCCGCGACCCGAAGGCTTAAGCGTGCGAATGATATTGAACACAGCGGCATCGTACATGTATATTCCTGTAACTGCGTAAGTGCTCTTAGGTTCCTGCGGCTTCTCTTCGATCGAAATAATACGGTTCCCATCCAATTCCGGCACGCCGTAACGCTTCGGGTCCGGAACTTCTTGAATTAAGATCTTGGCCCCATTCCCTTGCCACCTGAAGTTGTCCACATAGCCGGCAATACTATCCGCAAATACGTTATCTCCAAGAATGACGACCATGGAGTCATTCCCTACAAAATGTTCGGCCATACCCAATGCTTGCGCAATGCCGCCAGCCTCGTCTTGGACTTTATACGTGAAGGATAACCCCATCTCGCGTCCGCTTCCGAGCAGATTTACTACATCGCCCATGTGATCTTTGCCAGTCACGATAAGGATATCTTGTATTCCCGCTTCTTTTAACTTGGCAATCCCATGGAATATCATCGGGTATTTCCCGACAGGAAGCAGATGTTTGTTCGTAACTTTCGTGAGAGGAAAAAGTCGTGAGCCTGTTCCACCAGCTAAGATAATGCCTTTCATAACTCCACCCACATTTCAATTTGATTTAGCACTTTATCTACTCTACTGCTTTTCGATTATATAGAAACTTTGTTTACCCATTAGTAACCAAATAGGTCTTAATTTTAAATATAATTTAACAAGCGATGGCCATTTCGGTATTTTCGATTTTGTAGTATAAGGTAAAAACCTAACTACTTTATGAACTACTTTATAACCTGTTATTGAAAATGCTTCTTCTAAACTGGTGTCCGTTAAAATGGTTTTATGATCAATAAAATCAAAATATCTTCTACCAATCAAACGGAAATTAGGCTGTAGAATAAAAACTTTGCCGCCTTTTTTCAATACTTTTTTAAGATTGGACAACAAATTCAGCACTTCTGTCGAATTTTCTAAATGTTCGAGAAAGTTACTTACAAACGCAACGTCATAATGGTCTTTCTCCAACTCATCCAACGATAGATTATTGACCAATACAATCTTGACATCTTTATTCGCATGATTTTTCACATCAGGATTCGCATCTATTCCTGTTTTTTCTTTTGCATCAATTAAATTGACAAAATGACAATAACCGCATCCTACATCTAAAACAGCAGCATTTTGTGGGACGAATTTTTGGAAATAGTCTTTAACAATAATCTCCCATACTTTTCGAACTTGCTTTAATTCCTCAGTGTCCCAACGATTTTCATATATCTCTTTTAATGGTTCCATATTAAACTCTCCCGACATTTGTATTGTCTATTCTACAATTATTTCCTTAATAGCTAATTTCATTTATACCATTAAGCCCAACGTATATCTACATAGTGATCTTGAGTAGCAGAAGTCCATTTTTTCCCTGAGTCTCATTTAGGACTTAAATGTCACATAGTTATGAGCGATATAACTTGTAATAAGGGGGAAGCAAATCCCAGTTAGGTGTGCAACTTCATGCGTATGCCAACCATAATTCCACCAAGGAAAAATGTACTCTACCAGAAGGATACTTATAATATAGGTCTGAACGAGTGCAATCAGATTAACGATTAAAAAAATCAACGCCTGCCGAGCAGTTCTTTGGTCCGCATCCTCAAAAACAAGCCGTTTATTTAAAATAAAAGCTACACTTAGCCCTAATACAAAAGCAATCGCAATCGAGACGGAAAAACTTACGTATAGATTTAGAACTATTCTCGAACCGAAATTTATCGCTGCCGCAGAGCCGCCTGCCAATATAAATTTAACGAACTGCTTCGATTGGAAAATTCGCATTACTTTCAATGGAATCAACCTTCCCTTACGAGCGCAGCAAGCTCCAACCCGACTCGCATGCTTTCCGAAATCGATCGATCTTCGGGGTAATAATAGGAAGTGTCTGCCATATAGAGGCCTTTCACTTCCGATTTCATCGAAGGCAGCATGGTCAGAAATCCAGGCGGGCATACCGGTTGGGCGTATTGGTACCTGTGTACATGCATCGCTTTTATCCAATCTTCATCAAAGTCGGAATTTAACATCTTCATATAAGAGATGACTTCCGACAAAAACGATTCGTTCGATTCTTTATACTTCGGATGGTCTGCATGAAGGTAGAATGGAACATAGACAACTTTGTCCTGCAGCGGATAAAGGTTGGAATATTCAATAACACCAGGAATCTGTATACGGGAATCATTAATGTTCATCCAGAAGTTTTCAGAGAGTGGCTTAGCCAATTTGAGAATAACACATACGACTCCTATGTTATCTACTGAGGCGATTTGTTGCCTTATTTGATCCGGTAATGCTGGTATCATTTTCGGCACATAAGGGAGTGGAACTGTGGATACAACTTGATCATAAGCGATAAATTCGCCTGCAGAGTGAATACCTTTCACTTTGCCTGCCTCAATAACGACCTCATCGATTCCACGTTGAAGATATATGTTTCCATTATTTCCTTCAATTTTATGCTTAAGCTCTTGAAGCAAAGTTTCGGATCCACCCTCAATATAACCCATTCGCTCTGTAAAAATATTTTTGCGAGATACGCCTACTCTCTTAACTCGTGTCCCTATCCATGCCGCAGAAATTGAGGAACTTAACTCATAAAATTTCAAATCAAATAATGGACGCCAAAAAATATCATATGCTTTTCGGCCGACCCAAGAACGAATCCATTCCGAAGCCTTTTTTTTATCTAACGAATCCCACTTGTTACGTTTGCTAGTCAGAAAGATGTGAAGTCCATAACGCAGCTTGGCAATTAACGATGCCTTTGGAAAAGTTAATAAGTATAGTGGATTCCCCCATTTATAAAGCTTTCCTTCATAGAAGAAACCCATCTTAGTCTCTACCCATTTTAACTTCTCATAGATCCCCAACTCTTTCATGACATCGAACAATGTATAGTCCGGCGCGCAAACGAAATGGTAATATCGTTCAATAGGCATTCCGTCAAAATCAAACGAAGCCGACATCCCGCCTATCCGATCGTCTCTTTCGTAAATGTCGACAGTATACCCTTGTTTGCTGAGATCATAGGCGCAAGCCAGTCCCATTGCACCAGCACCGATCACTGCAATTCGTTTCATGTCTGCACCTCATCGTTTTAAAATATAGCTACTGTATCTTGCATCATGATGGGTTTCCCACATTGCTTGGTCAAATGGTGTCGGCGTTATATCAAATTCTTTCCACCAAGGATCCTCAGGAAATTGGTCACCTGCGGTTAACGCCTTCAATTGGTCAGCGGTAAAAGGTGGTTTCTTGCTAAATACGGCGTATAGCTTCAACAAATAGTAAAAGAGGCCCATTGGAATATGCAAGATGAATGTCCGCAGTTTCTTAATCCTTTTGATAGTGCGAATGATATCCACATAATCAATGCGCTCTTTGCCAGTGATATTGTAGACTCCTCCGTCCGGTCGCTGTTCCATGCATGCTATGATTACACGGCAAAAGTCTTTTACATATAAAGGCTGTCGCATGAATTTACCATCACCCGGGATAGGGAATACGGGTGTGACCTTCATAAACCTGGACAGCCAGCCTAAATGTTTGCGGTCAAACCATCCGAACATCAATGTGGGCCTTAATACGCAGTGATTAAACCCACTGTTAATTACGATCTCCTCTTGTTCAGTTTTTGTTCTTGTATAGTCGTCATCTGCAACTGAAATAACAACTGAAGAGCTGATATGGACGATATAGGGAATAGCGAATCTTTTTGACGCTTCCAAAATATGCTTTGTTGCGACGATATTATTTTGAACAAACGGTTCAGCTGTTTTACTTGTAATCTGGGCTTGGAGCATAATCAATACATCCCCGCCCTCAAACGACTCGATCCACTCTCCAGGTTTGGAAACATCCGCCTGAATAATCTCTATATCTGGATGCAATTCCCGTAAATACTTTAAGTTATAGGGGTGTTGATCAATTGCAACAATATTGCGATACCCGCGTTCTTTCAGCAGGATGATCAAATTTTGTCCAACAAGTCCAGCTGCACCGGGGATGATTATTTTCAAGTTGAAGTCTGCCATTACGCCTCCAAGGAACTAAACGAATTGTTTGACATAGATCACGGCTACGCCGAAAAGAACGATCGTTACGAGGATATGGCGATCCGTCAACAGAATCTCCTCTGGTTTACCGCCGCCATTCTCCATGTGCACCAAATAGTAATAGCGGAAAATTCCGTAGATAACAAATGGGATGGTATACATCATGGCCGGCTGCTCAGTAGCGGCATACATAGAGTAAAACATGATAACGACGCCTGTAACAATTGCCATTAACTGATCCAATAATTTAACCGTATAAAAGTCAAGAACCTTTCTTCTACGCGATGGATCGTTCGTAAAAAGTTCAAGCTCGTGCCTGCGCTTACCAAGTGCAAGGAACAAGGAAAGTAATAAGGTACACAATACAAACCACGGGGTCAGATAAAGGCCTACCGCAAATGCTCCAGCAGCAGCTCGTAGAACAAAACCAAAGGCGATAATCATAACATCTATGATTACAACGTGTTTAAGTCGAAGGCTGTATGCAAGATTCAATGCGAAATATACACCCAAAATCAACAAAAGCTCTATATTAACAAACAAGCCAAGACCTGCCGATGTTACGAACAAAACAATTGCAGTTATAATCGCTTGGAACACCGTAACCGCTCCAGAAGCGATCGGTCTATGACATTTGTCAGGATGCAGACGATCCTTCTCCAAATCAACGATATCATTAATGATATAAATAGTGCTGGCCATAAATGAA
The DNA here is from genome assembly GCF_042655785.1 of Cohnella yongneupensis. Lineage (NCBI taxonomy): Bacteria > Bacillati > Bacillota > Bacilli > Caryophanales > Paenibacillaceae > Cohnella > Cohnella yongneupensis. The sequence goes on from NZ_JBHSNC010000017.1 coordinate 125,741, forward strand.
AAGCATATGAATGCAATAAAAGCATTAATAAGGTTAGAGGGCTCCAGCATGGTTCCTGCAAACATTGCAGAAGCAAACACCAATAAATTTTTAGTCCATTGTTTTGGGCGGAGCTCCCTCACCAATCCCTTAAAAACGTTTGAGTAGGTGGGATTTGAAGCAGGTATTGTCGTTTGAAGCTCCAATGTTTTCACTCCTAAATAAATAAATGAAATAGAAATCCGAGTAGAATTCCTAACAACAACCCGCCCAACACTTCAAGCTTGGTGTGTCCCATGCTTTCTCGGTGCTTCTTCGATTCACCCACCGATAATTGATTGAGGCTGACAGCATGGTTCCCGACATGTCTTCTAAGCCCTGTAGCATCGATAATCACTACCATAATTACAGCGACACCAAGACCAAAAGTTGGACTTGAAAACCCTTCCTGAAATCCAATCATGAAAGTAACGGTTGTTACAATCGTTGTATGATTGCTTGGAAACCCTCCATTACCGACACGACTCTTGGCTTCTTTACCGAACCGCATATAATTGATGCAATATTTGAGCGTTCCTGCCACAAACCAAGCGATCATCGGGGCTAAAAAATAATACATAAAACACCTCTATAAGGATAATCGTTTGAAAATCCGTTCCGGAATCGACTTGATAATGAGCATGATCCACTTCCAGAAAAATGGCGTATATAAGATGGATTTGTTTTTACGAATAGCTTTAATGATGTCTCGAGCTACACGCTCCGGCTTTGCAACTAGAAACAGCCCTTCTTGCCCGAACGTCATCTTCGTATCTACAAAGCCAGGCTTTACCGTAAGGACGTTTACTCCTGATTTGGACAATCGATTTCTTAGTCCTTGTAGAAACAGGGAAAGCGCTCCTTTGGCCGATCCGTAGATATAGTTACTTTGGCGGCCTCGATCACCAGCTACTGAGGATATGGCACAGATGAACCCGCTTTTCCTTGCCTCGAAATATTGGGCAGCAATGTGTAGAATGGAAACGCAGGAAGTATAGTTTACATCAATGACTTCCTTAGCCAAGTTGTTGTCGACTTGCGATTGTTGCTGGTCGCCCATATAACCATAGCAAAGTATAATACCGTCCAAATGGCCAAGATTTCTAACACACTCGTCAAAGAAGGAAACGTGTGTTTCAAAAGCAGTTGCTTGAAAATTGGCTACGTGAAAGTTCCCATTGTGACGAACCCGCAAATCTCCTTGCAATCTGCCTAACTCGCTCTCAGATCTTCCAGCCAAAACAAGATTAACTCCATCATTCGCTAACTGTTTTACGATTTCTTGGGCTATGCCAGAAGTCGCACCGAGTACAAGGACGTTTTTCATATTAACCCTCCACTATCCGTAGCCGTCTGGCCATGGATGAAGAGAACACATGATCAGGGTCAACCCGGTTTTTAATTTGTTTGAAACGCTCCAAGCTCGGATACATGGCTGCAAAGTGTTCCGGTGCCAATGTTGAATCTTTCGCCAAATACACCCTACCCCCATGACGAATTACAATTTCATCTAACGAGTAAAGGAAGGAAAAGATAGCGTCATTATTTATGGGTATATCTAGCGCTAACGTGTAACCCTTCTTTGGAAAGGAGAGTAGACCACCACTTTCTGCTCCAGAACTTTTCAGTACCGCTAGAAAGGAGGCTCTATTGGAACTACTTAGACACTCTAGCATCTCTGTTAAGCCTTGGTGGCTCGTCTCAGGGGGAAATACCGCTTGATATTGCACGAAACCTTTCTTTCCATACATGCGATTCCACTGGTGAATCGAATCCAAAGGATAGAAAAAACTATCATAGCCCACGATTTTGTGCGAGTCCTTGGGGTGTATGTTGTAATAAAGAGAGTTAAAAGATTTAATGGTTAGTTTATTAAGTATGAAAGATGGAAAATCTATCGGAATTGACAGTTTGGTCTTATGTAGGATTTGAAGTGGATCTCTCTTTTTTACTGTTGCAAGATTTGCGTGATTTCCGCGCATCAACACACTTCGCCCTAAGGATGAGCCCTTTGCCAGACAATCTATCCAAGCCACGGAATAACGGTATTGATCATCGGATTCGTTGAATAATCGCAACGCCTCATCCAAATTCCTAGCCTGTTGATAATGCACATCGTAATAAGCGGTTTCGATCGGAATCAGGTAGAACTTTGCTGTAAGTATGATGCCGGTTAAACCGATTCCTCCGATAGTTGCCCAGAACAACTCAACGTTCTCATCTCTCGAACAGCGGAGTACTTCTCCAGAAGCCAGTAGCAGCGTGAAGTCTAGAAGGTGCTGCGAGAAGGCGCCATCAATATGATGGTTTTTCCCGTGAACATCATTCGCTATAGCTCCGCCAACCGTAATGAACTTAGTTCCCGGTGTAACAGGAAGAAAGTAACCTTTCGGCAAAAACACATCCAGGATTTCCTCAAACGAAACGCCTGCTTCGCACTCTAACGTTAGCGTTTGTTCATCAAAAGAGATAAAGTGATTGAGCTTGGTTGTAATGATCAGACCGCCGTCTTTGTTTAGTGGAGAATCTCCATAGCTGCGTCCCATACCGTATGCAAGATAACTTTTTAAGGATAAAGAGGAGGCACTCTCTCTCAATTGGTCATAATTCTCAGGTCTCACTACATAACTCTCTTGAACGGGATAACGACCCCATCCGCTCATCTTTTGTTTCTTTGCCCCGTTCATGTGACTCAAACCCTCCCGAGAAAACGCATTCGGTGTCGAAATATATCAAACTAAGTTTATCATAGTGTGAACAATAATGCCTATACTTAACCTTCCAGTAGCTTTACGAAGAAAAAGACGATTTCTATTCGAAATTGAACAGAAGTCGTCTTTTTGCGTAGTGCGAGTCAACCCAGTTATTCAAAATATTTACATTTTCTTCTTATCGGTTTCCACTGTGTAACCAAAACTCCCTAATTGGTGATCATCATTATGAAAATCAGAACCGCCTGTCATGAGAATCTGATACTTGCGGGCAAGCGCCTTATACCGGCTTACATCTTCAGGATTATGACTCCGATGCCATACTTCAATGCCATCGAATGGAAAACGTAATAGCGTTTCGACAAATTCATCGTCTTTGAGATATACCGGGTGAGCTAATACTGCCTTTCCCCCGGCATCATGAATTAGCTCTATAGCTTCTTCTGGCGTAATAATCGTCTTATCGATCGCGCACGGCTTCCCGTCTGCAAGGTATTCATCGAATACTTGCTGATAATCCGCTACATAGCCCTTCTTTACGACGGCTTTGGCGATATGAGGACGCGCGATTACGCCTCCCTGACTAAACTCCATAATATCGTCCATCATAATTGGCATACCGATCTCAGCAAACTTTTCGATGATCACTTGAGCGCGACTTTCCCTTGCCCTACGCATTCTTGTCAAAAGCTGATTAAGCTCCTCGACTTTATTCAGCTTGTACCCGAGAATATCTATTGTTTTACCCTCATGCTTGGTGCTTAGTTCCACTCCAGCAATCACTTCTACGCCAACCTCGCGGCCGATTCTTTGCGCTTCGGCAACACCATCTAAGGTATCGTGATCGGTTATGGCAATGACCCGTAGATCAAGCGGTGCCGCTTTTCTTACGAGATCGGCTGGAGAATACTCCCCATCGGATGCTGTCGTATGCATATGAAGGTCGAACTTTCCGTTATCGATAATCACCGATTATTCTCCTTTTAATCAAGGCTGCTTTATCTGTATATACTCTATTGCTAAATTCTTCAGCGTTGCAGACACTTCCATAGACGCCCGCACAATTTCCTCGATTCTTTCTTCAGAAAGTTTTGAGTTCAATGGTTCCGTAGACAATACTTCGCTGCTAGAATAATCAATCCCCCAGTTTTTCTTTAACCATTCGATGCTGCTTTGGCTATTTTCCAATAGGATCTGCTTATTGGTGTAATCAATATCGAATTTAGATCCTTTTACATTCATGAATGGATAAATATCGCCATTGGCTCTGTCCTCGTTCATTTTCCCATCTATAAAAAAGGGCATCCGTTCATTAATATATGAAATGATTTCTCCCGCAATTAATGAGATGCTCTCATTAGCCTTAACGATATTAAATTCAGCGATGTCCTCAGGATTCATCCCGATTACGGATAAAAAGTGACCCACAGGGCCATAATCATGCACAACCGCCTCTTCGAATGAATACACACGTACATTTTCGCTTCCAAAGACATGCATGAATTTTCCAATACGATCTTCAAAGAGATTTCCGATGCTTTGTTTCATGAGTGCTAACGCGCTTTGATAATTTTGTCTGCCGTTTTTAATGAATTGCTGAATGGTACTTATAGCCCAGTGCAATGGGTCTCTTACATATATCATTACTTTAATCTTATTGGAATGCACCGCTATTAAATATGCTTTTAAAGCATTCAGGTTGTCTAATGAAAGAAGAGATATATCTTCACCCGAAACAATTAATTTCGATAGCCCTCTTTCCTCCAATTCCTTTTTTAAATCCTTCAAATATCTCTCATTATTATATTTGATCTGATCAGCACTCGCTCCACTCCTAATATTGGCATGGTATTGAGTAGGATCGTCGCAAAACGCGCTATAAACAGAAGCGGAGTGATTTGCAGTCCAGCATTTGGGATAGATGTACCCTTTGTCTTCCAGACGTCTGTTGTTGTCATTTAAAAAAAATGTCTCCTGGATACTAGTCGTCCCTGTTTTATGTAAACCGACATGCAAGATTACTTCATTGTTATTCTCTTTATGATCGTTCATCATTGATTACAAGCTCTCCATTTATATGCATTTTTCTCTATCCTAAATGCAATTTCGAAATATAACAAGTTAAATGTCGAATTAGATTGATACTAGCTGGTTTGATGAAGTAATCTGTACTAAGGCTATATTTACAATGCAATTATTTCGGGAGGTGATTGGAATTGTTTGGGTTTAAGAGAAAAACCAAACTACTTATACACGCGGGAACACCTAAAACTGGAACGACCACCTTTCAACAGAGTATGTTCGCTCACCGCGACCGGCTTTTGAAAGAAGGGATCCTATATCCTGACTTGGACATTGCACCTGGAATGATGAAGAAACATCAGTGGCTTGTGCAACATTTACTGGAAGAAGACAGAGCTAGCTTTCGCTCCAAATTTGACGAGTTGTCTGATATGTCTGTTAAGTCACGTGCAACATTAGTGGTGCTATCTACCGAGGGGATCTTTAACCATTGGTCGAACTATTCGGCAATAGCTCGAGGAATGTTAAGCGATCTAGCTAATTTATTCGATGTCTCGGTATGGTGCGTCTTTCGAGAACCACTTGCTTTCGCACTGTCCCGCTACGGGCAGGTCGTTAAAAATCCACCCACTAAGTATACACCTGAAAACGGTACGTCGCTGTCGATGGAGGATATCATCCAGTATCCGTCGTTTCGCAAGCGGCTTGATTATGCGAATTTTATATACGGAATCGAGTCCTTGTTTGGCAAAGAATCAATAGTGGTTACCCAATATGAATCAGCTGACATTCTGGTTCAGGCGCGATCCATTCTCGGGGTTTCCGATACCACTTTACCGGATGTTCCACGTATGAACGAATCTTTAAGCCCGCTAGGAGTCGATCTAGTGCGGCGAATGAACAGTGTTCAACTTCCTGAAGCAAGAGAAGAATTGTTGGCAAAAATCGCTTACATAGATAAACTGTTGGGTTCGACCAGCTACCCCCAAACAGTATCCGCGGAATTCAGGCGACAGATAAAAGCCTTATCGGCTCCTAGTGAGAAGCTATTAGCAGAGCGGTTTGGCATCAGATGGACATCAAACTCTACGGGGGACTGACATGAATCTTGAATTTATTATTATTGCTGAAGCAGGGATATTGGAAGCTCAGGCATTAATGCTGTGTGAAAGTATCCGACAGTTCGGCGGTCGTTATGCTCTGTCAGGTATTGCGGTGATTTCGCCGCGACCTGATCGCCGTCCGAATGATGTGACATTGAAGCGTTTAAATAAACTAAATGTGAAATACATTCCGTTAACTGTGGAATCTCCTTGCCCGGAATATGGCACAAGCTTCAGAGTGCTTGCCTGTGCGGAGTATGAAAGAGTGTCGACCGCGGACATATTAGTCGCTTTAGACAGTGATATCGTATTTCTAGCAGAACCAGATTTGGACTTGGGAAGTAACGATGCAGCAGCAAGACCGGTTGGTTTCGTCGGTATGTGTACGAAAGGAGAAGGGGATCCTCGGGATGTCTACTGGAGAAACTTATGTAGCATATGTGAGGTCGATTATAACGCGCTCCCGTATGTCGTGTCGACAGTCGATCGTCAGACAGTGAAGGCTAGTTATAATGGTGGGTTCGTTGTTGTCCAAAGAAACCGCAACATACTTGAGCGGACGGCCGATTATTTTCTTAAATCTGTTGAAGCAGGAATTAAGCCATTCGCTAATGAGGGAATACGGATAGAAGCCGGGCACGGCCTGGTAAGTGTTGCTGGAAGCGAGTACTGGGGAAGTAGCCAAGCTTGCCTTTCATTGGCAATTTGGGGCTCAAACTTAACTTTGCGCGAATTGCCTGCCGGCCATAATTTTCCACTAAATAGTTGTGAGTCTCTACTTCCTGAAATGGAAAGCGGAAAGTTTGGCGAAGTAATTGCCTTACATTATCATCACTTGCTAAATGATACATCGATTGAAGCTCCAAGTACTCTAGATTATCCCGGACTTCCGGTTTCAGGTGTTGAATGGCTAAAGAAACAAGCTTTGCCGAGGTTTCAATTGACAGTTGAGTTTATTAGGGTTCTTGAAATGCAGAACGAGAAATTAAATCATGCAGTACGTGATCGTGATATGGAGCTAAATTCTTCCAGAGAAGAGCTAAGCAGAATATACAGCTCCAATGGTTGGCGAATGTTAACGAAGTATTACAAACTGCGTGATACCATCAAGCGCATTGTAGGAAGATCTTGAAATAGTCTTCCCTATTATATAGCGGGATTTACTTTTTCATTTCATTCAAATACAAGTCGCAAATTTGATTGGACTCACCAATCCCCTTAATCTCGCCTTTATCCATCCAGATTACTCGATCCGTGAGATTCCTAATCTGATCAATGCTGTGAGAAACAAGAATGATCGTTTTACCGCTGTTCATCATTTCTATCATTTTATTGGAGCTTTTCCTTTTAAATTGTTCGTCTCCTACCCCTAATATCTCATCTAAAATTAGAATATCGGGATCGACCTGGGTTGCAATTGAAAATCCAAGTCGAGCCCGCATTCCCGAAGAATAGTTTTTCACTGGTGTATGAATGAACCTCTCAAGCCCCGAGAACTCTACGATTTCATCGTACTTGCCCTTTAAATACTCCTTTGATTTTCCGAGTATCGCGCCATTCAGATATATATTTTCCGAACCAGAGATATCAAAATCGAATCCTGCTCCTAGCTCAAGAAGCGGTGCGACGTTACCATTCACGGCGATTTTTCCGTCGGTAGGTTTGATAATACCGGATATAATCTTCAATAACGTGCTTTTGCCCGCTCCATTATGTCCGATGATCCCAATTCGTTCACCTCGAAATATCTCGAAGTTAACCGATTTTAAAGCATAGAACTCAGAATAACGAATTTCTTTCTTCAGCATTCTGACTATATATTCCTTAAGAGTATCCACTTTTTCATTTGCGAGCCTAAACTTCATTGACACGTTTTCAACGCTTATCTCTACTGTCTTCATTTCATAACCTCTTTAAGTGTGGAGGATAAATTTATCTTGTTTTCTTTCGAATACGATTACACCAACAACCATGGAAAGAACAGCTATAAACGTACAAATCAATAGATTATTGGGATCTGCGGCCACACCGGAATAAACAACATCTCTAAATCCCTTGATGAAATAGTGGATTGGGTTAAGCGTTAGGATAAGACCGTATTTCTCCGGAATAATTGTTGCAGGATAAAAAATAGCCGAAGTATACATTAATATTGTAGTGATTACTCCGTATAGATGTTCTACGTCTCTAAAGAAAACGGTTATCGTTGCGAGCAAAAGACCTATTCCACAGGTGAATATAAATAACAAAACAAGATATATAGGAGCATATAGAATATTCATTGTTACTTCTGCTCTGGTAGCAATCATAATAATTACTAAATCAATAAGAGAGATCGCAAAAAAGATGAAGTTGGAAATAATTTGCGACACCGTAAAAATATACTTGGGTATGTATACTTTATTAAATAAACTAGCGGACGAAATAATCGAATGCATGGATTCAGAAGTACTAGTTGAAAAGAATCCGAATAATAGGGATCCGCACAATAAGTATACCGGAAAGCTTTTAACGTTCTGATCAAATAGGGTTGAAAAAACAATAGTTAAAACAATCATATTAAGTAATGGGTTTAATAAACTCCATATTATCCCCAAGAAAGATCCCTTATACTTCTTCTTTATATCTTTTTTCACCAATAATGTAAGTAAATAATAGTATTTTTTCATTGCATTTAGGTTTACTGTATATTTATCCATAAACTCTCCTACATGTTCTGAGATATTTCCGAAAACCCAATAAAGCGCACTTCTTAACTATAACACACTCGGATTAATGAAGAAATCGCCGAAACTACTGAGCAGCCCCCAATTTACTCCATGACGCGAATTGGATTTTCTTGTCTTGCCGAGCTTCGCCGCCCCAGGACATCCCACGAGGCTCTATCGCTGAATACTCCGGAGCAAATTGAGCCATCGTTCCGGTGAGTGAGAGCCACCTCTCCGGCGTTTTTGAGCCACCCTTCCGGTGGTGAGAGCCACCGCTTAAACCTCCTGCTAGAATGACTCTATGCGTTGTCGGAAGACAATCGCAAATCATTCGTGAGGAGGTCATACAATGACCCAATATCGTGAAATCCTGCGGCTCCATATTCAAGGGATCAGTCAGCGCAACATCGCTGCCAGTTGCGCCTGCTCGCGCAACACCGTCTCCAAAATCATTCAACGTTCAGAGGAAGTGGGGATCTCATGGCCGTTAGAGAAAGAGTTAACGGATGGGGAGCTTCGACAACGTCTGTTCGCTGAGGTGGATCCGACGCCCAGCCGCAAACATCCAGATTACGAGTACATTCACAAAGAGATGGCCAAAAGCGGCGTAACGCTTAGCTTACTGTTAGAGCTAGCGTAATTCGTCCAGCACTAGACGGTGTTAGTTGTCCACGAATTGACGGGAAAAC